>CAZXZX010000069.1:0-5857 GCA_964645445.1 uncultured Gaiellales bacterium
TCGACGCGCTTCACGCTCGACATCGGCGCGATCCCCGTGCTGAAGACCGAGACGCACCTGCCGGTCATCGTCGACCCCTCGCACCCGGCGGGACGCCGCGACCTCGTGCTGCCGCTCGCGCGCGCGGCCGTCGCCGCCGGCGCCGACGGGATCATCGTCGAGACGCATCCGCGCCCGGAGGAGGCGCTCTCCGACGGGCCGCAGCAGATCCCCACTGCCGACTTCCCCGAGTTCGCCGCCGAGATCCGCGCGCTCGTGTCCCTCATGGGACGCACCATCGGGTAGCGCGATGCGGATCGAGCCGGCTGCCGCGATCGTCGGGCATGTCGCCGTGCCCGGCGACAAGTCCATCTCGCACCGCGCGGTGCTGCTCGGCGCGATCGCGGAGGGCGACACGCACGTCCGCGGCTTCGGCCGCGCGGGCGACACGCAGGCGTCGGTCGAGGCGGTGCGCGCGCTCGGCATCGAGGTCGAGGACGTCGCCGACGACGAGCTGATCGTGCACGGCGGCGAGCTTCGCTCGGGCACCGTCGAATGTGCGAACGCGGGCACGCTCATGCGCCTGCTCATGGGCATGCTCGGCGGCCGGGACGGCTTCTACGTGCTGAAGGGCGACGAGTCGCTGTCGGCGCGCCCGATGGAGCGCGTCGCCGACCCCCTCCGGCGCATGGGCGCGCGCATCCACACGACCGACGGCCACGCGCCGGTCGAGCTCGAGGGCTCGGATCTGCTCGCGATCGACTACGAGCTGCCGGTCGCGAGCGCCCAGGTGAAGTCCGCCGTCCTGCTCGCGGGCCTGAGCGCGAGCGGCGTGACCACCGTGGTCGAGCCGGTACCGACGCGCGACCACACCGAGCTCATGCTAGAGGCGGGCGGCGCGCGGATCACGCGCCGGCAGACGTCGGTGTCGGTAGAGCGCTCGATCCTGCGTCTCGGCGAGGTCGAGGTTCCCGGCGACTTCTCGTCGGCGGCGCCGCTCCTCGTTGCCGCCGCGCTCATCCCGGGCAGCGATCTCACCGTGCATGGCGTCGGGCTCAACCCGCGCCGGACGGGGTTGCTCGATGTGCTCGAGCGCATGGGCGTCCGCGTCGCGATCTTCAACCGGCGCCGCGCCGGACGTGAGCCGGTCGGCGATCTCCAGGTGCAGCACAGCCAGCTCGCAGCCACGGAGCTCGATGCGCGGGAGGTGCCGTTGCTCGTCGACGAGCTGCCGCTCGTCGCGCTCCTCGCGGCCTACGCGCACGGCGAGACGATCATCCGCGGCGCGGCCGAGCTGCGCGTGAAGGAGAGCGACCGCATCGAGGCGGTCACCGACCTGCTGCGCGCGACCGGTGCGCACGTGGTGTCGCGCGAGGACGGCTGGGCCGTCACCGGCGTCCCGACGCGTCTCCGCGGCGGGCATGTGGAGGCGCGTGGCGACCACCGCATCGCCATGCTCGGGGCTGTCGTCGGGCTCGCCTCCAGGGAAGGCGTGGAGATCGAGGACGCGGAGACGGTCGCTATAAGCTTCCCCGGCTTCTATGACGTCCTGGACTCGCTGGTGAGACGATGATCGTCGCGATCGACGGCCCTGCAGGCGCGGGCAAGAGCACCGTTGCGCGCGCATTGGCCGAGCGGCTCGGTTTCCGCTACCTCGATACGGGCGCGATGTACCGCGCGGTGACGTGGATCGCGATGCAGCGCGGCGTCGACCTCGGCGACGCGAAGGCGCTCGCCGAGCTCGCGCGCGCCGAGCCGGTGACGTTCGACGACGCCGATCGCGTGTGGATCGCGGGTACGGACGTCACGTCGTCCATCCGCGGCGCGCGCATCGACCGGATGGTTCCCGTCGTCGCGCGCCATCCGCCGGTGCGCGAGGTCATGCGCGAGCGCCAGCGGCAGCTCGGCCGGGACGGCAACGTCGTCATCGAGGGCCGCGACATCGGCACCGTCGTGGCGCCGGATGCCGCGGTGAAGGTCTATCTCACCGCCGCCCGCGACGAGCGTGCGCGGCGGCGCTCGGCCGAGCGCCCCGGGATCGGGGCGGACGCGCTCGCGACCGATCTCCGCGTCCGCGACGAGAAGGATGCCGAGCGCATGCAGCCGGCGGCGGACGCCCAGGAGATCGACACGACGAGTCTCCGCGTGGAGGACGTCGTCGAGCGCATCGAGGCGCTCGTGCGCGAGCGCACGCCTGCGTGAACAGGGTCGACTTCAACTGGACCTGGGGGCGGTGGGCAATGGGCGCCCCGACCGCCCTGGCGTCGCGCCTGCGGGTCTACGGGCGCGAGCGAGTGCCGATGGAGGGCGGGCTCGTCGTCGCGCTCAACCACTTCTCGTGGATCGACATCCCCGCGTACGGCTGGGCGTCGCCGCGGACGCTGTACTTCGTCGCCAAGGCGGAGGCGCACCGCGCGGCGTTCCTCGGGTGGTACATCCGGCAGTTCGGGTCGTTCTCGGTGCGGCGCGGCGAGTCGGACCGGGAGGCCGTTCGCCGCATGCGCCAGGTAGTGGCGGGCGGCGACGCGCTCGGCGTCTTCGTCGAGGGGACGCGGCAGCGGTCGGGAGTGCCCGGCCATGTACAGCCCGGCGCGGCCATGGTGGCGCTCAACGAGAGCGTGCCGGTGATCTGCGGCGTCATCCACGGCTCACAGACGTGGAAACTCGGGAACTTCCACCCGATCTCGATCGTGTGGGGCGAGCCGATGCGGTTCGACGGCCTGCCGGGCGGGTCGAAGGGCTATCGCGAGGCGTCGACGCAGATCGAGGCGGAGATTCGCCGGCTCTGGGAGTGGCTCGGCGAGCAGCATGCGGCCGGCCGGCCCCGCAACGTCACACTCCTGTGACCCCTGCGTCCGGGTACTTAGTACCGTCATGAGTTCCTCGCAACTTCTGGGCACCGTCGCGATCGTCGGGTTCCCCAACGTGGGCAAGTCCACGCTGGTCAACCGGCTGACCGGCACGCGCGCGGCCGTCGTGCACGAGACCTCCGGCGTCACGCGCGACCGCAAGGAGCTCGTGTGCGAATGGACGGGACGGCGGTTCCTCCTCGTCGACACCGGCGGCGTCGACATCGCCGACGAGTCGCCGATCACGCGCTCGATCGCACAACAGGCGCGCGAGGCCGTCGACGAAGCCGACCTCGTCCTGTTCGTCGTCGACGCGCAGATCGGAATCACTCCCGGTGACGAGGAAGTTGCGCAGATCCTGCGCGAGTCGCACAAGCCCGTCCTCGTGCTCGCGAACAAGATCGACGACCCGCGGCAGGACTCGCTCGCGTTCGAGCTGCACCGGCTCGGCCTCGGCGACCCGATTCCGATCTCCGCCCTCCACGGCCACGGGGCCGGCGACCTGCTCGACGAGATCGTCCGCTATCTCGAGTCGCACGGGGCGCCGCCGCGGGCGGAGCTGCCGGAGGAGGCGATCCGCGTCGCCATTCTCGGCCGCCCGAACGTCGGCAAGTCGAGTCTCGTCAACGCGCTGCTCGGCCGAGAGCGCGTCATCGTCTCGGAGATCCCGGGGACCACGCGCGATTCGATCGACACCGTGCTCGTGCGCGGTGACCGCACATTCGTCCTCGTCGACACCGCCGGCCTGCGCCGCAAGCGCAAGCATCGCCAGGGCATCGCGTATTACTCAGAGCTGCGCGCGCTCGAGGCAGCGGAGCGCGCCGACGTCGCGCTCGTGCTCATCGACTCGACGCAGGGTGTCGTCGAGCACGATCTCACCGTCGCCGACGTTGCGCGCAAGGCGGGGTGCGCGACCCTCGTCGTACTCTCCAAATGGGACGAGACGCAGGTGAAGATCGAGGAGGTGCGCGGCCACCTGCGGCGCCGCCTCCGCCAACGGCCGCCGTTCATCGCGGTGTCCGCGCATACCGGGCGCGGCCTCGAGCGCCTGCTCGACACGGTCGCCGATCTCTTCGACCGGGAGACCGCGCGCATTCCAACGCCGGTATTGAACAACGCGATCGCCGAGCTGCGCGAACGCCGCCAGGCGCCGTCGAAGAGCGGTAGGCGCCTCAACCTGCTGTACGCCACGCAGACCGCGACGCGTCCGCCACGCTTCCGTATCTTCGTCAACGACCCGGGCCTCGTCACGCGCGACTACGGGTACTGGGTCGAGAACGAATTGCGCGAGCGCTTCGGACTCGACGGCGTTCCCGTGTCCATCGACTTCGTCCGCCGCACATGAGGTTCCTGGTCGTGGGAGCGGGGTCGTGGGGGACGGCGTTCGCGCGCGTCCTCCTCGACCGCGGCCACGACGTGGTGCTCGCGTGCCACACCCAGGAGCAGGCGCGCGCGATCGCCGAGACGGGACGCAATCCGCGCTACTTGACGAAGGTCGATCTGCGCCCCGCCGAGCCGATCGCGCTCGCGGATGCGCCGGCCGACGTGGACGTCGCCGTCGTCGCCGTGCCGAGCCCGTCGTTCGCGGGGGTCGTGGCCGCGCTCCCCGGCAGCGCGCCGGTCCTCAGCCTGACGAAAGGCCTCGACCCGGCCACCGGCGAGCGCCTCTCGACTCGCGTGCGCGGCCGTCCGGTCGCCGTCCTCTCCGGCCCGAACATGGCGGAGGAGATCGCCGTCGGTCTCCCGACCGCGGCGGTGATCGCGAGCGAGGACGGCTTCCTCGCGGGGCAGCTCCAGCACGCGATCAACTCCACCGTCTTCCGCGCGTACGTGAACCCCGACCTCGTCGGGGTCGAGTTGTGCGCGGCGGCGAAGAACGTCATCGCGCTCGCCGCCGGCGCGGTCGACGGCCTCGACCTCGGCGACAACGCCAAGGCGGCGCTCATCACGCGCGGCCTCGTGGAGATGGCGCGCCTCGGCGACGCGTTCGGCGCGCGCACCGAGACGTTCTCCGGTCTCGCCGGCATGGGCGACCTGATCGTCACGTGCTGGAGCCGGCACGGGCGCAACCGCCTGGCGGGCGAGCTCATCTCGCAGGGCGCATCGCCGGCCGACGCGATCGCGCAGATCGGGCAAACGGTGGAGGGGATCACGACCGCGCCGGTCCTGCACGAGCTCTCGCAGCGCGCCGGGGTGGAGCTGCCGATCACCGAGGGCGTCTGCGCGGTGTTGTCCGGTCAGAGCATCGGCGAGCTCCTCGCGCGGCTCATGGGTCGTCAGCCGACCGAGGAATGATCTCGGCTAGCCTGCCGCCCATGCCCAAGCGCCCCTTTTCCTTCACCTCCGAGTCGGTCACAGAGGGTCACCCGGACAAGATCGCCGACCAGATCTCGGACTCCGTTCTCGACGCGGTCCTCGGCGACGATCCGAATGGCCGCGTGGCCTGCGAGACGCTGATCACGACCGGCCTCGTCGTCGTCGCCGGCGAGATCACGACCGACATCTACGTCGACATCCCGCGTCTCGTGCGCCGCAAGGTGGCGGAGATCGGCTACACGCGCGCGAAGTTCGGCTTCGACGCCGACACGTGCGGCGTCGTCGTCGCGATCGACGAGCAATCGCCCGACATCGCGCAGGGCATCGACCATTCCTTCGAGCAGCAGCACGGCGATGAAGATCCGCTCGATCGCGTGGGCGCCGGCGACCAGGGAATGATGTTCGGCTACGCCGCGAACGAGACGGACGAGCTGATGCCGCTGCCGATCATGCTCGCGCACCGCCTCGCGAAGCGGCTGAGCGAGGTGCGCAAGGCGGAGATCCTTCCGTATCTGCGCCCCGACGGGAAGACGCAGGTGACGGTCCGCTACGAGGAGGACGAAAGCGGTAGGCGGCGCCCGGTCGAGATCGAGCGGGTGCTCATCTCGACGCAGCACCGCGACGGGCTCGACGTGGAGACGCTGCTCAAGCCCGACCTGGTCGAGCACGTGATCAAGCCGATCCTCCCGAAGGAGCTGTACGACGAGCACCGG
>CAZXZX010000070.1:0-12244 GCA_964645445.1 uncultured Gaiellales bacterium
GTCGCCACCTTCCTCATCGCAGGCGGGCTCATGGCCCTCGGCGCTGCAACCATTCCGCTCTGGCCTCTCATCGACACCGCGAAGATGGGAAGAGACGCTCGCGTCTACTGGCCCGAACCCCAACTCGTCTCACCGGCCGTCGCAGGCGACGGCCCCGTGGTCGTCGAGACCACGTACACCGTCCGGCCCGAGCATCAGAACGCCTTTCTCGAGGCGATGTCGAACGTTCGGCTCTCACGCCTGAGAACGGGAGCAACGAACTGGGGTCTCTTCCGTCAAGGCGAAACCGAGAACGTGTTCGTCGAGCTCTTCGTCGTTCCGTCATGGGAGGAGCACGAGAGACAGCACACCGAGCGGCAGACCGAGACAGACCACAGCTACGAGCAACAGGCACGCGCGCTGGCAACGACGGCGCCGCGCATTTCGCATTTGATCTCGGCAGAGTTCGCACGTCCTGGAAGGCTCGACTTCGACGCCTGAATGCCGCTCGTCATCCCATCAGTTCGTCGGGGAGTGGCAGCGTGGCGCTGAGCGAGGTCCCGACGCCAGGCTTGCTCGTGACCTCGACTGACCCGCCCAGCGCCTCCACCCGATCGCGGAGCCCGACGAGACCGGAGCCTCGAGCGAGATCTGCCCCGCCGATCCCGTTATCGCTCACCGAGAGGAGTAGCCCCTCATTCGTCAGTGCGAGCGTGGCGATTGAGGAGGGTGGCCGGCCGCCCCTGGTCTGGCTGAAGCGCGGTAACTGCCGTGCTCAGCCGCCGAGCTTGCGCCCGCCGAACTGCAGCAGGTGACTCTCGGCGAGGGAGAGCAGCAACTCGTGCAGCAGCTCGCGCTGCCGCTCGTCGAGCGGGCCGAGCAGCTCCGCTTCGAGCCGGCGGCTCAACGCCCGTAACCGGGTCAGCTCTCGCTTCCCCTCCGGGGTCATCGAGACGAGCTGCCGGCGGCGGTCGGCCGGATCGCGCCGCCGCTCCACCAGGCCACGCTCCTCGAGCTCGTCCAACATGCCGACGAGCTGGCCGCGGTCGTACCCGAGTGAGTCGGCAATCGCCCCCTGCGTCTCGTGCGGGTCCTCGGCGAGCGAGAGGAGGACCGCGTAGTGGTACGGCGTCAGCCCCGTCTCCTCGAACGCCCCCACCGCGCGCTCCTTCGCGGCGAGTCCGAGCCGCTTGAGCAGGAACGAACTGGAGTCGCGGAGCTCTTGCGGGAGACCTCTCTGCCGCGTTTCCGTCTTTGGGCTCGCCACGGGAATAGCGTAGCTCGGACAAGCGTTGCCACCGGTAATGATTGAGAAACTTAACGATTAGGGGGATCAACAAGTGCGATTTGCAACCACCGAGAACCGCCGCTGGAGCGCTCTGGCCCTCATCGTCACGGCGCAGTTCATGGTCATCCTCGACGTCGCCATCGTGAACGTCGCCCTGCCGTCGATCAAGGCGGACCTCGGCTTCTCGGAAACGAGCCTCCAGTGGGTCGTCTCGGCGTACGCGATCATCTTCGGTGGCGCGCTTCTGCTCGGCGGCCGGCTCGCCGACATTCTCGGTCGCAGGCGACTGTTCGCGACCGGCCTCGCACTCTTCGCGACGAGCTCCCTCCTGTGCGGGCTCGCCTGGTCGGAGTCCTCGCTCATCGCCTTCCGCGCGGTGCAGGGCCTCGGCGGGGCGCTGCTCGCGCCGGCAGCGCTCTCGCTCCTGATGACGACCTTCAGCGAGGGCCGGGAGCGGAACCTCGCCCTCGGCATCTACGGCGCAGCATCTGGAAGCGGAGCCGCCGCAGGCGTTCTGCTCGGCGGCGTTCTCACCTCCTATCTGCACTGGTCGTGGATCTTCTTCATCAACGTCCCGGTCGGCATCGCCGCGATCGCCCTCACGCCCGTGCTGCTCCGCGAGAGCCGCGCCGACCTCGCGCACCGGCACTTCGATCTCGCCGGCGCGGCGGCGAGCACGTCCGGCCTCATGCTCCTCGTCTACGCGATGACGCGTGCGGCGAGCGACGGCTGGGGAACGACGACCACCGCCGGACTGCTCGCGGGATCGATCGCGCTCATCCTTACGTTCGTCGCCATCGAGCTGAGATCGCCGTATCCGCTTCTGCCGCTGCGCATCTTCCGCTCGCGGCGGCTCTCCGTCGCGAACGGCGCGATGACGATCATCGGAGCCGTCACGTTCTCGCAGTTCTTCGTCCTGACGCTCTACCTTCAGAACGTCCTCCACTACACGCCGGTGCAGAGCGGCGCCGCGTTTGCGGCCTTCGCCGTGACCGTCGTCGTGTTCTCGAACGTCGCCCAGGCCGTCGTCGGGCGAATCGGCGTCCGCCCCACGCTCACCACCGGGCTGCTCTTCTCGGCGGCGGCGCTCGGCGTGCTGACACGCCTGCCGGTGCACGGGCACTACTTCTTCGACCTGTTTCCCGCCTTCGTCCTCGGCGGCGCCGGCCTCGGCCTGTCATTCGTGCCGGTGACGATCGCGAGCCTGACCGGAGTCGATCGCGCCGACGCGGGAATCGCGTCCGGGCTCGTGAACACAAGCCGGCAGATCGGGGGGGCGATCGGGCTCGCCGCAGTGACCGCGATCGCTGCGTCCTCGACGAACAGCTACCTGCACGCGCACAGATTCCTCGCAGCGACGAGCGCGCCCGCGCTCGACCACGGGTTCCAGACCTCGCTGTGGGTCCTGACCGGCGTGCTCATCGCCGGCGCCGCGCTCGTGTCGGTGCTGCTCAGCCCGCCGCGACCGCAACCGTCGGTCGAAGAGGAGTTGGTCGTGCTCGACGAGGCGGCGTGAGTGGGGCGCACTGACGTCGCCACTCGCGTGATCTCCGCCTCGCCGGAGGAGATCTTCGCTGCGCTCATCGATCCCGACGCCTTGACGACGTGGCTTCCGCCCGCCGGAATGACGGGCAGGCTCGATCATTTCGACGCGCGTCCCGGCGGCTCCTATCGGCTCATCCTCACGTACGCGGATGCGGCGGATGGTCGCGGCAAGACGACTGCGCAGACGGACATCGTCGACACACGGTTCGTCGAGATCGTGCCCGGAGTCCGCGTCGTCGAAGCGGTCGACTTCGCCTCGGACGATCCTGCGTACTCCGGCACGATGACGATGACGTGGGAGCTGGCTCCTGCAGTCGGCGGCACTCGTGTGGAGACCCGAGCGGACAACGTCCCGCCCGGGATCTCCGCCGAGGATCACGCCGTCGGTCTCGCATCTTCGCTCGCGAATCTCGCGCGATACCTCGAGCGATAGCGCCTGCAGCATCGCGCTCGACGCAGCGCGCGACTATCCCCTCGCCCCGAGGTCCTCTCGTCGAAGCACCCCGATCAATGTGCCGTCGGACCGGGTCACGACGATGCGTGTGAGGTTCTGCTCGCGCATCCGTCGTTCGATCGCGTCTCGGCGAGCGCTCGGCCTGACCGTTCTCGGCCCGAGCAACATCGCAGCTTCCGCGCGGACGGGCTCACCGGCTCGCAGCGCCTCGCGGCCGAGGAGACCCAGGACGACGCCTTCGCCGTTCGTGACGACGCATATCTGGCACTCGTCGCCCACGCGTTCGGCGACGGCAGAAACGAGCTCGTCGGGCAGGCACGCCGGCGCGTCGCCATTGGTGACGCTTCCGACGCGCGTGTTGCTGTCGGCGCGTCCCTCGAGCGGAAGCCCGAACGAGCCCCAGTCGGCCTTTCCGGCGGGATAGTCGTAGACGCGGGCGAAGCCGAGACCTTCGAGCCGCGACGCGGCTCGCGGGCTGAGGTCTCACTGGTAGTCGTAGCAATAGACGATGACCGGCCTCCTCGGGTCGAGCGAGGCCGTCGAGTCGCGGTCGAGCGTCTTCAGCGGAATGTTGACCGCACCGGGGAGGTGCTCGTCCGCGAAATCGTCGGCCGGGAGAACCTCGACGAGCTGGGCCTGCTCGTCGCGCCGAAGACGCTGCAGCTCGTCACGGTCGATCGGTGTGGCCATGTCGCCTCCTGGATCGCATTCATACGGTCCAATGTTGATCTACCCGCCGGGCATTCGAACAGGCCGGCATCCCGCATCCGTCGATGCATACTCCACGGCGGCTCGACCGCTTCGCCCACGTCGTCGAAAGGACGAAAGGAGAACGATGAACACCACACCAAAGAGAGCTGCCAAGAGCAAGAAGAAGAGCGAGGGGTTCACGGCCGAGGAGAAGGCCGCGATGAAGGCCCGCGCGAAAGAGCTGAAAGCGGCCGAGGACGGGGAAAGCGCGATCCGCGATGCGATCGCCGCGATGTCGCCACACGATCGCGCCCTCGCCAAGCGATTTCATGCCATCGTCAGGGAGAGCGCCCCGGACCTCTCGCCGAAGACCTGGTACGGGATGCCGGCCTATGCGAAGAACGGCAAGGTCGTCTGCTTCTTCCGCAACGCGGGGAAGTTCAAGGAGCGCTACGCGATGTTCGGGTTCAACGACAGCGCCAACCTCGACGACGGGTCGATGTGGCCGGTCGCCTTCGCACTGAAAGAGCTGACTCCCGCCGACGAGGCCAAGATCCGAGCGCTCGTGAAGAAAGCCGCCGGTTGATCGACGAGCCACAACAGGACGCTCATCGAGTCGGCTCCCGCGTATCGTCGAGATTTGACGAGATGGATGTGAGCGCGCACGCCCAGAAGCGAAACGGCGGATGAAGCGGCTGGTCACTGCGCCGTGGTTTCGGCGCAGGCGTGTCGGTCTGGGTTGGAGGCCGGTCTCCTGGCAGGGTTGGGTAGCCACGTTCGCCCTCGTCGCGGCTGTCGTCGTTGCGCTCGTCTTCCTGCGCGGTTCGGCGGCCCGGATCCCCATCGTCCTCCTGATCGTGGGCGCGTACGCGCTCGTCGCCCTGTCGACCGGCGGCGCGGAAGCGGAGACCGTCGAACCGCCGGCTTCCGACGCAACGCGCCCGGAGCAGACTCCAACGCGGCAGACCGATGCCCGGCCACCCGACCGGGTGCGGCCTGCACGCGCGGTGCCGTCCGGACCCGACGTCCTCGTCGTCGAGCACTTGACGAAGCGCTTCGGCGAGCGGCTCGCCGTCGACGACCTTTCGTTCAGCGTGACCGCCGGTGAGGTCTTCGGCTTCCTCGGCCCCAACGGCGCAGGCAAGACGACGACCGTGCGCATGCTCGCAACAGTGATGACGCCGAGCGCGGGCTCGGCGATCGTCGCCGGAATCCCCCTCACGACGGAGAACGGACTCGAGATCCGGCAACAGATCGCGGTCATGCCGGAGAACCCCGGCCTCTACCTGCGGCTGACCGTGGCCGAGAACCTCGAGTTCTTCGCCGGCCTCTACGGCCTTACTCGAGCGCAGGAGCGAATCCGGCGTGCACTCGAGGCGGTCAACCTCGGCAGCCGCGAGAACGATCTGTGCGCCAATCTCTCGAAAGGGCTGCGTCAGCGCGTCGGGTTGGCGCGCACACTCCTCGGCGATCCCGCAATCGTCTTCCTCGACGAGCCGACCTCCGGTCTCGACCCGGTTGCAAGCCGCGAAGTGCGGCAACTGATCGACAACCTGCGCGCCCGAGGCATCACGGTGTTCCTGACCACACATCGACTCGACGAAGCGCAGCAGCTCTGCGACCGGGTGGCGATCCTGAACACCAGCCTGCGCACGATCGGCCCGCCGGAGGAGCTGCGCGACCGCCTGTTCACAAAGGCGCTCGTCGTCCGGACGGCAGCTCCACTGCCCGAGCCGGAACGCGTCTTCGCTGTTGCCGGCGTCGAAAGTTGGCACGCCGACGACACATCCCGCTACAGCCTGTCGGTGAGCGACGCGCGCGTGGCGGCGCCAAATGTCACGCGCGCGCTGGTCGCCGCGGGCGCCGACGTGCTTTCCCTCTCCGAAGCGCAGCACTCGCTCGAAGACGTCTACCTTCAGCTCGTCGACGAAGACGTCGAGGCACACCGATGAGCGCCGTGAGCCTTCAGCGAGTACGGACCGTCGTGCGCAAGGAGATGCGCGAGTTTCGACGCAATCGCTTCGTGATCGTCACGATGGCCGTGCTGCCGCTCGTGTTCCTGATCACGCCGCTGGTCACCATCTTCAGGATCCCCGCCTCGGCCTCCGGGCCGCAGGTCAAGGCGGCCGTCGGGGTCATCTCACTCTTGATGTTCATCATCCCGGTCGCGCTCCCGCCGGTGATCGCTTCCTACTCGGTCGTCGGTGAGCGCGACCAGGGAACGCTGGAGCCGGTCCTGACGGCGCCTGTCCGCGCCAGCGAGCTCTTGCTCGGAAAGGCCGCCGCAGCGTTCATTCCCTCCGTCGGCGTCGCCTACGCGATCTACCTCGTCGTCCTGATCAGCGTCCGCTTCGGCGCCGCCCGCGTCGTCAGCGACGTCGTCTGGCACCCGGCGCAACTTCTCGCTCAACTTCTCTTCACGCCGCTGCTCGCTCTCTGGGCGATCTGGGTCGGGATCGGCATCTCCACCCGCGCCAGCGACGTGCGTGTCGCCCAGCAACTCGCCACCCTCGCCAGCCTGCCGCTGCTCGGCTTCACCTCCCTCATCTCGTTTCAGGTCATCACGCCGTCCGTACCGCTCGCAGTCGGGCTCGCGCTCGGCCTGCTCGTCGTCGACGTCGCGGCTTGGCGCTTCGTGTCGCAGCTCTTCGATCCCGAGCGCCTCATCGCCGGCGGGCACGGCAGAAGCGAGGCACCGGAAACGTCCACCTGATAAACCGGCTGGGTCGCGCAACCCCGGGCGGACGGGTCAGTGGCCGGCGTTGTCGATCGCCTCTCTGACCTTCGCGGCCGTGAGCGCGCCGTGCGACGCCGGCAGGCACGCCTGCACGACCCGCAAGACGCGGGGGGAGTGCACGTCGATGCCCTGCGCCTGCACCATCTCGACCGACAGACCACCCTGCGCAGTCGGATCGGGGAAGCGGGCCAGACCATGGCTGCGCATGCATCTGGCAAACGACAGCTCGTCGGCGAGTTGCGTGCGCGTCTGCTCGGCCGACTGGCCGCCGCCGTTCGTCGGAAGCAGGTGATCGCACGCACTCAAGGCCGTGCGGAGGTGCGGGCTGCCGGATCCGATCTGGTGGATGGTCAGCTTGACGTTCCCTCCGGCGAAGTGTTGCGGGTCGGGGAAGCTCGGCACCCCGTTGGCGCGCATGCACTGGGAGAAGGCGAGCAGTCCGTTCTGCGTCGTCGTCGTCGTGGCCGTGGTGGTGGTCTCGACGTTCGCAACTCCAGGCGTGCCGCCGCCGCCGCAGCCGGCCGCGAGCACCGCGAGTGCGACAACCGCGACAACGCAGCCGACGATGAGTCTCATACGGTTCGGAGCGCTTCGGTCGGGGACATGCGCGCGGCGCGGATCGCGGGAAGGAGGCCGGCGAGGGCGCCGATGAGAAGCGCGGCGGCGAGGCCGCCGGCCCATGCGCTCGTGGGGATCGCGACTTGCCAGTGCTTGGTGGCGGCGTAGATCGCGGTCGAGAGGATCCCGGCGGAGACACCGACTGCGCCGCCGATGAGCGCGAGCAGGATGGCCTCGGAGAGGAACTGCGTGCGTATGTTGCCCTTGGTGGCGCCGAGGGCGCGGCGGAGACCGATCTCGGAGCGTCGCTCGAGCACCGAGATGAGCATGATGTTCCCTACGCCGACGGCGCCGACCAGCAGCGACACCGCACCGAGCCCGAGGAAGAGGCTGTTGAGCGCGCCCTGCGCTTCTGCGCGCGCGGTGAGTGCGGCAGAGGGTTGGCTGACCTGCACCTCGTTCGGCGCCTCCGGGTTGGCGGTGGCCGCGAGCACGGACTGCACGGCCGACGTCTGGGTCGTGACCGAGCGGACGTAGATCGTGGTCGGATGCCCGTCGAAGCCGAGGTAGCGCTCGGCGGCGTGAACGCCGACGAGGACGGAGCTGTCGATCTCGGGGGCGAGAGCCGCTGAGTTGAGGATGCCGGCGAGGTAGAACCACATCCCACCGAGCCAGACTCGCTCGCCGGGGTAGAGGCGGTCGATGCCGAGCCGTTGCGCGGCGGCGTAGCCGAGCACCGCGACCGGTTCGCGTGCGGTTGCGGCGTTGAGGTATTCGCCGTCTGCAACCGTTGCGCCGACCGTTGCAGGGAGTCCGAGACTGGCCGCCTGCACCGAGAGCGCGTTGGTGTTGACGGACGGGATGAGCGGGCTGCGGTAGACATTCACGCTCGTCGACCCCGTGTACTGGACCTGCTGCACCGGGCCGATCCGGGAGATCATTCCCGGGGCGGCGAGGGGCAGCTCGGCCGTCTGTCCGAACAGCGTCTGGCCGTTCTGGACGGTGAGAAGATTGGTGCCGAGCTTGTCGATCTCAGCGAGCAGGCCTGCCTGCGACGAGGACGAGAGGCCGAGGACTGCGACGATCGCGGCGACGCCGATGGCGATCCCGAGCGCCGACAGCGCTGCGCGCATCCGCCGCGTGCGCAGGCCGACACTGGCGATGCGGGCCAGATCGGAGAGACGCAGCCGGGGCGATTCGATGCCCGCGCTCGAGCTCATCCGCTTGGCAGGTTCAGAAGCGAGAAAGCCGTTCGCACCGAGCTCGCTTTGACGGTGGCGGTTACGGCGTAGCCGCCCACCGACGCGTTGGCGATGAACGGCGGCGCAACCGCAATGCCCTTGATCCCGGTCGTGACGGTGACGCGCCGCCGCTTGTGCGTGAACCGTCCAGTCGCCCCACTCTTCGGCGCAGCGAACACGACCTTCGCGTGGGCGACCGGGTTTCCGTTCTTGTCGGTGACGGTGACGGCGAGTGGGATCGGGAAGCGCGTGCCGACGGTGGTCGATTGTCCGTTGGCGGCGCCGGCGACGATGCCGGCCGGTGCTGCGGGGATGTTTTCGAGGCTGTATTGGCTCGGCGGCGCGCCGGGCGCGGTCGCGGTCGCGGTGAAGGCACCGGCGGTCTTGTTCGCGATGAGGGGAGGTGCGGTGGCAAGCCCGTTCGCGTCGGTGAGCGCGGTTGCCTGGCCCGTACCGCCGACGAAGACGGCGGCGGCGCCGTTGTCGGCCGCGGCGATCGCGAAGGTGACGGTGGCGCCCTCGATCGGCTGTCCGTTCGCGTCGAGCAGGCGCGCCTGCAGTGACCATCGGTAACGCGTGTCGACCGTCGCCTTGGGGTCACGCGTCGAGGTCAGCTGCAGTGCTGTGGTCGTAGCGTGGTTGTCGAGGGCGTAGGTGGCGACCGTCGAGACGCCGCCGGTGGAGGCCGTCGCGCTGAACCGTCCGGGAACGCCGTTCGCGACGAGCGGCGGCGAGGTGGCGAGGCCGTTCGAGTCGGTGGTCGCGCTTGCCTGCCCCGCGAGGAAGCTCGCGCTCGCCCCGGTGGGGCCGGGGAGGATCGCGAAGGTGACCTCGGCGCCCTGGACCGGGTTGCCGTTCGCGTCGGCGACGCGTGCCTGCAGCGCCTGGCCGTAGCTGCCGTTGACGGTCGCGTCCTCACTGGTGGTCCCCGTTGCGGTGATCGCGGAGGGAAGCCCGTTGGCGGTGTTCGAAAGGGAGAGCCCGACGGTGCCGTAGTCGGAGTGAGCATCGACGGTGTAGTTGCCGACCGTGTAATTGGCAGTGAAGGGGGGCGCGGTCGCGACGCCCTGGGCGTCGGTCCCGACGTAGGCCTCGCGGGATCCGCTGGCGGCGAAGACGCCGCTCGCCGCGCTTCCGGGGGCGTCGAAGTTGACGGTGACGCCGGCGAGGTTTCCCGTGAGCGGGCAGCCGTTCGTGTTTGCGAGCTCGACCTGCAGGTTCTGCGCGAACTGCTTGCCGAGCTGGGCCTGCTGGCCGCTGCCGGCGGCGAGCACGAGCTCGTTCGGTGGATTGGACGTCGGACAGGCACTGCCGGCAGCACGGGCGCCCGCACCGGAGGCGCCGAGTACAGCCACCACCGTCATGCCGGTGAGCACGAGCGCGCGCCTCATGCTGCCTCCCCTGGTTCGCGGTCGGAGACGACGCGCCCGTCCAGGAGGGTAATCCGACGCGGGAAGCGCTCCGCGATCTCGTGCTCGTGGGTGATGACGACGATCGTCGCACCCTCGGCGTTGAGCTCCTCGATCAGTGCCATGATCGCCTGGCCGGTGGCGCTATCGAGATTGCCGGTCGGCTCGTCGGCGAGCATGATCGCCGGCCGGCCGACGAGGGCGCGCGCGATGGCCACCCGCTGGCGCTCCCCGCCGGAGAGCTGCGTCGGGCGCGAGTGCAGTCGATCGCCGAGGCCGACACGGGCAAGCGCCTCCGCTGCGCGCTCGCGCCGTTCGTCCGCCCCCGCGCCCGCATACAGGAGCCCGTCGGCGACGTTCTCGAGCGTGCTCGAGTGCTCGGCGAGAAAGAACTGCTGAAACACGAACCCGATCCGTGTCGCGCGCACGGCGGCAAGGTCACGGTCGGACATCTCGGCGACGTCGAGGCCGGTGATCGAGACGCGGCCCGCGGTGGGCCGCTCGAGCGTCCCCATCAGATGCAGCAGCGTCGACTTCCCGGAGCCGGACGGCCCGACGATCGCGACGAGCTCGCCGGCGTGGACACGGAAGCTGACGCCCTGCAGCGCGGGGACCGGAGGGTCCGATCCGTACGTCTTCGTCACCGACTCCAGCTCGAGCGTCGGGACTCGACCCGCGCCGCGCTCGGGCGGCAATCTGAGTGCGAGCGTGGGTGCTTCGCTCGTCATGAGGTGGGCACCACCACGTGCTCGCCGACGGCGAGCCCGGCGCCGTTCACCTCGACGAGACCGGCGGCGTCGTCGAACAGGCCGACGCTGACCGCCACCAACTGGTGAACGCCGCTTGCCTCGACCACTTCGACGGCGTAGCCGCCGTTCGCGAGCGCGACGAGCGCGTTGACCGGGACGACGAGCACGCCGGCGGCGCTGTTGGTCGTGATCGACACGTCCACCGGCGCCTGGTCGAGCCTCCCCGTCGCGGTCGGATGATCCGGTCGCACATCCACCTCGATCGTCGGTGCGCTCGACCCGTTGCCGGTGTCGCTCGACGGGACCGTCGCTACGGTCCCGACGAAGGAGACATGCCCGGGCGTCGTCGAGTTGTCGGGGAGCGTGATCACTACCGGGTCGCCAACCTTGATGCTCGTCTGCTGCGATGCGTCGAGGGCGATCGTCACAACCCGCCGCGTCGAGGTGATGCCGAGCACGGCCCCTGCCTGCACCGGCGAGCCCTCGGTCGGCGTCACGGTCGTCACCCGCACCGCCCCCGGCTCGAACACGACCGACCCGAGCGGCAGTTGTCCGGTCGCCGTCAGGTGGTGTTCCGACTGGAACCGCTCGATCGCGAGCGCGGTTGAGGCCGTGAATCCATCGCCGGCCGCTGCGCCGTAACCGCGCAGGTTCCGGTTCAACTCCGCGACATCGGCGCCCGGCGACATCCCGGACATGAACGCGCGCGAAGCGGGCACGGCGCCGTACAGCAGAACCGCCGGTTCGCCGCCGATCGCGTAGAGCGCCTGGCCCTGCCGCACGATCTGCCCGACCTTCGGGAGCATCGTGTACACGGCGTTCTGGCCGTATGTCGCCGCCGTGCTCTCGTTCTGTGCGAGGGTCGCTTCCGCCGCTGAGGCCGCCCGCTGGTCGGCCTGCACCTTCTCGGTCGCGGTCGTGACGCTCTGGCGGTCGGATGCCAGCGCCTGCGCGTCGGTTGCGCACGGGCCGGCGCTCGCGCCGCCCTGCTGCGAGCCGCCGCTCTCGGCCGCATTGCCGCCGTGGCAGTCGACCGCGAGCTTGCGCCGGTCAGCCGTCAGCGATGCCTGCGCCTGCGTGAGCGTGAGCTCGTCGGCGGCGAGCGTCTGCTGCGCCGATGCGACCGACTGCTGGGTCTCCTGCAACGTCGCCGGCGCCGTCCCGGCCGGCACCGACACGGTCGAGGTGTCGGCGTAGCCGAGCGTCGCGCTCACCTGCGTCTGCTGCGAGAGGTCCTGGCGCTTCACCGTCCACGTCGACGTCGCCGCGCCGTTGTCGGCCACCCCGCTCCCCGACGGCGCGCTGCCTGAAAACGGATCGGTGACGGCGAGCACGACGCCAACCACGAGCAGCAGCACCCCGCCGCCGACGGCAAGCTGCCGACGGGACACGCGCCCGCGGCCGAGGCGCGGCAACCGCTCGGTCACCGGCTCAGCCACTGCCTGCCTTCAGCCCCCCGCCCTTGAACGGCAGATCCTTCTGGCAGGCCTGCTGCGCCTTCTGGAAGGTCGGATTGCTCGGGTCGAGGTCGCTGCCCGGGTGGACTCGGATCTGCAGGCCGCCGTTGGACGGATCGGGGAAGTCCTTGAGCCCG
>CAZXZX010000071.1:0-17887 GCA_964645445.1 uncultured Gaiellales bacterium
CGAGACGGCCGAGTCGCTGCGGGTGAAGGAGCTCGCGTTCCAGCGCAAGCTCGCGGAGGCGGCGGCAGAGGCCGCCGCGACGGTCCAGCCGGTCGTGGACGTCGCGGCGCTCGCTTCGACGGTGGATGTCGCGTCGCCCGCTCCGGTGGTCGAAGTGGCGCCCGCGGCGGTCATTCTCGACCTGCAGCCGCCCGGGTTCGCCGACTCCGCGGAGCCGCAGTCGATCTGGAAGAAGGAGATCAGCTTCCGCCGAAAGCCCACCGAGCCCGCGGCGGATGCTCCGGCCGACCCGACCCCGGATGCGTTCTCGGCGCCGCCGGTGTCGATCTGGAAGAAGGAGATCACGTTCCGGCGCAAATCGGACGAGGGCGACCAGCCGTCGCGCGGCGAATCCATCTGGACGAAGGACATCTCCCTGCGGCGCAAGCAGGCGCGGAGCGCGCAGGTGCGCGCCCTCGCCGAGGAGGCGCTGCGCGCGATCGAGGAGACCGAGCCGGACGAGGCGGAGCCTGCCGACGAGTGGCTCGCCGAGCCTGAGCTCCCTCCGGAGCCGTCCGCCGAGCCCGCCCGGGCGCCGGTCGCACCCACGCCGGCCGCTCCGGTCGCTCCCAAGGCTCCGGCGAAGCCGAAGCAGTCGTTGTGGAAACGTGAGATCGGCAAGCCGAAGGCCAAGAAGCCCAAGGCCGAGAAGCCCGCCGACCCACCGAAGGAGCCGAAAGAGCCGAAGGCGAAGCGCGAGAAGAAGCCTCGGACACGCCTCCGCGACGTCAAGATCTCGCTCCCGAAGCCGGCGTCGAAGGCCCATTCGGGCTCCGGCCATCCGGTCAAGCGCCTCGTCGGACTGAAGGTCGGCGCCTCGCAGCTCGCCGCCGCGCGCATCGTCAACAACGGCGCCGCCGAGCTCGTGCAGGTGGCGAGGCAGCCGCTCGAGCAGGGCGTCGTCGTCGGCGGCGAGGTGCGCGACCCGGAGGCGCTCGCGCTCGCGCTCAAGCAGTTCTTTTCGCGCAACAAGCTTCCGCGCAAGAACGTCCGGCTCGGCATCGCGAGCAACCGCATCGGCGTCCGCGTGTTCGATCTCGTCGGCATCGAAGACGAGAAGCAGCTCGAGAACGCGATCCGGTTCCGCGCGCAGGAAGCGCTTCCGATCCCGCTCGACGAGGCGGTGCTCGACTACCACGTGCTCGGCGAGAGCGTCGACGAGGACGGAACTGCAATGCAGCGCGTCCTCCTCGTCGTCGCATATCGCGAGCTCGTCGACCGCTACGTGTCCGCGTGCCGGAAAGCCGGGATCACGCTCGCGGGCGTCGACCTCGAGGCGTTCGCGCTCCTGCGCGCGATCGCCGCGCCGCGGTCGGAGGAGGACGAGAGCGACTCCGCCCTCGTCGCCGTGTCGATCGGGCACGACCGTTCCACGTTCGCGGTATCCGACGGGCGCATCTGCGAGTTCACGCGCGTGATCGAGTGGGGCGGCGCCACGCTGAGCGTCGCGATCGCCCGTGCGCTCGACCTCGCCCCGTCCGAGGTGGAGCCGATCAAGCGCCTTGTCTCGCTCGAATCGCCTGCCGTTCCGGACGGAATCGAGCCCGAGCACTATTCCCTCGCCGTCGACGCGGTCCGCCGGCAGGTGCAGGCATTCGCACGCGAGCTCGTCTCCTCGCTCCAGTTCTACCAGCATCAGCCCGGTTCGCTCGGCATCGGCGAGATCGTCATCACCGGCGGCACGGCGGGTCTCGCCGGGCTCGCAACCGAGCTGCAGAACATCATCGGCGTGCACGTCCGGGTCGGCGACCCGCTCGCCCGCCTCAAGGTGTCGAAGAAGCTCTCCGCCGACGAGGAGCTCGGCTCCCTCGCGATCGCCATCGGCCTCGGGATCGAGGACTAGAGACGATGCGCGCAGTCAACCTCCTTCCCGGCGAATCCAAGAGCGCGTCGCGCGGGGCGCCGAAGCCGGCCGTCCTCGCCGGGGCGGTCGCGGGCTTCGTCGCTGTCATCGTCATCGGCGGGGGGAACCTCGTCCAGACGGCGCGCGTCTCCAGTGCGCAAAAGACGCTGAACGCGGCGAAGATCCAGCTCGCGGCGACGCCGCTTCCCCCGAAGACGGCGGACGTGACGGCGCCCCCGCCTGCCGTCGCACAACAGATGCAGCCCCGGCTCGAGGCGGTCTCGAGCGTGATCTCGACGCGTATCGCGTGGGATCGAATCCTGCGCGAGTTCTCGCTCGTCCTGCCCCCCGGCATCCAGGTCCAGTCGCTGGCGCTCACCGATCCCGCCGAGTCGACGCAGAGCTCGCAGGGCTTCAATCTCACAGGCGTGACGTTCACCTATGACGACGTCGCGCGACTCCTCTCGCGTATCGCGCTCATCCCGGACCTCGCCAACGCGACCCTCAAGAGCTCCGGCATCAGCCAAAACGTTGTCTCGTTCGAGATCGATGCCGATATCAAGGGTGCCCCGGTACCTGCTTCCCCGCTGGCCCCGCCAGCCGGCGCGACCACGACGACCACCGGATCGACGTCATGAAGAAGAACGTGAACCTTCAGAAGCACGCCCTCGTCGTCGTCGTCGCGGTCTGCGGCGTGCTCGTGCTCGCGCTCGGGTGGCTCGTCATCCTCGGGCCGGAGCAGAAGCAGGTCTCCGACCTCCGCAAGCAGACGGTCGCCGTGCAGCAGCAGATCGCGGACGACCTCGCGCGGGCCGCCTCCGCGCGGACGGCCGCGAGCACGCCGACGATCAAGACGGCCGACATCTACAAGCTCGAGACGGCGATGCCCTCGACAGTCGACATGCCCGACCTCCTGCTCGAGCTCGACCAGACGGCAAAGGCAGCCGGCGTGACGCTGATGTCGATCAATCCGGACCCGCTCAGCGACAGCGGCAGCGGCTACTCGAAGGAGCACATCTCCATGAGCGTGAACGGGAACTTCTACACGCTCACCGACCTGCTCTTCCGGCTGCGGAACTTCGTCTACGTCCGGAGCGGGACGCTCGAGGCGAACGGCCGCGCCTTCGACGTCGGCAAGGTCACGCTCACACCGTTCGGCGCCGGGCTGCAGGCACAGATCGAGCTCGACACCTACGTGTTCGGCACGAGCTCCGTCTCGTCGCCGTCCTCCACCGGGACCGCGCCGCCCGCGGCCGGGACGACCACGGCCGCTACAACGACGACGACGAGCGCTTCCACCGGGCCGTCGGCAGCGGGGGCGACTCCCTGATGGCGCGCAAGCAGAATGCCCACCTCGACCGGGCGCAGGAGAAGGCGAAGAAGCAGAAGCGCCTCGCGATCATCCTGGGTGCCGTCCTCGCCCTCATCCTCGTGTACGAGGTGCCGCACACGATGAAGATGATGCATCCGAGCGCGAAGGCGCCGGTGGTCGAGGCTTCCGCATCGGCGCCCGCGGCGCCGAATCCGGCGAGCACATCTCCCGCATCCTCGGCCGCCCCGCCGGTGCCCTCGACTCCGGCCGCCGCGGCGACGCCGAAGCCGACGATCATCGCGTTCGTCCAGCCGCAGGCGGACCAGGGGCAGCTGACCGAGTTCGCGAACTTCGCGAGCAAGGACCCGTTCGACCAGTCGGTGCAGAAGACGACCGGCGCCACCTCCTCGTCCTCGGCTCCCACGTCCTCCGCCGGCGGCCCGGCGACGACGGCGAAGACCGGCGCGGCGCCGAAGACGCCGCCCGCGCCGCCTCCGACCTCCGCGGTGATCTCGGTCAACGGCGAGCTCATGAATGTGCAGGTCGACACGGACTTCCCCACCGCCGGCGTCGTCTTCAGCCAGGTCGGGGCGCCGCTCTTCCACCTGCTGTCGCTGACGCAGAAGACCGCGAAGGTGACAATCGCCGGAGGCTCGTACGCGAACGGCGCGGCTGCGCTGACGCTCACGGTCGGGCAGCCGGTGACGCTCCAGAACACCGCCGACGGAACGCGCTACACGCTTCTGCTCGAGCCGCAGGGAACACCCGTCCCGCCGCCGCCGACGTCGACGACGCCCGGATCGACCACGCCGACGACGACCACGCCGTCGGTCGTTCCCTCCTCCGGCGGGTAGCCGGGCCTACGCCGCCGAGGCGTACGCGCCGGCTCGAATCGCGAGGTCGGCGAGGTGGAGCCGGCATTCGGCAATGACCGTGTCGCACTCGCGGAGCTCCGACGCGGGCAAGCCGCGCTCCGCCAGCATCCTGCGGATGAGCACGAGCCCGCGGATGTGGCCGATCTCCTCGTCCACCTCGCGCTGGGGATCTCCGAGCTTCCTGTACATGGCGGCGACGTTCTTCGCGGCGGGGCGCGTTCCTGCTCACGATCTCAAGGCGCGGCCCGCGCCTGCCGATAGATCCCTCGAATGGCGTCGTTCGCCTATTCGGCCATCAACGCGCAAGGCGCGGAGCTCTCCGGGGAGGTCATCGCCCCGGAT
Source organism: uncultured Gaiellales bacterium (assembly GCA_964645445.1). Taxonomy (GTDB): domain Bacteria; phylum Actinomycetota; class Thermoleophilia; order Gaiellales; family Gaiellaceae; genus Palsa-739. Next base: position 4,412 of record CAZXZX010000071.1, read on the forward strand.
CTCGCGGGTGCGCGGGAACAGCTGCGTCTGAAAGGCCTGCTGGCCGAGTCGCTGCGCGAGATCAGCGGCGGCGACAGCACGCGCTCCAGCGGCGCCTTCGGCAACAAGAAGGTCCAGCCGAAGTCGCTGCAGGTGTTCTCGCGTCAGTTCGCGACGATGATCGAAGCGGGACTCAACGTCGTCGGCTCGCTCGTCATCCTCGAGCAGCAGACCGACGATCCGGTCCTCGCCAACGTGGTGAAGGCGCTACGCAGCGACGTCGAGGGCGGCCTGCTGCTCTCGGAGGCGATGGCCAAGCACCCGCGCGTCTTCGCGCGTCTTTACGTGGCGATGGTCGAGGCCGGCGAGGCGGCAGGCATCCTCGACATCGTGCTCGACCGTGTCGCGTTCCAGATCGAGAAGCAGGAGGGCATCCGTCGCCGCATCAAGAGCGCGATGGTCTACCCGACGATGGTGATCATCTTCGCGACGCTCGTCCTCATCGGGATGTTGCTCTTCCTCGTCCCGATCTTCCAGGGCATCTTCAAGCAGTTGAACGGCCAGCTGCCGACGCTGACGCAGTACGTCGTCGACGCTTCCAACCTGCTGAAGCACGCGCCGTACGTGTTGCTGCTCATCCCGCTCGGTATCTGGGGCTTCTTCCGCTGGAAGCGAACCGAGGCCGGGCGAAAGCAGTGGGACCGGATGAAGCTGCGCTTCCCGCTGAAGATCGGCGACACCGTGCGCAAGGTGACGATGGCGCGGTTCTCGCGCACCCTCTCGACGCTCGTCGCAGCCGGCGTCGACATCATCTAGGCGCTCGAGATCACCGGCCAGACCGCGGGCAACTGGGTGGTGGAGGAGGCGCTCGCGAACGTCCGTGTCAAGGTGCACGAGGGCGTCCCGATCGCGACCCCGCTGATCGAGAACCCCGTGTTCCCGCCGATGGTCAGCCAGATGGTGAAGATCGGCGAGGAGACCGGCGAGCTCGAGAAGATGCTGACGAAGATCGCCGACTTCTACGAGGAGGAGGTCGACGCAGCGGTGTCGTCGCTCACCTCGATCATCGAGCCGCTCATGATGATCGGGGTCGGGATCATGGTCGGCATCATCCTCATCGCCATGTACCTGCCGATGTTCAAGATGCTCCACCTCGTCAGCGGCAGCAACTAGTAGAGGTAGCGGTCGACCGCCGCGCCGCGTAAGCTCTTCGTCATGAAGGGCGCGGACAAGCAGAAGAAGCTGACGAAGAAGGCCCCTCAGAAGACGCTGAAGGAAAAGCGCGCGGAGAAGCGCGCGAACGAGAAGCGCTCTATCTAGCGCCTTCGCCGGATCAGATACCGCGCCGCCGCGGCGAGCGCGAGCAGCCCGAGGGCGGCCGCAAGGATGATCTCGCGGTCGTGCGCGTTGCGCTGGCCGGGAGTGGTCACGTGCGTGGGCGCGGCGACTCGCACGCCCTGTGCCGCGGCGAGCTTGGTCACCGCGGCCTTCGCCGCCGTCAGCAGACCCGTTGCACCGGGTGGGATCGCGACCGTCGAGAGGAGCGCGTACTGGGCCGTCGACGGGTGCTTCGGCCAGTTGAAGCCGAAGCCGTTCGGCATGACGACGAGCAGCCGCTGCTTGTAGACGAACCCGAGCTCGAGGCCGAGGAACTTCGCGTACGTCTTGGGCTTCCGCCACAACGTCGTCACCGAGCCCATGTCGTAGTCGCTCCAGAGGACGGCGACGCGGATCTTGAAGCCGGCCGTGTTCGCCGCCCCGATCAGCGCGGTCAGCTCGGCCGACTGCTTCGCCGGGAACTTCGCGTCGTACGGCAGGAACACCTTCGAGCCGAGGAGGTAGTCGCTCGCCGGGTCTCCGTCGGCGCGCGCCGCCTGTGCCACGGCGGCGGCCGCGAGCGCCATGGCGAGGAGCGCGAGCGCCTTCATCCGGCCTTCGCGAGCGCCTGAACCGCCGCCGTTGCAGACTCGAGCAGCCCCGCGGTGCCCTTCGTGACCTTGAGCTTGGCGAGCACCGCGTACGCCGCCTTCGAGGAGTGCTTCGGCCAGTTGAAGCCGAAGCCGTTCGGCATGACGACGAGGAGCCGCTGCCTGTACACGAAGGCGAGCTCGGCACCGAGGAAGCGCGCGTACGTCTGCGGCTTGCGCCACAGCACCGTCACCGAGCCGAGGTCGTACGCGCTCTCGATGACCGCGACGCGGATCGCGAAGCCGGCTTTGTTCGCCGCGGCGACCGCCTTCGTCAGGTCGCTCTTCTGCTTCGCCGCCGTTGCGGCCTCGTACGAGACGAAGACGCGCTGCACGAGTAGGTAGTCGCTCGCCGGGTCGCCGTCGGCGCGTGCGAGCTGGGGCGCCGCGGCGGTCGCGAGGAGGACGGCGAGCAGGACGAGCGTCGGCCTCATCGCACCTGCAGCGTGAAGGGCGCGGTGATGACGCGCCCGTCGACATGGCACTGGAGGAACAGCCGCCACGTTCCGGCGATCGGGACGAGGACGCCCACCTTCAGGTGCCCGGGTGTGGCCGACGTGCCGGTCACGCGCGCCGCTCCGAACACGCTCGTGCATCCGGTGGCACCGGCCGCGCACACGTGTGTGTGGAAGTAGTCGAGCGTCCCCTTTCGGAAGAAGATCGCGTGCGCGAGGGCGCCGTACCACGTCTGGAACCGCGCCGGCTTCCCGTTCGGGTCCGTCACCGTGAAGTCGAGGAACGCAGGCTGGATCGCGCGTAGCCGGGGCGTTCCGTGCAGCGTGAACCGGAGGCCGTCGACCGTCTGCGTCGTGCGCAGCGGCGGAAGCGGCTTCGGCGTGTACGCGCCGGCGACGCGGATGGACGAGAAGAGTTGGAAGTTGGGGATGAGGCCGGCCGTCTTCGGGTAGACGTCGATGACGACCTTGTACGGGCCAGGCTCGGTGAACGTGATCGTGTCGCTGATCCGCCCGTCCGCTCCCACGGGCGGGTGCTGGTGGATGATCGTCCCGAGGTCTCTGCGCACGATGATCAGGTGGACGCCGGTGTGGGGACCGGGGCCGCGCTTGAACTGAGTGAGCGGTTTCCCGTTCGGCTGGAGGATCGTGAAGGCGACCGTCGTCGGCTTCCCTGCCTGCACCGGCTTCGCCGGCGTGAATCCGGAGAGCACGTCCACGCGCGCGGCGCCGACGGTGATCGTCGGCGTCCCGCCTCCGCCTCCGCCGCATCCCGCGAGCACGCAGACGAGCGCGATAGCCTCGAGGGCGTGCCGGTACCGACGCCGATCGGCCCAGGCCCGCTGTATCAGCCGCGCCCGGCGATGCACGCGCCCTGCGCTGTGCCCGGCGCCCCGGTCCGGCGGATGCACCTCGAGCTCTTCGCGAACGGCTTCTCGATCGTCATTCCGGCGCGCATCGGAGTGCGCGGCGCGTCGTGCCGCGCGCACGAGTGGACGAGCGAGCCGACCGGTGTCGTGCGGTTCGACCGGGCAGCGACGCTCGGCGACCTGTTCGCGGTCTGGGGCATGCCGCTCGGGCGAAGGCGGCTGCTGAGCTTCCACGGTGTTGTCTCCCTCTTTCGGAATGGCCTGCGCGTGCATGTCGATCCGGGCGATGTCCCGTTGCGTGACGGCGACGAGATCGTGGTCGAGACCGGCCCGTTCATCACGCCGCATACGAGCTACCTGTTCCCGCCTCGGTGAGGACAGGCTCCTCCACGAGCGCGGGACGGGACACGCTACCGGCGAGCGCACCCGCGCCGGTCGCGATCGCGACGACTTCGAGAGCTCTCGCCAGGTTGGTCGGAAGCGCGTTCAGGGCGACCGCATGCGTGAGAAGCGGCAGCATCGTCAGCACCTCGTAGAGGGCGCCGAAGCCGACGAAGAACGCCGTAAAGACACGCGTGCCCGCATTCCGCGTCAGGCCGAACACGAGCAGCGCGCCGACCGCGCACGTGAGCGCGATCTCGATCCAGCCGACGGCCGGCACCGTCGGGCGTCCGTACAGCTCCCGCCCGAGGCGGATTGCCCAGACGGCTGCGGTCGCCGCGAGAGCGATAGGGAAGCGCGCCGCCGGCACGCGGAATGCCGCGACCGCGGCCGCCGCTGCGAGAATGACCGACACCGCGATCCACGCCCAAACCGCTCCCGGCGCGGTGTAGTCGAGGACGCCGCGCAGGCTGTGCGCCCTCCCGTCGACGACGAGGGGCACCGACCACGGGCCGGCGGAGCCCGCGGTGCGCGCGACCGGCTCGAGCGCGTGCAGCCGGTGCTCGTGCCACAGGTATGCGTGGTCGCTCGTCAGCCGGTGCCACAGCGGCGGCGTTCCGCTCGCGGTTGCGCGCAGATCGATGCGGTCGATGCCATCCGACTGCGCGGTCGGCGATCGGAGGTTCAACCAGACGCCGTGGGTGTCGAAGCGGAGGAGCGGCTCGCCCAGGGTCCCCGGGATCGCGACGACCGCGGCTGCCGGCGCACGCAGCCAGAGTGACTGGTCGCCGTCGACGACCTTCGCAGCGACGCCCGGCACACCGCCGGTGATGCGAGCGGTGAAGTCGGTCGCGACCGGCAGCGTCCTCCCGACGTGCGCGGACGCGACGCCCGGCACCGCCGCCGCGATCCCGAGGACGCAAAGGACGGCGAGGCTGCGTCTCACCAGCGGAACGCTACTCGCGGCGGAAGAGGGCGGCCAGCCGGGCAACGAGCGACGGCTTGGTACCGGCTCGCTTCGCCGCCAATCCCTGCCGCTCGCGCTGCGCGCGAATCGCCGCGTTCATCTCCTCGCGGTGCGACTGCTCCTCGGCCATCGCCGCCTCGTACGCCGCCCGCCCGTAGGATCCTCCCCCGTGTGCTTCGACAGCGACTCGCTGCCGCCCATCCCGGCGCTTTCCGGCGCCTCGGTCTCACACGACGACCTCGTCCTCGAGGCCGCCGACGGCAATCGTTTCGCGGCGTTCGCGGCCGCGCCGGAGGAGCCGGCCGCCGCGGGCGTCGTCATCCTCCCGGACGTCCGTGGCCTGTACCGGTTCTACGAGGAGATGGCGCTCCGTTTCGCCGAGCGCGGGTACGCGGCGGTCGCGTTCGACTACTTCGGGCGCACCGCCGGCGTCGCAAAGCGGGGCGACGACTTCGAGTACATGGAGCACGTCAAGGAAACGACGGCGGAGGGGATCCAGGGCGACGTCGGCGCCTGCGTCGCGTATCTCCGGAACCACGGCGCGACGCGGATCTTCACCGTCGGCTTCTGCATGGGCGGGCGCCACTCGTGGCTCGCGACCGCATCCGGCCACGGGCTCGCGGGCTCTGTCGGCTTCTACGGGCGACCGCCGCTGGAGGACGTGCCGCGGATGCGCGGGCCGCTGCTCGCGCTCCAGGCCGGCGCCGACGCGAACATCACCCACGAGGACAACGCCGCCTTCGACGCCGCACTCTCGGAGGCCGGGGTCGAGCACGAGCTCGTCGAGTACGAAGGCGCGCCGCACAGCTTCTTCGACCGCAAGCAGGCCGAGTTCCAGGCCGCATCCGATGACGCCTGGCGGCGCACGCTCGATTTCATCCGCGAGCACTCGTAGGCCGCCGCCTGTGAGAGAATAGGCGCCGGTGCGCCGGGGCCTCACGTGGCTGTTCGTGCTGCCTGCGATCGTCGTCGGGTCGCAGGTTGCGCACGGCCTTGCGTACTGGTGGGCGTATCCGCAGGCGCATCTGCGTGTGACCCAGCTCGCCTACAGCGGTCACGGCTATCTCGCATATGCGCCGGCTGCGATCGCGTTCCTCGCTGCCGTGCAGCTGATCGCGTTCGTCCTCGCCGTGCTCGATCGCGTTCGGAAACGGCCGGTGCGAACCCTGCCGGCGTGGGTCTTTCTGTTCATCCCGGAGCTCGGCTTCGTGTTGCAGGAGCACGTCGAGCGATTCCTCGTCGCCGGCCGCTTCCCGTGGTGGACGACACTCGAGCCGTCGTTCTGGCGCGGCCTCGTGCTGCAGGTCCCGCTCGGGATCGCCGCCTACCTCGTCGCCCACCTCCTCCTGCGCACCGCATCGGTTGTGGCCGAGGCAGTGGTCGCGCACGACGCCGCGCCCGCCGCCGTGCGGGAACGGCGCTCGCGGACGACGCGGCCGCAGCTCTTCTTCCCGCCGCGGCCCGCGCCGCTGGCCGGGACCGCCGCAGGTCGCGCTCCTCCGCTCGTCGCGGTCTGAGCCGTCGCCGGCAGGCCGCCGGCCTCACCGTCTTTCGCGAACGCGGCCGATGCGTCGCGTCGACATGTCCAGTCTTCAAGAAGGAGCACGCATGCGCAAGGCACTCCTATCAGCGGCTGTCGTCGTCCTTGCGGCACTTGCATTCGCCGCGTCGGCGTCGGCGCACGCACGCATGAGCCCGGCGGTGTCGCTCTCGAACGAGCTGCAGTTGTACAGCCTCGCAATCCCGACCGAGAAGGAGAATGCAACGACGACGCAGATCGTGCTTACCGTCCCGAAGGGATTCTCGATCGACTCGTTCGTCCCGAGCCCCGGTTGGAAGCGGGTCGAGCAGCAGACCGGCTCGGGCGACAGCGCCGTCATCCAGCAGGTGACCTGGTCCGGCGGAAGCATCCCCACCGAGGAGGACTCGCTGTTCCAGTTCCTCGCGCAGCCGTCGAAGGCGGGGACGTACACCTTCGAGGTGAAACAGACGTACTCGGACGGCTCGATCGTCGACTGGTCGGGCACCGAGTCGTCGGCGGCGCCGGCGCCGACGATCAAGGTCGTGAGCTCCATCGGCGGCGGCGGACCGTCGACGCTGACGATCGTCGCTCTCGTGCTCGGCATCCTCGGCGTCCTCGTCGGCGGCATCGCCCTCTTCTCACGCGGAGGCCGGGCGCTGACGTGAGCTCGCGCCGTCGCATCACCGTCGCGGTCGCCGCCGTCGCACTGGCACTCGTCGTGCCGGCGGCGGCGTCCGCGCACGCGTATCTCGTGAAGACAGTCCCTGCTGCCAGCGTGACGCTGAACGTTCCCCCGTCAAGCGTGCAGCTCACGTACGACGAGGCGGTCGAGCCGCGCTTCGCGATCATCTCCGTCACGGACGTCGACGCGCGCTCGGAGACGACAGGGCCCGTGACGCGGTCGCCGGCGAACCCCGACACGCTCGTCGTCCCACTGAAGAAGGTCGCGGAGGGCTGGTATCTCGTCTACTGGCGGGCCATCTCGGTCGACGGGCATCCGGTGCAGGGCGCGTTTACCTTCGCGGTCGGGCCGAACCCCGGCCCGGCGCCGCAGTTCAAGATCCCGCACGTCGCGGGCACCGCCACCTCGACGCAGCTCGTGATTGCGAAATGGCTCGCTCTCCTGACGGTGATGGCCGCGATCGGGCTGTTCGTCTTGCGGACGCTCATCGCGCGGCCGCTCGTCCGGCGCGTTCCGGGCACGAGCCTGCGGGCGGTGTCGGTCGCGTTCGCCGCTGTTGCGGCGCTGGGGTTGATCGCCGTTCCGGCCTACCTCGAGGAGGCGACCGCGATCGACTCGCTCCGCTCCTTCTGGAGCGTCGCCGGCGTCGTCCCGCTGTGGCGCGCGACCGCGTTCGGCCGTGGCTGGGTCGACGTCGAAGTCTGCTTCGCCCTCTTCTGTGCGGCGGCGATCGTCGCAATCGTCGTCGACCGGCCCGAGCGTGCGCAGCGGCCCGTTGCGGCCCTGCTCGCGTTGAGCGGCGCGCTTCTCGCCGCGGCCGCCACGCTCGTCTTGCCGGGAACCGTCGGGCACGCGGGCCAGACCGCGCCGCGGAGCGTTGCCGTGCCGCTGGACTGGCTGCACCTCGTCTCCGGGTCGATCTGGGTCGGCGGCCTCCTCGGGCTGCTCGTCGTCTGGTCGAGCCTGCCGCGCGACCGGCGCATCGCGGGGCTCGCGGTCTGCGTGCCGAGTTTCTCCAACACGGCGTTCGTGTCCGTCATGCTGTTGCTCGGCACGGGCGTCGGCTCCGCCGTGCTCCATCTCCCGGTGCTGGCTGCGCTGTGGCAGACGGAGTACGGGAAGGCCATCCTGCTGAAGGCCGGGATCCTGCTTGCCGCGATGGGGCTCGCCGCCGGCAACCTCCTGCGCACCAAGCCGGGGCTGGCGCGGCCCGAGAAGAGCGAGGCCGCGGCGCGGCTGCTGCGCCGGCTCGTGGGAGGCGAGGTCGTGCTTGTCGCGGGCGCGATCCTCGTCGCCGCGATCCTCTCCAGCCTCGCCCCGCCGCCACCGGCGTTCGCCGAGGAGGGGAAGGCGCTCGCGCAGGTCGGCCCCGGCAGGGTTGCCGCCACCGTGACGCGGCACGGATACACGCTGCAGGTGCTCATCGCTCCGAACAAGGCGGTCGCGCCCAACTCGTTCGCGCTCAAGCTCACCCGCGGCGGCAAGCCGGTCACCGGCGCCGACGTCACGCTCACGTTCGCGATGCTCGACATGGAGATGCCGAACCTCGAGTACCAGCTGGCGGAGACGTCGCCCGGCGTCTACACCCGCAAAGCGCCGGCGCTCGTCATGGTCGGGCACTGGGGCCTCTCGTTCTCCATCACGCCGAAGAGCGGCGGCGTGCCGCTCGACGTCCTCGTCGTCGACCGCGCGAACGGATGAAGGGCCGGCAACCGCAGCTTGTGCTCGTCGCCGCGCTCGCGGCGCTCGCCGGCGGCGCGGTCGCCGCAATCATCGTCATCCGCGTGGTTCGCGCCGTGCTCGGCGGCTAGCGGCTCGCCCCGACCGCCCTCGCGATCGCCGGCCCGATCGCGCCGGGCGAATACGCGAGCTCGCGCTCGGCCTTCGCCGAGCTGAAGAACATCGGCAGGCGCGCGAGCGCGACCTCGTTCCGGTTCACGAGCCCGAGGGCCGCGGCGGCGCGCGCCGCCGCGTACGGCACGCGCAGCCGCGGCCGCGGCCGTCCCGCCGCCGCGGCGACCGCGGCGAAGAAGTCCCCGAGCCACACGTCGGTGCCGCCGAGGAGGTAGCGCTCGCCCGGCCGTCCGCGCTCCAGCGCGAGCACGTGCCCGGCGGCGACGTCGAGCACGTCGACGACGTTCAGCCCGGTCGTGGGGACGTACCCCAGGTAACGGCCGCGCGCAACGCCGCGGATCATCCGGCCGGTCGGTGTGGGGCGCGTGTCGCCCTCGCCGATCGGAGTCGTCGGGTTCACGACGACCGCGCCGGCCGCGAGCGCGAGCTTTTCGGCCTCGAGCTTCGTCCGCTTGTAGGGGACCGCGAGCTCCCACGCCGGCGGCCCGTCCTCCTCCGTCGCCGCGCGCCCCGCCACCGGCCCGCAGGTGCCGGCGGTGCTCGTGTGGACGATCAGTCCGACGCCGGCGCGGGCGGCCGCGTCGAGCACCGTTTTCGTTCCCATTATGTTGACGCGCGCGAGGGCGTCCTCGTCGCGGCGGTCGTAGCTGTACAGCGCGGCGACGTGGAGGACGGCGTCGCAGCCGCGCATCGCCCGCTCGAGGCCGGCGCCGTCGAGAAGGTCGACGTACTCGTCGCGGACGTCGGCGCCGCGCTCACGGAGCGCGCGGACGACGTGCCCGCCGATGAAGCCCATCCCCCCGCCGGTGACGTAGACGCGAATGGGCCGAGGCTACCCCGGGGAGAGAGTGCGAAGCACTTTCGACCTTCCGCTAGACTGCGGCGGCGCGCGGGGCGCCGTAGCTCAGCTGGTTAGAGCGCTGCACTCATAATGCAGAGGTCGGTGGTTCGAGCCCACCCGGCGCTATTTCGACACGCGTTCATCTTCGAAGGTAGAGACAAATATGGCCACAGGAGTACGAGTCGAGATCACGCTCGCCTGCACCGAGTGCAAGCGGCGCAACTACCAGACGCAGAAGTCGAAGCGAAATTCGCCCGACCGCGTCGAGTTCAGGAAGTACTGCCGCTGGTGCGGCTGCCACACGATCCACCGGGAGACTCGCTGACCTCGTATGGCCAGGCAGACCCGTCAGCAGCGTCGAGCACGGCGGGCGCAGTCCCAGCCGGCGCTCGCGGGCGGCCCGCCCGTGCGTCCGGCTGCGCGCCCGACCGCGAACGGCGGGGAGGAGCCGCGCCGCCCTCAGAGCGCGCCCTCGGAGGAGCGCCGTGCGCCCGGCAGCGGGCCGGTGCACTTCGTCCAGGAGTCGTGGGCCGAGCTCAAGAAGGTCGAGTGGCCGAGCCAGCACGCGCTCATCAGCGGCACGGCGGTCGTGCTCGTCGCCTGCCTGATCGTGGGTTTCTACCTGTGGCTGAACGACGAGCTGTGGAAGTACGTCGTCCAGCACGTGCTGTTGCGATAGGGAGACTGTGATGTTTCGCTGGTACGTGATCAACACTTACTCCGGGCACGAGAACAAGGTGAAGACCAATCTCGAGCACCGCATCGAGTCGATGGGCCAACGGCCGCGGTTCCGCCGCGTCGTCGTCCCGACCGAGCAGGTGATCGAGACGAAGGACGGCCAGAAGGTGCAGACCGAGAAGCGCGTCCTCCCCGGCTATGTGCTCGTGAACATGGATCTCGACGACAACGCCTGGACGGTGGTCAAGAACACCCCCGGCGTAACGGGCTTCGTCGGCGCGGGCTCGAAGCCGGTGCCGCTGTCGCAGCCCGAGGTCGACCGGATCCTCCACACGGGTGCCGGCACGGGCGTGGCGACCCGGGCGCAGGTGGAGTTCCAGCTCGGGGAGTCCGTGAAGATCACCTCCGGCCCGCTGGCGGACTTCGACGGCGAGATCACCGATGTGAACGCGGACCAGCAGAAGCTGCAGGTGATGGTGAACATCTTCGAGCGGCAGGTGCCGGTCGAGGTCGGATTCGACAACGTCAAGAAACTGGACTGAGCAATGGCAAGGAAAGTTCTCACGGTCATCAAGCTCCAGATCCCGGGCGGGCAGGCGAATCCTGCGCCGCCGGTCGGCCCTGCCCTGGGCCAGCACGGGGTCAACATCATGGAGTTCTGCAAGGCGTTCAACGCGCAGACGGCCGACCAGAACGGCCGCATCACGCCGGTGGAGATCACGGTCTACGAGGACCGCTCCTTCACGTTCATCACGAAGACGCCGCCGGCCGCCGTCCTCATCAAGGAGGCGCTGCGGATCGAGAAGGGCTCCGCCGAGCCGAACAAGGACAAGGTCGGTCGACTGACCCGCTCGCAGGTCCGCCAGATCGCGGAGACGAAGCTCGTCGACCTGAACGCGCGCGACGTCGACCAGGCGGCGAAGATCATCGCCGGCACGGCGCGTTCGATGGGGGTGGAGGTCGACCTGTGAACCACGGCAAGCGCTACGTCGAGGCCCGCGGCCAGATCGACCGCGAGCAGGTGTACACGCCCGTCGAGGCGGTCCGGAAGCTGAAGGACATGCCGGGCGCGAAGTTCGACGAGACCGTCGAGGTGCACTTCCGGCTCGGCCTGAACGTCCGCCACGCGGACGAACAGCTCCGCGGGACGCTCATGCTCCCGCACGGCACGGGCAAGGAGGTCCGGGTGGCCGTCTTCGCCGAGGGCGACAAGGCCCGCGAGGCGGAGGAGGGCGGGGCGGACGTCGTCGGCTCCGCCGACCTGGCGAAGCGCGTCGAGGAAGGCTTCACCGACTTCGACGTCGCGATCGCGACGCCCGACCAGATGGGGAACGTCGGCCGGCTCGGCCGCATCCTCGGGCCGCGCGGCCTCATGCCGAACCCGAAGACGGGCACCGTCACGTTCGACATCGGCAAGGCGGTGCGGGACGCGAAGGCGGGCAAGCTCGAGTACCGGACCGACCGCGGCGCCAACGTCCACGTGTCGATCGGCAAGAAGAGCTTCGACGAGCGGGCGCTCGTCGAGAACTACGCGGCGGTGCTGGACGAGATCGTGCGTGCGAAGCCGGCGGCGGCCAAGGGCCGCTACATCCGGCAGATCACGCTCACGAGCACGATGGGCCCCGGCATCCACGTCGACCCGGCGAAGACCCGCGGCATCACCGAGGAGCTCGAGGAAGCTACAGTTACGGCCTAACCGACTCGCGACCGCCGAAGACCACTGGCAGCCAGGGAATCCCTCCGGGCAGAAGTCCAGTCGAGGTGGGGCCGCGAAGAGCTCTGCTCTTCTCCTTGGCCCGCCTCTGCGCGGGCCGAGTCATTTCCGGAGGAAATGACGTGAAGAAGGACCAGAAGGAGCAGATCGTCTCGGAGCTCGCGAGCCGGCTGAAGGCGGCCGACACGGTGCTCGTGGCCGACTACCGCGGCCTCACGATGCCTCAGATCGACGCGCTGCGGTCGCGGCTGCTGGAGTCCGGCGCCCGCTTCACCGTGGTGAAGAACACGCTCACCCGCCGAGCGGCCGAGGCGGCGGGAGCCGACGCGCTGCTGACCCTGCTCGAGGGCCCGACGGCGATCGCGTTCCTCGAGGCGGACGGCGACATGCTGGCCGCGGCGAAGGCGCTCGCCGACATGGCGCGCGAGTCGCGCGTCCTGGCGATTCGCGGCGGCGTCATGGAGGGCCGGGTGCTGTCGGCCGAGGAGGTCGAGAGCCTCGCGACCCTGCCGCCGGTCGACATCCTGCGCGGCCAGGTGCTGGGCGCGATCGTCGCGCCCCTGACCAGCCTGCTCGGGCTCGTAACTGCGCCGCTCCAGAACCTGTACGGCCTCATCGATGCGCGGATCGAACAGTTGGGCGGAGAAGGCGCTGTCGAAGCGCCGCCCGAGCCGGAGCCGACGGCGGAAGCCGGGCAGGCTGAAGACACACAGGCGACCGCAGCAGCGGTCGCCACCGAAGAAGACCAGGAGGAGAGCTAGATCATGGCTGGAGTTGACAGCGTTTTTGAATCCCTCGGCAAGATGTCGGTCCTCGAGCTCGTCGAGCTGAAGAAGAAGATCGAGGACGAGTGGGGCATCACCGCCGCCGCCCCGGTCGCCGTCGCGGCCGCCGGTGCGGGCGGCGCAGCTGCGCCGGCCGAGGAGGAGAAGACCGCCTTCGACGTCGTCCTCACCGCGGCGGGCGGCCAGAAGATCCAGGTGATCAAGGTCGTGCGCGCGATCACAGGGCTCGGCCTGAAGGAGGCCAAGGACCTCGTCGACTCGGCCCCGAAGCCGGTCAAGGAGGGCATCGCCCAGGACGAAGCCGATTCGATCAAGGCCCAGCTCGAGGAGGCAGGCGCCACGGTCGAGCTGAAGTAGCAGCCCGATCCAGGGCCGGACGGGCACCGGGACGGGCGGACAACGGCAGGGGCTCGGCCCAGCGCTTGCGCGGAGCCGGGCCCCGAGCTACATTGGGGCGCACATTCCGGCGACAGCCGTGGGCCACGCTTGCGGTGAGGGGGTCACTATCGGTACCCTGATGGGTTGCGCCGACGTTCCGTCCGCCCGCACGTTCTGCACGCCTTAATTCGCCTGAGCTCGCACGTCCCCAAGGGAGGCTTCTTCTTTGACCACCAAGGTCGCTTTGCCCCGCGCGCGTAAGTCCTTTTCCAAGATCGAGCACGTCCTCGACCTCCCCAACCTCATCGATATCCAGAAGGCCTCGTTCCAGTGGTTCCTGGACGAAGGCCTCCGGGAGACGATCGACGACATCTCGCCGATCGAGGACTACACAGGAACCCTCG
>CAZXZX010000072.1:0-3538 GCA_964645445.1 uncultured Gaiellales bacterium
TTTCCCCGTCCCGTAGAGTCGTTTCGTGGCCGCGTTCGTCACGTTTCTCACCGACTTCGGGCTCCAGGACGACTTCGTCGGCACGTGTCACGGCGTGATCAAACGGATCGCGCCTGAGACGGAGATCATCGACGTCACGCACGGGATCCGCCCCGGACGGATCCTCCAGGGGGCACTCGTGCTCGCGAACACGCTTCCGTACATGCCCGTCGGCGTTCATCTCGCCGTCGTCGATCCCGGCGTCGGCGGCGGCAGACGCCCGCTCGCGCTCCGCGACGCCGAGGGACGCCAGTACGTCGGGCCGGACAACGGCCTGCTGCTCCCGGCGGCGGAGCGCAACGGCGGCGTCGTCGAGGCGCACGAGCTGGCGAATCCCGCGTACGCGCTCGCGTCAGTCTCGCGAACGTTCCACGGCCGCGACCTCTTCTCTCCCGCCGCCGCGCACCTCTCCCTCGGAGTTCCGCTCGCCGAGCTCGGGCCGCCGATCGACCCGGAGGCGCTCGTCCGGCTCGACATTCCGGAGCCCGAGGTCGGTGTGAACCGGATCCGCGCGACCATCCTCGGCGTCGACCGTTTCGGCAACATCTCGCTCAACCTCACCCGCGACCACCTCGACCAGGCGTCGATCGTGCCGGGGATGCGTGTCGAGCTGTCGGCGCGCGGCGAGCGCTACTACGCCGTCGCCGCGCGGACGTTCGGCGACGCCGGCGTGGGCGACCTCATCCTCTACGAGGACAGCTATCGCAATCTCGCCGTTGCGGTCTCGCGCGGCAGCGCGGCCGACCTGCTCGGGATCGAGGAGGGCAGCGAGATCCTGATCCAGGTCGACGGTCTGTGAAGCAGGGACGAGTCGCCCGGCTCGTCACCGACGCCGTCGTCCGCAGCCCGATCCTCTGGCGGCTGCTGCGCGGCCGGACGCGCAGCATGTTCGACGACATGGCACCGACGTGGGAGACGCGGATCGGCCCCGATCACGTCGCGGCGCTCTCGCTCGCGCTTGCCGAGCTGCCGCCTCCCGCGCGGGTGCTCGACCTCGGCACGGGCACCGGCGTCGCCGCGCTGACCGTGGCCAGGCGTTTCGAGGGCGCGCAGGTCGTCGGCCTCGACCTCGCGCCGGGGATGGTCGCCCAGGCAGAGGCAAAGCTGCCGCCGGAGCTCGCCGCGCGCATCAGCTTCGAGGTCGGGGACGCAGCGGAGCTCCCGTTCGGCGACGGTGCCTTCGAGCTCGTCACGCTCGCCAACATGATCCCGTTCTTCGACGAGCTCGTCCGCGTGACGGCGCCGGAGGGCGCGATCGTCTTCTCGTTCTCCCGCGGTGCCGAGACGCCGATCTACGTTCCGCCGGAGCGGCTGCGGCGGGAGCTCGGCCGGAGAGGATTCGCGCAATTTGCGGACTTCTCCGCCGGCCCGGCGACGGCTCTCCTCGCGCGGAGGCGCTAGGGTCCCGGGCACGGGCGTTCGCGACACGGTCGCACCGGTCCGGACACCTGGAGGCCCCGAGAACGCTCGCGCGCTCTCGGGGCCTCACGTTCTTCGCGGCTCGTCTAGAGTCGACTCGTGGACGACCCGCGTGAGCTGATGACCTGGGACGACCTCGGCCTGGGCGCGCGCAGGCTCGCCACGTCGATCTACGACGACGGCTACCGGCCCGACATGGTGCTCGCCATCGCGCGCGGCGGCATGCTCGTCGCCGCGGCGCTCGGCTACGCGCTCGGCGTGAAGAACACGTTCACGATGAACGTCGAGTTCTACACCGGCATCGACTCCCGGCTGGAGATGCCGATGATCCTGCCGCCGGTTCCCGACCTCGTCGACTTCCACGAGACGCGCGTCCTCATCGCCGACGACGTCGCCGACACGGGTGCGACGCTCGCCCTCGTCAAGGAGTTCTGCGAGGGAAAGGTCGCGGAAGTCCGCTGCGCCGTCCTCTACGAGAAGCCCCGCAGCGAGGTCAAGTGCGAGTACGTCTGGCGTCGCACGGACCGCTGGATCACGTTCCCGTGGAGCGCCGAAGATCCGGTCGCGCCCGAGCTCGCCGGCGCCGAGTGAGGCTCGGCGCGGCGGCGCATGCGGAGATGGCGAGGGCCGGACTCGAACCGGCGACACCCCGGTTTTCAGCCGAGTGCTCTACCAGCTGAGCTACCTCGCCAGGTGCGGACGGAAGTCTAGCGGCGTCCCGGTTCGGTGCTGTCCCGCACCGCGGCGAGTCGTTCGAGGAGGCTGCCGACGAGGTCTTCCTTGAGCACGACCGCGTCCGCGCCGGCTTCCGTGACGGCCTCGTGCAGCTCCTCGTCAGGATCGCCCGTGAGCGCGAGCAGGCAGAGGCTCGGATGGTCCTTGCGCAGCCGAGCGACCGCGGCGACCCCGTCCACGATCGGCATGTGCAGATCGATCACGACCGCATCGGGAAGCAGAGCGTCGGCCAGCTCGATCGCGGCGAGGCCGTCGTGGGCGGCGCCGACGACGGTCAGTGCCGGTTGCTGCTCGATCAACGGCCGAAGCGCCTCGAGAAAGGTCGCGTCGTCGTCGACGAGCAGGACACGGGCGGGTGTTGCCGCAGGCCCATCCGGCTGGTCCATCAAGGCCGGGACGTTAGCCTTGCAGCGGTGAGCGTGCAACAGGTGCCACGCGAAGTCGCCGTGATCGGCGCGCCGCTCGATCTCGGAGCGGGCCGGCGCGGCGTCGACATGGGCCCGTCGGCGATCCGGTACGCCGGACTCGAGCAGGAGCTCGTCGAGAAGATCGGCGCACGCGTCCACGATCTCGGCAACATCGCGGCACCCGTTGCCGAGTCGATGACGGTCGGTGACGATCGTGCGCGTTTTCTGTTGCAGATTCTCGATCTCTGCGACGAAGTCGCGCGTCTCGTGCGCGCATCGCGGCAGGCGGGACGTCTGCCGCTCGTGCTCGGCGGCGACCATTCCGTCGCACTCGGCTCGCTCGTCGGCATGGCGTCGATCGACGGGCCGGGCGGCGTGATCTGGGTCGACGCGCACGGCGACCTGAATACGCCGGAGACCTCGCCGACCGGCAACGTCCACGGGATGGTGCTGTCGGCGGCGCTCGGGCTGAACGGGGAGGCGTTCGCGCGCGACGGCTGGACGCTTCCCGCCGTCGAGGCCGGCCGGATTGCGCTCGTCGGCGTCCGGTCGCTCGACGACGGTGAGCGCAAGCTGCTCGGCGAGCTCGAGGCGAAGGTGTTCACGATGAGCGAGGTCGACCGCCGCGGCATCGAGGTGTGCATGCGCGAGGCGCTCGCGCACGCCGCCGGCGCCGCGTTTCTCCACGTCAGCTTCGACATGGACGTCGTCGACCCGGACTCGGCGCCGGGAGTGGGCACGCCCGTTCGCGGCGGGCTGTCGTACCGCGAGGCGCACCTCGCGATGGAGATCGTCGCCGAGTCGGGACTCGCCGACTCGCTCGACATCGTCGAGGTGAATCCGATCCTCGATCGCGAGAACGCAACGGGCCAGCTGGCCGTCGAGCTCGTGCTGTCGGCTCTCGGCGCGCGGATCCTCTAGCGCAGGAACGCGTCGAC
>CAZXZX010000073.1:0-11094 GCA_964645445.1 uncultured Gaiellales bacterium
CTCGTACTCGACCTCGACGAGCTCGGACGCGTCGCGCGCGAGCTCCCTCGTCTCGGCGACGACCGCGACGACGGGCTCGCCGACGTAGCGCACCTTTCCGACCGCGAGCGAGAAGTCCTTGATCTGCCCTCCGGGAGCGCCCGCGATCTGGAAGAACGGATCGGTCACCGCGGCGACTTCCTCGCCGGTGAGTGTGCCGTACACGCCCTTGATCGACTCCGCCTTCGAGACGTCGATCGAGGTGATGTGCGCGTGCGCGTACGGCGAGCGCACGAAGTGCAGGTAGCCCATCCCGTGCCGCTTGACGTCGTCGACGAAGACGCCCTGCCCCTGCGTGAGCCGGCGGTCCTCCTTGCGCGGGACGCTCTCACCGAGCCGGCTCTTGCCGACCTCGACTCTCTCCGGCGCGACCGTCGTCACTTCGCCACCGCCTTGACGGCCTCGACGATGTTCCAGTAGCCGGTGCAGCGGCAGATGTTCCCCTGGAGCGCCTTGCGGATCTCCTCCTCGCTCGGGCTCGGGTTCGAGCGGAGGAGCGCGGTCGCGCTCATGAGCATCCCCGGCGTGCAGTACCCGCACTGGAGCGCGTGATGGTCGCTGAACGCCTGCTGCAGCTCGGTCAGCTTGTCGCCGTCGGCGAGCCCCTCGACCGTTTCGACCACGCTCCCGCTCGCCTGAACGGCGAGCAGCATGCAGCTCTTGACGAGCCTGCCGTCGACGATGACCGAGCAGGCACCGCAGTTGCCGGTGTCACAGCCGATGTGGCTGCCGGTCAGATCGAGATCGTCGCGGAGGAAATGAATGAGCAGTTTCCGCGGCTCGACGTCGCGCTCGTACACCGTGCCGTTGACCGCGACCGAGACGTCCATCACCGCATCGCCTGCCTCGCGGCGCGCCCGGCGAGCACCTCGGCGAGATGCGCGCGGTACTCGCTCGATGCGTGCACGTCGCCTGGGGGATCCAGGTGCGCAGCGCGAACGGCCTCGCGCACGGCATCAGGCGACTCGGCCTCGATCAGCACGGGCACGGCGTCGACACAACCGAGCGCGATGCGAAGGGAGCCGTTCATGCTCGCGGCCGCGTTCGCGATGCACGTCCCGTCGACGCCGAGCGTGACGGCGGCGAATCCGTCCCGCTTGCCCGCCGGGATCGTGATCTTCGTCAGCAGCTCGCCCTGCCCGACGGCGGTCATGTAGACGCCGAGGAAGAAGTCGGACGCCGGGACGGCGCGCTCACCGCTCTGGCCGGTGATCGTCAGCTGCGCCCCGATCGCCGCCATCAGCGGTGGGAGATGGTTCGTCGGATCGTTCGAGCAGAGGTTCCCGCCGATGGTGCCGCGGTTTCGCACCTGGACGTCGGCGATCTGCGCGCATACCTCACCGAGGACCGGGCGGGCACGCGCCTCTGCCGACTCGATCAGTTCGGTGTACGTCGTCATCGGGCCGATCGAGAGGGTCCCGTCGGCGCCGAGCTCGATGCCCTTCAGCTCCTCGAGCCCGTTCAGGTCGACGAGGGCATCCGGCGAGGCGGCGCGCGCCTTCATCACGTTGATGAGCGTCTGCCCGCCCGCGAGCGCCCGGGCTCCGTCGTCGGCCGCGAGCGCCGTCAGCGCCTCTGCGACGGTCTTCGGCTTGACGTACTCGACCTCGCGCAGAAGCACGCCTAGGGCTCCTGACTACATGCGAAGGGGAGCACGCCCCGGAACCCGGTTGTCACGATCGCCGATCCTACGGGCCGTCAGAACCGCTTTGCAAGCGGGATTTTATTTTCTGTCCGCCGGGACGGGCTCGCCGTGGATGCGCGCCGTCGCCCCGCGCAGGCGCCCGCCGGAACGGCCGGCGCGGACGGCGAGGATCTCGGCGACGATCGAGACGGCGGTCTCGGCGGGTGAATCGGCCCCGAGGTCGAGACCGCTCGGGCCGGAAATGCGCCCGAGATCGTCCTCCGCAACGCCCTCCTCGAGCAGCAGCCCGCGCCGGCGCTCCTGGTTGCGCCGCGAGCCGAGCCAGCCGAGATAGAAGGCATCCGTCGCGAGCGCGCCGCGCATGAGCGGGAGGTCGAACTTGTCGTCGTGCGTCAGAACGACGATCGCGGTGGACGCGTCGGGGGCGGCCGCTGCGAGCGCCTCGTCGGGCCACAGGACGAGAAGCTCGTCCGCGCTCGGGATTCGCGCCGCGGTGGCAAACCGGGGGCGGGCATCGGCGACGATCGTCCTCCAGCCGAGCAGCTTCGCACTCGCGCACAACGCCTCGGCGGTGTCGACCGCGCCGTAGACGAACAAGCGCAGCGGCTGCCCGGCGACGTCGGCGAAGACCGTGCGCCCGCCGAGCTCGAGCACGTGGCTGCGGCCGCGACGACGTGCCGCCCGCTCGAGCTCGGGGTCGCGCAGCTTCTCGCCCACCCCGTCGCCGGCGATGACGGTGAGCACGACGTCCGTATCGCCGGCCTCGGCGAGCGGCTCCACGAAGACGTCGATCTCGCCGCCGCACGGGAGCCCGACGCCGAACGCCATCTCGTCGGTGATGCCGTACGTGACGAGCCTCGGAACGCCGGTCTCCATCACCTCCTGCGCGGCGAGCACGACGTCGCTCTCGACACAGCCGTTGGAGACAGAGCCCTCGAGCCTGCCGTCCTCCCGGACGATCAGCTTCGAGCCGATCGGCCGTGGCGCGGAGCTCCTCGTGGCGACCACCGTCGCGACAACGTCAGTCATCGCCCCAAATATGCCTTACGCAGGTCCTCGTTCTCCCGCAGCGACTCTGCGGGCCCCTCGAGCACGAGGCGCCCCGTCGACAGGACGTAGCCGCGGTCGGCGATGGAGAGCGAGACGTTCGCGTTCTGCTCGACGATGAGCATCGCGACGCCGGACTCGTGCACCTGCTTGATGATCTCGAAGCTCCGCTCGACGAGGATCGGCGCGAGCCCCATCGACGGCTCGTCCATCAGCAGCAGCTTCGGCTTCGACATCAGCGCGCGGCCCATCGCCACCATCTGCTGCTCGCCGCCCGAGAGCGTCCCCGCGAGCTGGCCGCGCCGCTCGAACAGGAGCGGGAAGAGCTCGTACACGCGGTCGTAGTCCTCCTTCGTGCCGCCGCCGTGCAGGTACGCGCCCATCTCGAGGTTCTCGAGCACGGTCATCGGCGCGAACAGACGCCGGTTCTCGGGGACGATCGCCATGCCCTTGCGAATGCGGTAGCTCGTCGAACGCCCGGTGACGTCCTCGCCCTCGAAGCTTACCGATCCGTTGCGCGGCGAGACGATGCCGAGGACGGTCTTCAGTGTCGTCGACTTGCCGGAGGCGTTGCCGCCGAGCAGGCAGACGAGCTCGCCCTGCTCGATCCGAAGCGTCAGCCCCTGCAGGATGTGGATCGGTCCGTAGAAGGTGTCGACGTCCTGCACCTCCAACAGCGCGCGCGGCGCGCTCACTTCGTCACCGCTGCCTTTGTGCCGAGATACGCCTCGATCACGCGCGCGTTCGTCGCCACTTGGTCGAACGTCCCCTCGGCGATCTTCACGCCGTGGTCGAGCGCGACGACTCGGTCGGAGATGCCCTCGACGACGTGCATGTCGTGCTCGATCACGAGGATCGTGTAGCCGCCCTCGTCCCGTAGCTGCCCGATCAGCTCCGTGATCTCGTGCGTCTCGGCCGGGTTCATGCCGGCGGCGGGCTCGTCCAGCAGGAGGAGCGTCGGCCGGGTTGCGGTGGCGCGTGCGATCTCGAGCCTCCGCCGGTTCGCGTACGAGAGGCTGTATGCCGGCTGATCCCAGCGATAGCCCATGAGGCGCTCGCCGAAGAAGGCGAGGCGCTCCGAGGCGAGCTTCCGGATCTCCTGCTCTTCACGCCGCATGCCGGGCGTTCGCAGCATCGAGCGGAAGACCCCAGCGTGCGTGTTGCCGTACGCGGCCGCCATCACGTTCTCGATCACGCTCATGTTCAGGAAGAGGCGCAGCGTCTGGAACGTCCGTGAGACACCGCGATGGCTGATCTGGTGCGGCTGCAATCCGACGAGGCTCTTGCCCTCGAGAAGGATGTCGCCCGCTTCCGGCCGGTAGATGCCGGTGATGAGGTTGAAGAGGGTCGTCTTTCCGGCGCCGTTCGGTCCGATGACACTGACGATCTCGCCCTTGTCGACGTCGATGTCGAGGTCGGCGACGACCGCGAGGCCACCGAAGTTGAGCGAGACGTCCTTGATCTCGAGGAGCTTCTCGGCCATCAGACGATCTCCACCCGGCGCTCACCGAGCAGCCCGTTCGGCCTGAGGATCATGAGGCAGATGAGGATGAGCCCGAGCACGATGTAGCGCGCCGGATCGGGCTGCGTGAGCATCACGTTGTCCCAGACGAATGCTGCAAGGCAGAGCGTCGGCGGGAGCAACACGAGCCGGACCCAGCCGTGCACGAGCGTCAGCAACAGCGCCAGGGCGATGACGCCGACGTACGTCACCGGCGGGACCCAGCCCGGGAGGTGCCTCGGGATGATCACCCAGTACGAGACGACGTGCTGGAGGCCGCCGCCCGCGCTGCCGGCGACCCACGATGGGTGGATCGCGGCGACGATCGCGCGGCTGATGAAGCCGAGGGCGAGCGTGCCTCCGACGACGAGGGCGAGCCGCTTCGAGAGACGGAACGCGAAGAGAAGGCCGCCGACGAGGGCGATGTAGAAGATCACGCGCGACTTGTTCGGGTCGCGGAGGAGCTCGAGCAGCGGCCCGATGACGAGCGCGCCGAGCACGACTCCCTGCTGGCTCCCGGCCCCGCCGAGGATGACCATCGTGTAGACGGTGATGAGCAGCACGAAGTAGAAGGTCTGTGGCAGGACGCTCGCGCTCAGCGATGCGAAGAGCGTTCCGGTGAGCGCCGCGATCGCGGCGCCGAACGAGAAGGCCATCAGCTTCAGCGTGTTGACCGGCATGCCCATCGCCTCGGCCGCGAGCGGGTCCTCCCGCAGCGAGCGCCACGCACGACCGGTTCGCGACAGGTTGACGAACCGGAGCGCGACGTAGATCGCCGCAAAGAAGGCCAGCGCCACGTAGTAGTAGGAGACCGCGAACACGCCGCTGTGCTGCACGGCGAGGTTGTGCCCGAAGGCGTGAAGCGGCCTGACGGTGAAGATCCCGAACGCGCCGCCGGTGACGTTGTGCCCGAAGATGTTGTCGCCGTTCGTCGCGATCGTCTGGAAGAGCTGAAGGAAGAAGAGCGTCACGATGGCGAGGTAGTCGCCGTGGAGGCGTCTCGACGGCAGACCGAGAAGGAAGCCGGCGATCGCGCCGATGACGACGACGATGGGGATGGCGAGGTACGCGGGCAGATGCAGGTGGAACTGGTTCGAGTCGAGCACCGCGTACGAGTACGCGCCGAGGCCGTAGAACGCGACGTAGCCGAGATCGAGAAGCCCGCCCCAGCCGACGACGACGTTGAGGCCGAGCGCCAGCATCATGTACAGCACCGTGTCGAAGCCGACCCGGCGCACGTAGCCGCTCCCGGACACCGCCGGCAGCAGGCACATGAAGCCGACGAAGAGCGTGAGCCACGCCCACCATGGGATGGCGCGGAGCCGGTCCTCCATCGGTGCGAGCCGCTTGCTGTGCACGAAGCGGCGCTCGGCGTGGCGGGCGACCCATTCGTCCTGGCCGACGGCGGGGCCGGACGCGGGCGTTCCAGACGAATGCGGGGTCGAGTCGGTCACGTCACACCTTGCGGATGTCGGCGCGCCCGAGAAGGCCCTGCGGGCGGAAGATCATGAACGCTACGAGGATCGAGAAGACGACGAGGTCGGACCACTTCGTCGAGACGTAACCCTCGGTGTACGACTCGGCGAAGCCGAGGATGAGGCCGCCGGCCATGGCGCCGGGAATGGAGCCGATGCCGCCGATCACTGCCGCCGTGAAGCCCTTGAGACCGGCGACGAAGCCGATGGCGACCGTCGTCGGCACGCGCAACGCGAACATGACACCGGCGGCGCCCGCCAGGGCCGAGCCGAGGATGAACGTGAACGTGATCACCCGGTCGATGTCGATTCCCATCATCGCCGCCGCTTCACGGTCGTACGAGGTCGCGCGCATGGCCTTGCCGGTGCGCGTCTTGTTCACGAGGAAGTAGAGAGCGATCATCAGCGCGAACGCGGCTCCGATGGTGATGATCCGGAGGAGCGGCACGCGGACATTCCCGATGTCGAATCCCTTGAAGTAGAGCTCACCATTCCCGATCTCGAACGTGTTGTACGTGCGCGGCGTCGCGCTGAAGAGGAGCTGCATCGAGTTCGCGAGGAAGAACGACACGCCGAGCGCGCTGATCAGCGGCGCGATCCGCGGCGCGTCACGCAGCGGGCGGTAGGCGAAGCGCTCGATGACGACACCGAGGATCGCGCAGCCGCCCATCGCAGCGAGCGTGACGAGTGTGATGAGCGCCCACACCGGGACGTTCGGGCTCGCCGAACCCCCGAGCAGCTGCAGCACGCCGTAGCCGATGAACGTCCCGACCATGAAGACGTCGCCGTGTGCGAAGTTGAGGAGCTTGAGGACGCCGTAGACGAGCGTGTAGCCGAGCGCGATCAGCGCATAGACGCTCCCGAGCGTCAGAGCGTCGACCGTGAGCTGGATGAACGTGTCCATCGAGAGACCGGGTGGGCGGCACGAAGCCGCCCACCCGGCGATTCAGATCGTCCTATCCGACGAGCTTGTAGGAACCGTCGCCCTGGATCTGGAAGATGTAGAACTTTGCATTCAGCGGGTCGTTCGACTTCGTGGACCACTTGAAGGTCCCGCCGAGGATCCAGTTCGGTATCGACACCTGCTTGACCTTGCGCAGGACGTCATGCCGATTCTTGATGACGCCGTGATCTGCAACGCACGCAAGATGAATCGCGTTCAACAGGATCTGCGCCGCGCCGTAGGACGGCGGGCCGAACGAGCCGACGGGCTTGCCGGGGTTCGCTTTCTTCCAGCCGGCGATGAGCGCCTTGTCGGCCGGGATCCCGGTGATGTCCGGAGCGAAGTTCGACACGTACGAGCCCGGCACCTTGAACTGGGTCGCGTCGTTCGAGCCGTCGCCGCCGAACACCTTGGCCTTCTTGCCCTGCTCGAGCAGCTGCTGCGCGAACGTCTGCGCGTCAGCCGGCTTCTGCGTCGGGAAGAAGACGATGTCGGCGTCGCTCGGAACCTTCGTCACGTACGCCGAGTAGTCGGTCGTCGTGTTCGGGGCCGAGAGCCGGATCGTGGTCACGCCTGCTGCCTTGAGAGTGGTCTCGACGGCATCCGCGAGGCCGAGCGAGTACGGCTCCTGGAAGTCCATGATCACGACCTTCTTCACGTGCAGGTTCTTGATCATGAAGTTCGCGTCGCTCGGGCCCTGGATGTAGTCACCCGGAACGTCGCGGAAGAACGCGGGCGTTCCCTCCTTCACTCCTGCGACCTTCTTCGTCAGGTCGGTGCGCGTGGCGGACGGGGACAGATGCGCGATCCCTGCCGCGAAATACGTCTGCGTCGATGCGGCGACCGCACCCGACGTCGACGGCCCGAGGATTGCGACGACACTCTTGTCGCCGACATACTTCTGCGCCAGATCCTGCGCCGGGGTGGCGCCCTGCTCGACCGGGGTGTCGCCGCCGACGAGCTTGACCTTGAGGCCGAGGCCCGGAGCGAGCGTCTTGACGGCGTACTGCGCCCAGCTCATCTGCTCCTGCCCCAGGAACGCCGCGCCTCCGGTGAGAGGTGTCACGAATGGGAGCGTGAACGTGCTCTTGCAGCTCACGGCCGCCGCGGCCGCCTTGTGGCTCGCCTGCGCGCTCGCAGCGACGACCGCCGTCGCGACGAGCGCCAGGAAAAGGCTGATGCCCTTCTTCATGTGCCCTCCTATTGCATGATTCGCCCGAGTCCCGGGAGTGTCCATTCTCGGGATGGGACTGTCAATGATCTGATCAAATGCTGTGTCTCGCCGTGATCTGATCAAACGGGGCTCAGCGCGTCGATCCAACCGGCGGTGTCGAGGAACTGCCGAAAGCGGACCGCCTTGCCGTTCTCGACCGTCCAGACATGGACGAAGGGGACGTCGAGCCGCTTGCCGGTCTCCTTCGCCACGCCGCGGTAGCGTCCGAGGACGACGACCTCCGGGCCGGCGTCGAGGAACTGGTCGGGCGCGGCCGAGAACTCCGACCACCAGGACGCGTCGAGCGGCTCGAAGATGTTCCGGCGGACCTCGTCGACGCCGTGGTAGAGCCCGCCGTGCGGCAGGCCCTGAGCCTGGTGCCACTCGATCTCAGGATGCATATCGGCGAGGACGGCGTCGAGGTCGTCGCGCTCGAACGCAGCGTACGACCGCTTCACCAGTGACACGTTGTCCACCGGGCGAATCTATCTAGAGTGGCCGGGTGCGCTACCACCTACAGTCGGACGCGAGCGGCACCGAGACCACTCTCTTCTCGCCTGCGAGCGGCTGCGGCGAGTTCGAGCAGCGGGTGCTGCGCTTCGACGCCGCCGACGAGCGGCGGCCTTCGGTCGACGACGAGATGCTGTACGTCCTGAGCGGGCGCGGCGTCGCCTCGGTGGGGGGCGACCGGGCAGAGCTCACGCCGGGAACGGCCGTCTACGTCGCGGCCGGCTCCCGCTGGAACGTGGACGAGGCGGAGGCGCTCGAGATCCTCTCGGTTCTCATCCGCGGTCCGCTGCCGACGGACGGCGCCGGGCATGCGATCGTCGGCCTCGAGGACGCGGAGGAAGGGCAGGCGACCGCCGGCCGCATGTTCAGGCTGCTCGCACCCTCCCGTTCCGCGACGCAGTTCGTCGGGTACATCCCCGCGGGGCGAGCGCCCGACCACTATCACCGTTACGACGAAGTCGTTTACGTGCTCGAGGGCAAGGGTGCGCTGCACATCGACGGCGAGTCGGCTCCCCTGCGGCCCGGCTCGTGCATCCACCTCCCCGCCGAGCTCGTGCACGCGCTCGAGAACTTCGGCCCGGGCGAGATGCGCGTCCTCGGCGTGTTCCGGCCCGCTGGCTCGCCTGCGGAGGCGTACTACCTCGACGGCAGCGCCGCCTACCAGTACTGATGCCGCGGATCGAACGCAGCGCACAGCTCGTGTGGGAAGGGAACCTCGCCCGGGGCGCCGGCGCGATCAGCGCAGGCACGGGCGCGTTTGCGGACCTCGGATACTCGCTTCCCACGCGCATCGGCCAGCCCGAGGGGAAAACGAGCCCCGAAGAGCTGCTCGCCGCAGCGCACGGCGGCTGCATCACGATGGGGCTCGCCGGGGAACTGACGCAGATGGGCACGCCCCCCGGCCGGCTCGACGTCTCGTGCCGCATCGTCATGGACGAGGTCGGGGGCCGCGGCCATCAGATCGTCGCCTCGTATGTCGATGCCGTCGTCGACGCCGACGGGCTCGACGACGACGGCCTGCGCACGGCCTTCGAGAAAGCCGACGAGGGCTGTCCGTTCTCGCAGCTGCTGCGGGCGGCAGGCGTCGAGCTCCACCTCGGCGCACGCCGGGCGTGACGCTCGCCGGGCTCGCAGCCGCGCGCCGGACCCACAAGGCGTTCGGCCCGGAGCCGGTACCGCGCGAGACCATGGTCGAGCTGCTCGACGTCGCACGCCTCGCTCCCAACCACCACCTGACACAGCCGTGGCGCTTTCGTGTGCTCGGACCCGGCTCGCTGGCGCGGCTGCAGGAGGCCGCCGGCCCATCGGAGGCGGCCAAGCTCGAACGCGCGCCCACGCTCGTCGTCGTCTCTGCCGCGCTCGACGGGGACCTCGTCCAGGACGAGGAGGACGTGTGCGCGACGGCTGCGGCAACGATGCTCGTCCTCCTCGCCGCGACGGAGCGCGGTTTCGCGTCCTACTGGCGCACTCCCGGCGTGCTGCGCACGGCGCGCGGCCGGGAAGCGCTCGGCATCCCGCGCGGCGAGCGCGTTCTCGGCCTCCTGCACTTCGGCGCCCCGGCACGCGAGCCGGCGCCGAGGGAGCGGGAGCCGGTCGAGGCATACGTCGAATTCCTCACCTAGGCGCGGGGTTTCACCGATGCCGGCGCACGAGCCGGCGACGACGCTGACTCCATGGCCGTGAAGAGCAAGGAATACTCATTCCCCGTCGCCGTCGGGTGGGAGCGCGAGCGCACGGTGCGAGCGAGCATCGACGGCAAGCCGTCGCTCGCGGTCGCGACGCCGCCCGAGTTCCATCGCGACGCCGATCCGGGCGTCTGGAGCCCCGAGGATCTCCTCACGGCTGCGGCGGCGTCATGCCTCGCGGTGACGATCGCCGGCGCCGCTGAGCGCGAGGAGCTTCAGCTCGACGAGCTGCGGGTGGACGCGACCGGTGTCGTCGGGCGCCGCGACGACGGCCGCTTCGGCTTCACACGCATCGAGCAGCGCGTGCGCGTCGGTGTGACAGCGGGAGACGAGGAGCGCGCACGCGCGCTCGTCGAACGGGCCGAGGCATCGTGTCTCGTCGCCGTGTCGCTCGACGTCGAGATCGAGACGGCGATCGAAGTACTAGCCCTGAGCGGCGCTGCTCGCTTGCAGCGGGCGTAGATACAGCCAGTCGTAGCCGACCGCAGCGACCACCCCGCCGAGCGCCGGGCCGACGTAGTAGATCCAGCCCTGCGCCCAGAAGTTGCCGATCAGCTCGGGTCCGAACGCGCGCGCCGGGTTCATCGCCGCGCCGGTGAGCGGGCCGCCGAACAGCACGTCGATCGTGATCGTCAGTCCGATGGCGAGACCGGCGATCGACTTGAACGCTCCGCGCGGGTCGACCGCCGTGGCGAATACGGCGATGACGAGGAAGAACGTCATGATCGCCTCGAGCACGAACCCGCGTCCTGCTCCGAAATGCGACGCGCTCGGGATCGCGCCGTAGAACCTCGGTTTGTGGACGAGCCAGCGCAGGATGCCGGCCGCGATCACTGCGCCGCCGAACTGCGCGATCCAGTACACGACGGCGAGCCGCGGCGTGATTCGGCGGGTACTGAGGAACCCGAGCGTGATCGCCGGGTTGAAGAGGCCGCCGGAGATATGGCCGAAGTTCGAGACCATGATCCCGATCGCGAGGCCGTTGGCGAGGGCGACGGCAACGATGTCGTTGCCGGAGATCGCGCCGGCGCCTCCG
>CAZXZX010000074.1:0-24162 GCA_964645445.1 uncultured Gaiellales bacterium
GGTCGGCTTCTACACCGGCACGTTCTACTTCGACCATGCGTTCACCGGGCTCGGCAACGGCACCGCGCACGCCGACACGCACGACGTCGCCGTCGTCATCTTCGACTCCCCGATCGATCCCTCGGTCACCGGCGGCTCCTACGGCGTCCTTCCGACCGTCGGTCTCTCCGACAAGCTGGGGAACAACGCGCCGATCGATCTCGTCGGCTACGGCCGCGACGGCTTCACCCGCGGCGGCGGGCCGCCGCAGCAGACCGGCGGCTTCACGCGCCTCGCCGCGCAGACGACGTTGATCGCGAGCAACGACGCGATCAGCGGAGAGTTCCTCAAGCTGCACGAAGGCGCGTGCTTCGGCGACTCCGGCGGCCCCGACTTCGAGGCCGGCACGAACATCGTCCTCGCCGAGAACTCGTTCGTGAACAACGGAACCTGTGCCGGGAACACGTACTCGTATCGCGTCGACACGGTGGAAGCGCGGGCGTTCCTCAGCCAGTACATCGCAGTGCCGTAACCATCGCCCGGCTTCATGCTGCGGCGATGGGCGGCGTCTTCTCCGCTCTCGCCGTCTCCCTCTCGATCCACGCAGCCGGCGCGTAGGGCTCGGTGGCGCTCGTGCCCTCCGACCGTGAGAGGGGCTAGCCGCTTTGGTGCGGTTTCGCCATCTTGCGGTAGTCGAGCGCCTCGTCGAGCGTTGCGTCGTCGACGCCCTGGTCGCGCGCAACGTCCCGGAGGGAGCGGCCGGATGCCGCGGCTTCCTTGACGATCTCCGTCGCGCGGTCGTAGCCGATATAGGGGTTGAGCGCCGTCGCGGCCGAGAGCGTCAGCTCGGCATAGTGCTCGCATGTTTCGCGGTTCGCCTCGATCCCCTCGACGCACTTCTCTGCGAACAGCCGCGATGCGGAGGCGAGGAGCTTCACCGAGTCGAGGATGTTGCGCGCGATGAGCGGCACGAAGACGTTCAGCTCGAAGTGGCCCTGCATGCCGCCGATGGTGATCGCCGCGTCGTTGCCGATCACCTGGGCGGCGACCTGCGTGACGACCTCCGGCATGACCGGATTCACCTTGCCCGGCATGATCGAGCTGCCCTTCTGGAGCTCGGGTAGCGCGATCTCGGCGAGACCCGCCCGCGGCCCCGATCCGAGGTAGCGGATGTCGTTCGCGATCTTCGTCAGCGACACGGCGACCGTCTTCAGCGCGCCGGACGCCTCGACGATCCCGTCCCGGGCGGCCTGCGCCTCGAACGGGTCGGCCGGGCCGGAGATCTGCAGCCCCGTCTCCTCGCGGAGGATCTCGCGGACGCGGGACGCGAACTCCGGGTGCGTGTTCAATCCCGTTCCGGTGGCGGTGCCGCCGAGCGGGATCTGGCCGAGCCGCTCGAGTGTCGCGCCGACGCGGTCGTAGCCCTGACGCACCTGCGCCGCGTAGCCGGCGAACTCCTGGCCGAGCGTGACGGGCACCGCGTCCATCCAGTGCGTCCGGCCGGCCTTGACGACGTCGTCGAACTCGAACGCCTTCGCCTGCAGCGCATCGGCGAGTCGCTCGAGCGCGGGCAGGAGATCGTGGACGATCTCGTCGAGTGCCGCCAGGTGGACTGCGGACGGGAAGACGTCGTTCGACGACTGGCCCATGTTCACGTCGTCGTTCGCGTGCACGCCCTCGCCGGCGAGGGTCGCGATCACCTCGTTGGCGTTCATGTTCGAGGAGGTGCCCGAGCCGGTCTGGAAGACGTCGATCGGGAACTGGTCGTCGAGCTCGCCGTTCGCGATGCGCTCGGCTGCGGCGGCGATGCGCTCCGCCTTGTCGCGGTCGAGCAGCCCGAGATCGGCGTTCACGCGCGCCGCCACGCCCTTGATCCGCCCGAGCCAGCGCGCCACGGGCGCCGGTATCGGCTCACCCGAGACGGGGAAGTTGGCGATCGCCTTCGTGGTCTCGCCGCCCCACAGCTCCTGTCTCTCTTCCGTCTTGCTCATCGTGCCTCCGAAGGTAGCGACATCAATCGGCGGCGCCGACTGAATCGGCGCCTCCTTTTCGGGTCGGCGTCGCAAGCGACGCCTCGCGTTCCGCCGCGTCGAGCAGTTCGCCCCACGTGCAGAGCTTGACGCGCGGCCGCCCGTGCTTCTCGCCGGTCGACCGCTCGTACTCGTCGATCGCCTGCCACCCGGTGTACATGACGCGGCGAACTCCGCGCTCGTCGAGGAGCGCGTCGACGTCGGCCGCGGTCGCGCCGCTCCGCGGCAGGCGCCCGGCGGCGGCGTCCTCGAGCAGCAGCTCGACCGTCTCGGTGGCGTCCTTCTTGTTCGTGCCGATCACACCCGTCGGCCCGCGCTTGATCCAGCCGGCCGCATACAGGCCGGGCTCGACGCGGCCCCCCCGGTTCGGGATCGTTCCGCTCTTCTCGTCGAACGGGACGCCCGGGAGCGCCACGCCGCGGTAGCCGACGCTGCGGAAGACGATGCCGCACGGGAGCAGCTCGCGCTCATCCGTCTGCACGGCGCGGTTGTCTGCATCCAACACGTTCGTCGCCAGCTCGATGCCCTCGACGCGATCCTCTCCGAGGATCGCGATCGGAGAGCTCAGAAACTTCAGCACGACGCGCTTCGGCTTGCCGGACGGCTCCCGCGCCGCGTATCCGCGGAGCACCTCGATGTTGCGCTCCGAGTTGGTATCCGTCCCGACGACGCCCTCGAGGTCGGCGGGATCGACGATGACGTCGGCGCCCGCGAGCTCGCCGAGCTCGATCAGCTCCGGCGTCGTGAAGGCGGCCTGCGCCGGCCCGCGACGACCGACGACGACGATCTCCTTGATCGACGCGCCGCAGATTGCGGCGATCGCCGCGTCGGCGGTGTCGGTCGGCGCCAGCTCCTCGGGCGCCAGCGCGAGCATGCGCGCGACGTCGAGCGCGACGTTCCCGACGCCGATGACCACAGCGCGCTCGACGTCGAGGTCGAACTGGAGGTCCGGATAGTCGGGGTGCCCGTTGTACCAGGCGACGAACTCGGTTGCGGGCCACGAGCCGGGCAGGTCCTCGCCGGGAATCCCGAGCCGGCGGTCGGTCTGCGCCCCGACGGCGTAGACGACGGCGTCGTAGAGCCTCGTGAGATCGGCGTGCTCGATGTCGCGGCCGACCTCGACGTTGCCCAGGAAACGGAAGCCGGGCCGCTCCGCGATCTTCTCGAAGGCGCGGGAGACGGTCTTCAGCTTGGGATGGTCGGGCGCGACGCCGAGCCGGACGAGGCCCCACGGCGTCGGGAGCCGCTCGAACATGTCGACCTCGGTCGGCTTCTCCCCGCCGAGCAGCGCCCCGGCGGCGTAGAAGCCGGCCGGGCCGGAGCCCACGATCGCGACGCGGAGCGGGTCCATCGACAACGGATGCTAGTAGCCGCGTCCGGGCTCGGACTCAGGACAATTCCGCACGGTGCTCGCGCCAGAGCCGGCCCGTGAACGACCCGGCGAGGGCGAGGATGAGCACCGCCACGACGGGGTGGATCGCGCGGACCCAGGAGGGCCCGTTGTTCGCCAGGACGGACTGGAGGAAGACGAGCAGGGCGAGCACGAGGCCGAGGAGCACCTGGCCGCGCCCGAGCCGCGCGACGAGGGCGGCGACGAGCACGAGCAGGGCGACGATGAAGAGGACGTTGCCGAGTGCCCGGTGCGGCGCGAAGACGTGGTCGAACCGTGCGTCGGACGCGCCGTGCTGGACGCGGAAGACGCCGAGCCCGGCCAGGAAGAACTGGACGACGACCCCGAGGGTGAAGACGGAGAGGACGACCCGGTGAACCGCGCGCACTAGTGCGAGCAGCCGGAGCCGCAGCCGTGTGCGGCCTCGTCGGGCGCCTCGCCCTCGGCCACCTGGAAGGAGTGCCCGCAGCCGCACGAGGCGACCGCGTTCGGGTTGTCGATCTTGAAGCCCGACTCCTGGATGGTCTCGAGGTAGTCGACCGTCGAGCCCTTCAGATAGGGCGCGCTGAACGGGTCGACGACCACCTTGACCCCTTCGATCTCGAACTCGTGGTCGCCCTCCTGGGCGCCGCGGTCGAACCCGAGGCCGTACTGGAAACCGGAGCAGCCGCCCCCCTCGATCGCCACCCGAAGGACGGAGACGTCGGTCTCCGTCGCCATGAGCCCCCGGATCTTCTCCGCGGCGGCGGGGGTGAGCGAGACGATGCTGTCGGTGCGCTCCTGGAGCTCCATCGGCGCTCATGGTACCAGCGAGAGGGGTCTGCCTACGACTTTGTAACAGCCGTCTCTCGCATCGCTCCTGGTGTCGAGCGTGAACAAGTGCGGACTTGGTAACGTCGCCCCGCCGATGCTGAGCAACTGGCTGCCCTTCCTGATCTACGGGGTCTTCGCGCTCCTCATTCCGGTGTCGATGATCTACTTCTCGTTCGCGTTCGCGACGCGACCGAGCCACCGGACGAAGCAGCGCGTCGTTCCGTTCGAATCGGGCGTCTCGACGGGGCCGATGCGGCAGCAGCGCTTCACCGTCAGCTTCTACCTGACGGCGATGCTCTTCATCGTCTTCGACATCGAGATCGTGTTCCTGTATCCGCTCGCCGTGCAGCTGCATGCGCTCGGCTGGTTCGGATTCGTCGAGTTCGCGTTCTTCGTCCTGATCCTCGTCGTCGCATACGTCTACATCTGGCGCAAGGGCGCCTTGGACTGGTGACCGTCGGCATGGCTGAAGACGAGCCGGCGCGTCTCCGGGACTACGGCCTCCAGTCGGAGCGGCTCCTGTGGCCGACGAAAGGCCCCTCCCGCTTCGAGGAGGAGCTCGGCGTCGAGGAGCTCGAGCAGGCGCTCGGCATCACGACGCTCGAGAAGGCCGTTCGGTGGGCGCAGACGAAATCGATGTGGCCCGACACGTTCGGGCTCGCGTGCTGCGCGATCGAGATGATGTCGATCGTCGGGTCGCGGTACGACCTCGCGCGCTTCGGCATGGAGGCATTCCGCTCGTCGCCGCGTCAGGCGGACCTCCTGATCGTGTCCGGGCGCGTCGCGCACAAGATGGCGGCGCCGCTTCGGCAGATCTACGACCAGATGCTCGAGCCGAAGTGGGTGATCGCGATGGGCGCGTGCGCAAGCTCCGGCGGCATGTTCAACAACTACGCGATCCTCCAGGGCGTCGATCGCATCGTTCCCGTCGACATCTACGTGCCGTTCTGCCCGCCGCGGCCCGAGGCGCTGATGGAGGGGATCATCAGGCTGCACGAGGCGCACATGGCCGGCGTGCCGCCTGCGTACGAACGGCGCCAGGTCGCCACATGAGCGACTGGACGAAGATTCCCGGCTACGAGTCGACGACGGAGGCCTACGGCGAGGCGACCGTCGTGGTCGACCGCGGGCGCATTCGCGAGGCGTGCGTGCACGCGCGCGACGAGCTCGGCTTCAACGTCCTGACCGACCTCGTCGCGACCGATTACCTCGACTGGGGCGGCAAGGGCGTGTCCGGCTACATCGGCACGACGGGTGGACGCGACCTCAACCTGCCGATGACCCAGGGGTTCCAGGCGCTGCCGGCAGGGAAGCCCGCGCGCTTCTCGATCAGCTATCACCTGCTCGCGCTGAAGCAGGGCGCGCCGAGGCTACGCCTCCAGTGCTGGCTCGAGGACGGCGAGACGATCGACAGCGTCATCGCCGTGTGGCCGGCGGCCGACTGGCTCGAGCGGGAGCAGTACGACCTCATGGGGATCCGCTTCGACGGCCACCCGAACCTCGTGCGCATCCTCATGGAGGACGACTGGGAGGGCCATCCCTTGCGCAAGGACTACCCGATCGGCGGCGAGCCCGTCCGCTTCTCACCCGCCGAATGAGCACGCTGCAACACGTGGGTCGTACGCGCCGTTGGCCGATCGTCGGCGACCCGATCTATGCCGGCTCGCGCATCCCGTCCCGCGTCCCGACGGTGATGGACGTTCCCGCCGCATTGCACGAGACGGACGACATCCTCCAGGTCAATTTCGGACCGAACCATCCGTCGACGCACGGTGTGTTGCGTCTGATCGTCGACCTCGACGGCGAGGACGTCGTCGGCCTGTCGGCGGTGATCGGCTACCTCCACACCGGCTTCGAGAAGAACATGGAGCAGAAGACGTGGTGGAAGGCGATCACGTACCCGGAGCGCATCGACTACGTCGGCTACCAGAACAACGAGCTCGTCTTCGTGCTCGCGATCGAGAAGCTCCTCGAGCTGGAGGTGCCGGAGAAGGCGACGTGGATGCGGATGCTGCTCTGCGAGCTCAACCGCATCCATTCGCATCTCGTCTTCCTCGGAACGTCGGCGCTCGAGCTGGGAGCGATCTCGATGTTCTGGTACTGCTTCCGCGAGCGCGAGACGATCCTCGACCTGTTCGAGCTCGTCGCCGGCCAGCGCATGCACACGCGCTACTTCCAGGCAGGCGGGATCGCCGAGGACATTCCGGGCGGCTTCTTCCCGGAGGCGCGGAAGTTCGTCGAGACGATGCCGGGCGCGCTGAACGACTATCTGACGCTCCTCGACCGCAACGAGATCTGGCTCGAGCGCACCCAAGGCGTCGGTCTCCTCTCAGCCGCCGACGCGATCGCGCTCGCGCAATCCGGGCCCGTGCTCCGCGCGTCCGGCGTCGACTGGGACCTGCGCCGCGACCAGCCGTACCTCGCGTACGAGCAGGTCGACTTCCGCGTCCCCGTCTACACCGGCGGCGACGTGTACGACCGGTACCGCGTACGGATGGACGAGATGGCCGAGTCGACGAAGATCGCCCGCCAGTGCCTCGACCGGCTCGAGCGCATGGAGGGTGAGCCCTGGATCACGGACGACCGCAAGGTCGTGCTGCCGCCGCGGGAGGAGCTGCACACCTCGATGGAGTCGCTCATCCACCACTTCAAGATTGTCACCGAGGGCTACCGCGTGCCCGAGGGCGAGGTGTACGTCGCGATCGAGTCGCCCCGCGGCGAGTCCGGCTGCTACGTCGTCAGCGACGGCGGCCCGCGACCGTGGCGCGTGCACTTCCGTGCGCCGTCGTTCGCGGCGCTGCAGGCGACAGCCACGTGCTCGGAGGGAGCGCTCATCGCCGACCTCATCGCCATCGTCGGCTCCCTCGACGCCGTCATGGGAGACACCGATCGATGAGTCTCACGTCCGACATCCAGAAGGTCGCGAAGCGCTATCCCGACTCGAAGTCCGCGATCCTGCCCGCGCTGCGGCTCGCACAGGAGCAGCACGGCTGGCTCTCGCGCGAGACGATCGAGGAGGTCGGCGAGGCGCTCGACCTGACGCCGGCGTACTGCATGTCCGTCGCGAGCTTCTACGACATGTTCAACCTCGAGCCTGCAGGGCGGCACACGATCGAGGTGTGCACGAACGTCTGCTGCGGCCTCGTGAACGCGCAGGCCGTGCTCGAGGCGTTCGAGCGCGAGCTCGGCGTCCTGCCCGGCGAGACGACCGCCGACGGCGAGATCACGCTGCGCGCCGTCGAGTGCCTGGGCGGCTGCTCGACGCCGACCATCGTCGCCGTCGACCACCGCTACCGGCAGTCGGTCAAGCCGGAGGACGTTGTGGCGATCGTCGAGGAGCTGCGCAATGGCCACTAGGGCCGAGCCGGCGCTCGTCCTCGGCGGCGCGGTGGAGCATCCGCTCCGCGACATCGCCTCGTACCGCGCGGTCGGCGGGTACGCACAGCTCGAGAAGGCACGCGCGATACCGCCGCAGGAGGTCATCTCGCTTCTGATCGAGTCGAATCTGCGCGGCCGCGGCGGCGCCTTCTTCCCGACCGGGCGGAAGGCGAGCTTCATCCCGACGCCGGACAAGATCGCGAAGCCCGTCTACATCACCGTCAACGCCGACGAGTCCGAGCCGGGGACGTTCAAGGACCGCGAGATCCTGCTGCGCGTCCCGCACCGCCTCGTCGAGGGATGCCTCATCGCCGCGCACGCGATCCAGTCGCAGTTCGTCTTCATCTACATCCGCGGCGAGTACTCGGCCGAGTACGAGATCCTCCAGGCGGCGGTCGACGAGGCGCAGGCGGCGGGCCTGTTGCGCGACGTGCAGATGGTCGTCCACCGGGGCGCGGGCGCGTACATCTGCGGCGAGGAGACCGCGCTGCTCGAGTCGCTCGAGGGAAAGCGCGGCCAGCCGCGCTCGAAGCCGCCGTTCCCGGCGATCGAGGGGCTGTACGCGTCGCCCACGCTCATCAACAACGTCGAGACGATCACGACCATCCCGGTCGTCCTCGAGCTCGGGCCGCAGGAGTTCGCGAAGATCGGGGTCCCGCCGGACTCGACCGGGACGCGGGTGTTCTGCCTCTCCGGCAACGTCGTGCGGCCCGGCGCGTACGAACGGCCGCACGGGATCACCGTGCGCGACCTCATCTACGACGTCGGCGGCGGGATCGCCGGCGGACGCACGCTGAAGGCGGTCATGGTCGGCGGCTCCTCGTTCCCCGTCATGACGGCCGACGAGATCGACACCAGGCTCGACGCGACGTCTCTCGGCCAGAAGGGGCTCTTCATCGGCTCAGGCGTCGTCACCGCGATCGACGACCGCGCGTGCATCGTGCAGTTCGCGCTGCGCGTCGCACAGTTCTACATGCACGAATCGTGCGGCAAGTGCACACCCTGCCGCGTCGGCACGCGTTGGCTCGTGCAGCTCCTGCGCGCCGTCGAGAGCGGGTCTGCGACGGAGCGCGACCTCGAGCTTCTGCTCGACGTGTGCGACCGGATCATCGGCAAATGCCTCTGCGTGCTCGGTGACTCGGCGGCGATGCCGGTCGCGAGCTGCGTGACGAAGTTCCGGGACGAGTTCCAGGCGCATATCGAGCATGGGGGCTGCCCGTTCGGTGCCGATTCGTCGCTCGACCGGCTGTTCGCGCCGGTCGACGAGCATGCACACGTGACGGCGCCGGCATGACCGACCTCGTGCGCGTGACGGTCGACGAACGCGAGGTGCGCGTTCCCAAGGGGACGGGGCTCGTCGAGACCGCGCTCGCGGCCGGCGTCGAGATCCCCGTGTTCTGCTACGAACCGCGCCTCGGCGCGCCGGTGGGCGCGTGCCGCATGTGCCTCGTCGAGATCGAGGGCATCCCGAAGCTCCAGGCTGCGTGCACGCTGACCGCGACCGACGGCATGGTCGTGCACACGGCGCGGACCTCGGGGAAGGCGGCCGAGGGACAGAACGCGACGCTGGAGTTCATCCTCGTCAACCATCCGCTCGACTGCCCCGTGTGCGACAAGGGCGGTGAGTGCCCGCTGCAGGACCTCACGTTCCGGTACGGGCCCGGCGCCACGCGCATGAGTTTCGAGAAGCTCACGTTCGAGAAGCCGATCCCGATCTCGCCGACGATCTCGCTCGACCGCGAGCGCTGCATCCTCTGCTACCGCTGCACGCGGTTCAGCGAGTCGGTGAGTGAGGACGGCCAGCTCGTGGCGCGCAACCGCGGCTCCTTGTCGGTGATCACGACGTTCGAGGATGAGCCGTACAGCGGACCGTTCACCGGCAACGTCACCGAGCTGTGCCCGGTCGGCGCGTTGCTCCCGACGCAGTACCGCTTCGAGGGTCGTCCGTGGGAGATCCAGAACGTGCCGACCGTGTGCGGTATGTGCTCCGTCGGCTGCAACGTCAACGCGACCGTGCGCGAGGGCAAGGTCAAGCGCATCCTGTCACGCAACCATCCCGAGGTGGACGAGGGCTGGATCTGCGACAAGGGCCGCTTCGGCTTCACCCACTTGCGCGCGGAGGACCGGATCGTCGACCCGATCAAGCGCATTCGCCTGCGCGGATTCGAGCGCGTCTCGTGGGACGACGCCGTCGACGAGGCCGAGCGCCTGCTGCACGCCGCGAAGGGTCGCGTCGTCGTCGCGCTCTCCGGCTCGGAGACGGTCGAGCAGGCGTATGCGCTCGCGAAGCTCGTGCGCGTCGGGCTCGACTCGCACGAGGCGATGCTGGCGGAGGAGGTGTCGCCCGCCCTCGACGCCTATCGCGCGCCCCTCTCCGCGATCGGCGGCGCGGACGTCGTCGTCGTGCTCGGCGACGTCCCGCTCCAGGAAAGCGCGCCGATCGTCGACCTGTGGGTGCGTGCCGCACGCCGCAGGGGCGCACGCGTGGTCACCGAGCTCGATGAGAAAGCCGTGCGGAACGCCGCGCGGCCGGTCCTGATCTGGTCCGGCCCGGGCGGGCGCGGCGGCGCCACGGTCGCCCAGCACGCCGAGCGCCTCGGCGTGACAACGGCCTTCTATGTGCCGACGACTCCGAACGGCCGCGGCGTCGCCGACGCGTGGGCGGCCTGCTGCGACGACGAGCCGGCCGACCTGGAGTCCGTCGGGCTCCTGATCGTGTCCGGAGACGAAGCGGCGAACGACCCGAACGTACGCGCTCTGGCGGAGAAGGCGGAGTCGGTCATCGCGATCTCGATGTTCCAGAGCCTCGTCGCCGGCTGGGCCGACCTCGTCCTGCCGGGCACGAGCTACCTCGAGCGCGACGGGACGTACGTCAACCTCGAAGGCCGCCTCCAGCGCCTCCGCCGCGCGGCCGTCCCGCCCGCGCCTGACGAGCTCGCGTGGATCTCGCAGCTCGCCGCCCGCTTCGGCGTCGAGGTCGCGCCACACGCGCCGATGGTCTTTGCCGAGCTGTCGCAACGCATCTACGGCGGCCTCTCGTTCGGCGAGGTCGGCGAGCGCGCACCGCTGCGCGTCTACGCGGAGGCGCCCGAGCACGTCGAGGCGCCGCCGCTGCCGGAGCCCGAAACCGTCGGCGAGGGACTGAGGCTCGTCTCGTACAAGCCGCTCTTCTCGGGACCCGCGGTCGAGCGGGTCGAGGAGCTCCAGTTCCAGAGACCTCCCGCGGAGGTCTCAATCTCGCGCGCCGACGCGCGCGAGAGAGGCATCGCCGACGGCATGCTGGTGACCGTCTCGCACAACGGTACGTCGGTGCGCCTGGTCGCCCGCATAGCGCGCGACCTGCGCACGGGCGTCGTGCGCATCGCGCGTGAGCATGCCGGCGATCTGCGCGGGACCGTGGAGGTGAGCGCGTAGTGGAGCCCTGGTGGATCTCGCTCATCAAGGCGGCGATCATCGTGAACCTCGTCATGGTCGCGTTCGCGTACCTGAC
This sequence comes from uncultured Gaiellales bacterium, assembly GCA_964645445.1. Taxonomy (GTDB): domain Bacteria; phylum Actinomycetota; class Thermoleophilia; order Gaiellales; family Gaiellaceae; genus Palsa-739. The sequence continues at coordinate 11,081 of CAZXZX010000074.1, forward strand.
CTGGCTCGAGCGCAAGGGACTCGGACGCCTGCAGAACCGCTACGGCCCGAACCGTGCGGGCCCGTTCGGGCTGCTCCAGCCGATCGCCGACCTCGTGAAGCTCGTCCGCAAGGAGGCGTTCGCACCCTCGAGCGCGATCGTCGTCCCGTACATCCTCGCCCCCATCATCTCCATGTTCACCGCGCTCGCCGCGTTCTCGGTGATCCCCTGGGGGCCGGGGTGGCACATCTACCACTGGAACGTGACCGGCGAGGTCGTGAACGTCCCGATCTCCCTGCTCCTCATCTTCGCGCTCGGATCGATCGGCATCTACGGATTCATCGTCGGCGGCTGGGCGTCGGAGTCGAAGTTCTCGCTCCTCGGCTCGATGCGCACGTGCGCGCAGCTCGTCTCGTACGAGGTGTCGCTCGCCCTCAGCGTGCTCGGTGTCGTCATCCTCGGACGCTCGCTGTCGCTCGTCGACATCGTCCACCGCCAGGGCGTGACGCTCCCCTTCGTCGTGCCGCAATTCATCGGCCTGCTCGTGTTCTTCTTCGCCGGCATCGCCGAGACGAGTCGTGCACCGTTCGACCTTCCCGAGGCCGAGCAGGAACTCGTCGCCGGCTACCACACCGAGTACTCCGGCATGCGATGGGGCCTCTTCCAGACCGCCGAGTACATCAACTTGATCACGCTCTCCGGCCTGATGGTGACGCTCTTCTTCTCCGGTTGGCACGGACCGTGGAACCTCGGCCCGCTCTGGTTCGTGCTCAAGCTGCTCGGCGTGCTCTTCGGCTTCATCTGGCTGCGCGCGACGCTGCCGCGCCTGCGGTACGACCAGCTGATGCGGTTCGGCTGGAAGGTGCTGCTTCCCGTTGCGACGGTGAACGCCGTCGTGACCGCACTCGTGGTGGCTGCGACGTGAGCCCGCAGCCGATCAAGACGCTGAAGGGATTCGGCGTCACCTTCAAGCAGATCCTCAAGGGGCCGGTGACGACGCAGTACCCGGAGGAACGGCGGCCGCTCTATCCGCGCTTCCGCGGGCGCCATCGCCTGTGGAAGCACGAGAACGGCCTGGAAAAGTGCGTCGGCTGCTCGTTGTGCGCGGCCGCATGCCCGGCCGACTGCATCCGCGTCGTGGCCGCCGAGAACACGCCTGACAACCGCGTTTCCGCGGGCGAGCGCTACGCGCGCATCTACGAGATCAACATGAGCCGCTGCATCTTCTGCGGATACTGCGAGCTCGCGTGCCCCTTCGATGCGATCACGCTCGGCAACGAGTACGAGATCTCCGAGTACAACCGCGACGATCAGATCTACACGAAGGACATGCTTCTCGCCGAGCCGGTGAAGAAGACGCCGATCGCCGACCCGGCGATGTTCGACACTCCGATCCCCTACTACAGGTCGGACTCGTGATCGTCGCGTCGGCCGGGAACGTCGTCGTATGGATCGTCTGGGTCGGAGCAGGCTTCGCGTGCCTCGCGTCCGGCGTCGCCGTCGTCTCGTTCTCGAACCCGTTCTACTCGGCGCTCTCGCTCATCGGGAACCTCGGCTCGCTCGCCGTCCTGTACCTGCTCCTGTCGGCGGAGTTCGTCGCCGCGGCGCAGGTGCTCGTCTACGCCGGCGCGGTGATGGTGATGTTCCTCTTCGTCATCGCCTACGTCGGCCCGCGAATGGAAACGCCGTGGGCGGGCGGGCCGAGCTGGCAGGCGGTCGGCGCCGTCCTCGCCGCAGGCTCGATCTTCGTGGAGATCATCGTCGCCGTCGCGCTGAAGGCCGGGGGCAGCCTGAAGCATTCCGACCACGTGAATGCGACCTTCGGGACGCCGGGATGGATCGGCAGGCTCTTCCTCACGGACCACCTGCTCGCGTTCGAGATCACGTCGATCGTGCTGCTGATCGCCGCGGTCGGCGGCGTCATCCTCGGGTCGCACACGCGGAGAGCCGCGCAGTGATGGGGCCGGGGGTTGCGTGGTACCTGGGCGTCGCTGCATTCCTGTTCGGGATCGGCGCGCTCGGCGTGATCATCCGCCGCAATCCGATCATCGTGCTGCTCTCGCTCGAGATCATGCTCAACGGCGGAAACCTCGCGCTCATCGCATTCGCGCGCCACGCGCGCAACGGCGCCGGCCAGATCTTTGCGCTGACGGTGATGGCAGTCGCCGCATCCGAGGTATGCGTCGGGCTCGGTCTCATCGTCGCCATCAATCGGAGGCGGCTCGACCTCGATGTCGACAAGCTCTCGGAGCTGCACGGATGATCCCCGGCGCATGGCTCTGCCTGTTCGCGCCGCTCCTCGGGACGGTGCTCATCCTCCTCGGCGGCACGCGCATCCGGCGCGTTCTCGCCGGCTGGATCTCGACGACGAGCGTCTTCGTCGCCTTCGCCGGAGCGCTCTGGTCGTTCTTCGAGCTGCGCGCCACGCCCGGCCACGTGGGACGCATGTCGACTGCCTGGACGTGGCTCCAGGCCGGCAATTTCAAGGTCGGCCTGAGCGTGCTCGTCGACCCCCTGAGCACGCTGATGATGCTCATCATCGCGGGCGTCGGCGGACTGATCGTCCTCTACTCGATCGGCTACATGGACGGCGACGACGAGGAACGACGGTACTTCGCGTACATCTCGCTGTTCGTCTTCTCGATGCTCATGCTCGTCGAGGGCGGGAACCTCCTGCTCCTCCTCGTCGGCTGGGGCCTCGTCGGCCTCTCCTCGTACCTCCTGATCGGCTTCTGGCACGAGCGGCCGAGCGCGGTCGCCGCTGCGAAGAAGGCGTTCATCATGAATGCGATCGGCGACGCGACGATGGCGCTCGCGTTCTTCGTCCTCATCGCGCACTCACACTCGCTCGAGTTCGGCACGTCGTTCTCGACGGCGGCCCGACTGTCACCCACCGCCGTCAACCTCGTCGCGCTCGGCCTGCTCGGCGGCGCGGCTGCGAAGTCGGCGCAGATCCCGCTGCACACATGGCTCCCGGATGCGATGGAAGGCCCGACCCCGGTCAGCGCGCTCATCCACGCGGCGACGATGGTCACGGCCGGCGTCTACCTGATCGCGCGAACGCACCCGATCTTCGAGCAGGCCCGCACGGTGGAGCTCGTCGGTGCCGGCATGGGCACCCTGACGCTTGTCGTCGCCGGACTGATAGCCGTGGTCCAGACCGACATCAAGCGCGTGATCGCGTACTCGACCATGTCGCAGATCGGCTACATGTTCCTCGGCGCCGGCGTCGGCGCGTATGCGAACGGGATGTTCCATCTCATGACGCATGCGTTCTTCAAGGCGCTGCTCTTCCTGGCGGCCGGCCTCGTCATCCATGCGCTCGCGGACGAGCAGGACATCCGGAAGATGCGCGGCGTGGGCGCGCTGATGCCGTGGACGCGGTGGGCGTTCCTCATCGGCGCGCTCGCGCTCGTCGGCGTTCCTCCGTTCTCCGGATTCTTCTCGAAGGACCCGATCATCGCCTCCGCGCTCCACGACCACTGGTACGGCGTCGTGATGGCCGTCGCCGCGCTCGCGGGCGCGTTCCTGACCGGCCTCTACACGTTCCGGCTGTACTTCATCGTGTTCTCGGTGTCGGACACCGAGCCGGTGTCCGACACCGTCCGCCACGCGGCCGCGCACCACGGCAAGGAGGGCCCGCTGACGATGCTCGTCCCCGTCGGCGTCCTAACCGTGCTCGCCGCCATCGGCGGGTTGATCCAGTTCGTGCCATTCTGGCACCCGCTGACGAACTGGCTCGAGCCGGTCGCGCGCACACTCGCCGTCGCCGAGCCGTCGAACACGCAGGAGGCGATCGCCTCCGTCGCGGCGGTCATCCTCGGCCTCGCGGGCATCGGCGTCGCATACGCCCTGTACGGGGCAGGCACGGTCGCCGTGCCGAAGCTCCCGGCGCTGCAGCGCGCACTCGAGCACAAGCTCTACTTCGACGAGGCGTACGACGCGCTCTTCTACCGCCCGTCCGCCGCGCTCGCCTCATGGCTGCGCCGCGACTTCGAGGAGCCGGTCGTGCTCGCAACAGGCCCCGACCTCGGGGAAGGGGCGCTCGAGGTCGGCGCGGGCGCGAGCCGCCTCCAAACGGGGCTCCTGCGCACGTACGTCCTCTTCCTGGGCACGGGCATCGCCATCGTCGGCGTGATCTTCCTGGCGGTTCGATGACGACGTCGTCGATCACGTCGCTGCTCATCTGGCTACCGATCGGTGCGGCGATCGTGCTCTGGATCCTGCCGCTGTCGCGCTACGCGATCGGCAGCCTCGCCGTGCTCGTGTCGCTCGTCGAGATCGGGTTCTGGATCGAGCAGGCGGCGCGCTTCGACTTCGCGCAGCACGGCCTCCAGTTCTCGCAACGTGCGCCGTGGATCAAGGACTTGCACGTGTCGTACCACGTCGGCGAGTACGGCTTCTCGCTCTGGCTCGTCGGCCTCACCGTCGTCGCGATGGCAGCGTGCATCGGTTACGGATTCTGGGTCGGGCGCGACCGGCCGCGCGCGTACTTCGGCCTGATGCTGATGCTGACCGGAACCACGGTCGGCGTCTTCGTCGCCCAGGACATGCTGCTCTTCTACGCCTTCTTCGAGGGAATGCTCATTCCGCTCTACATCCTCATCGGCGTGTGGGGCGGCGCGGGCCGAATGGGCGCGACGATCAAGCTCCTCATCTACACGATGACGGGCTCGCTCGTCATGCTCGCCGCAATCGTCGTGTACGGCCTGAAGGTCGGCACGTTCGACCTCGTCGACGCGCCGCCGAGCGTGAGCCGCTGGCTCTTCCTCGGCTTCATGCTCGCGTTCGCCATCAAGGCGCCGATCTTCCCGTTCCACGGCTGGCTTCCGGACGCGTACCGCGAGGCGCCGCCCGAAGTGACCGCAGTGCTCTCCGGCGTGATTGCGAAGGCGGGGACGTACGGGATGCTCCGCATCGTGCTCACGAAGTTCCCCGACCCGTCGAGCTACTACCGCACCGTCGTCCTCGCGCTCGGCGCCGCCGCGCTCGTGTACGGCTCATTGCTCGCGTTCCGCGCAGCCGACTTCCGCGGCGTCGTCGCGTACTCGTCGATGGCGCAGTCGGGCCTCATCACCATCGGCCTCTTCTCAGGGACGAACATCGGGTTCGACGGCGCCGTGTTGCAAATGGTCGCGCACGGACTCATCTCGTGTTCGCTCTTCCTCATCGCAGGCACGGTCGAACGCCGGACGACGACGGGCGACTTCGTACGGCTCGGCGGCATGGCCAAGGGCCGGCCTGCGCTCGCGACGCTGCTCATGACCGTCGGCATCATCTCGCTCGCCGTGCCCGGATCCGCCGCATTTGCAGGCGAATTCCTCATCCTCGCAGGCGCGTATCAGCGCGCCTGGTGGTGGGCGGTGATCGGCGCAAGCGGGATCGTCCTCGCGGCGATGTACATGCTGCGGCTCATCTCGGGAGTACTGCACGAGGCGCGCGGACCGGCCGTCTCCGATTCGGCGCTCGACCTTCGGCCGGGCGAGCTCGCGCTCGTCGTGCCGCTCGTCGCCGCGCTGCTCGTCCTCTCCGCATGGCCGGCGGGAATCTCCCACCACTCGTTCGCGGGCGACGCGCCCGTGCAAGCGGTGCAGGGGCAGTTCCGATGATCCACACACCGCACGTCGACTGGTTCTCGATCTCGACGATCCTCGTCCTGCTCGGGGCATCGTTCGTCGCCCTGCTCGGCGCGGCGCTCGTGCCGGCCGCGTGGCGACGCACGTTCGCGGTGACCGTCGCAGCGGTCGGCTCGCTCGGCGGGATCGTCACGTCGATCTGGCTGTACGTCGACAGTGCGAACGGCCACCGCGTGATCGCGGACAGCTTCTACCGCGACCGCTGGACCGCGCTCTCGCAGGTACTCATCTGCTGCATCTCGCTCGCGACCGTGTTCGTCGGCGCCGACCGCTTGCGCGAGCACGAGTCCGAGTTCTACGCACTCCTCCTCGCCTCCACCGCGGGGATGGCGTTCTTCGTCGGCGCCGCCAACCTGATGACGATGTTCCTCTCGCTCGAGTGGTTCTCCATCGCGCTGTACGTCATGTGCGCGATCGACTACAACCTCGAGGGGTCGCTCGAGGCGGGGCTCAAGTACCTCGTCGTCGGGTCGTTCGGCTCGGCAGCGCTCCTCTTCGGCTCGGCACTCGTCTACGGCGCGACGAATCGCATCGGCTTCGCCGAGATCGCCTCCGCGGCGCACTCGCACGACGCCCTGCTCGTGCTCGGCTTGGCCATGATCATCGCCGGGCTCGCCTTCAAGTCCTCGTCGGCGCCGTTCCACATGTGGACGCCGGACGTCTACCAGGGGGCGCCGACGACGGTGACGGCATTCATGTCGGCGGCGACGAAGGTGGCGGCATTCGCCCTCACGCTCCGGGTGATGCGGACGGCGTTCCCCCAGGAGGCACACCTCTGGACGTGGGCGCTCGCCGGCATCGCGGTCGCGTCGCTCCTGATCGGGAACTTCGCCGCACTCGTGCAGAAGGACATCAAGCGGCTGCTCGCGTACTCGTCCGTCTCGCACGCGGGCTTCATCCTCATCGGCCTCTCGACGGGAACTGCGCTCGGCGGCCGGGCCGTCATGTACTACCTCATCCCCTACTCGGCGATGGCGCTCGGCTCGTTCGCGGTCGTCGCCGCGCGCGAGCGCGAGCTCGGTACCGCGGTCACGCTCCAGAACCTCGCGGGCTTCGGCTGGGAGCGGCCGTTTCTCGGCATCGCCATGTGGTTCTTCATGTTCGGCTTCGCCGGCCTGCCACTGGGCGGCGGCTTCATCGGCAAGTTCTACGTCCTGTCGGCGGCCTACGACCACGGGTGGACGTGGCTCGTCATCGTCGGCGTGCTCGCGACCCTCGTCAGCCTCTATTACTACCTCGGCGTCGTGCGCGCCATCTACATGCGCTCGCCGGCCGAGCTCGCCGTCGCGGGCGGCTCGCCGCCGCGCGAGACGCTCCTCCAGCTCGCCGTCGGCTCCTGCTTCGTCGTCTCGGTCGGGTCGCTGTTCGCCGTCTCGCCGCTGATCACGCTCGCGACGCACGCGGCGTCGGCCTTGCCGTTCTGACCGACCGCAGCGGCTCGAGCACCCAGACGAAGCCTGGAACGGCGTAACAGATCAGTGCCATGACGACGGCGCTGACCGCCAGCGTGGGGACGCCGGCTCCCCTGGGCGCACCCTCGCGCGCCGCCGAGCCGAGCACGAGGAGGACGAGCGCGAACGACGCGGTGACGCCCCGGAGGGCGCCCAGTCCCTCGAGCGCGTCGCTGACCCCGACGAACGCTGCTGCCGCGGCCGCCGGTAGCGCGAGGAGGACGAGCCAGAAGGCGAGGCCGTGGACTCCGCCGAGATCGCCGAGCAAGGCAGCGAGCGCGATCCCGGGCGCGAGCAGGCGGGAGCCCATGACCGAAAGGTTCGATGCTGCGCCGGACGGTCCTCCCCGGTTAGCCTCCCGGCCATGGAACTCACATGGCTTGGACACGCATCGTTCCGCCTCGACACCGAGGGCGGAAAACGCATCTACATCGATCCGTTCTTGAACGGAAACCCGAAGTGCCCCGACGACGAGAAGGAACCGGAGCGAGCAGACGTCATCGCGGTGACCCATGGTCACGGCGACCACGTCGGCGACACGGTCGCCATCGCACAGAAGCACGGCTCGACGGTCGTCGCGCTCGTCGAGCTCGGCGCCTGGCTCACGAAACAGGGCGTCCCGCAGGGCAACGTGCATGCCCCGAACAAGGGCGGATCGACCGAGGTCGACGGCATGACGTTCACGCTCGTCAATGCTCACCACTCCGGCGCGACGCCGGACGGCTCGTACGGCGGAGAGCCGGCAGGCATCGTCGTCAAGGCGGACGGCAAGTCGATCTACTTCGCCGGCGACACGTGCGTCTTCGGCGACATGCAGCTCATCGGGCGCATCTACGAGCCGGACGTCGCCGTCCTGCCGATCGGCGACTTCTACACGATGGGCCCTCGAGAAGCGTCCGTCGCGATCGAGCTGCTCGGCGTCAAGCGCGTCGTTCCCTGTCACTGGGGCACGTTCGGTCTGCTGACCGGTACGCCCGACCAGCTCGACGTGCCTGCGGGCGTGACGGTCGAGCACATGGAGCCCGGGGACGCGATCACGGTATGAGGGAGCGCTGGTTCGGCGCGACGGGCAGGCGCGTGCCCGAGCTCGCCCTCGAGGGAGAGGTGGACGTCGAGGGAGCGCTCGTTCTCGACGTCCCCGATCCGGCACAGCTGCGCCGTGCATTCGACGACGGAACGCCGGTCGTCGTGCGCGCGTCGTCCGCCGAGGGCGTGAAGGCGGCCCTCGCACGGCCGGAGGTGTCGTGCGTGCTCGTCCCGTCCAGACGCAGCGAGTTGCTCGAGCTCGATCTCACGGAGCTCACGTACGGATGACCTACTCGATCGCCGCACGCGACGGCCGGCAGTGGGGCGTCGCGGTGCAGTCGAAATTCCTCGCGGTCGGCTCCGTCGTCTCGTGGGCGGAGCCGGACGTCGGCGCGATCGCGACGCAGGCGTACGCGAACCCGCGCTTCGGCCCGGACGGGCTCGCACTCCTGCGCGAAGGGCTGAGCGCAGAAGCCGCCGTCGAGCGGCTGATCGCCCTCGACGAGGGACGGGACGAGCGGCAGCTCGGCATCGTCGACGCCGCCGGCCGCTCGGCGTCGTGGACCGGCCCGGAATGCATGGACTGGGCGGGCCACCGCACCGGCGACGATTACGCGGCGCAGGGGAACATCCTCGTCGGGGCTGAGACGGTGGACGCGCTCGCGGTCGCCTTCGAGGCGGGTGCTGGGTCGTCGCTCGCTGAACGCTTGATCGACTGCCTCTCTGCCGCGCAGGCGGCAGGAGGCGATCGACGCGGGCAACAGTCGGCCGCGCTTCTCGTCGTCGAGCGGAACGGCGGCTACGCGCAGCTCTCCGACGTCCTCGTCGACCTGCGCGTCGACGACCACGAGACCCCGATCGAGGAGCTGCGGCGGCTGTACGGCCTCCACGACCGGCTCTTCGGCAACACGGCGCGCGACGAGTGGCTGCCGCTCGAGGGAGCGCTCGCGAACGAGGTACGCGAGCGACTCGCGCTTCTCGGCTACGACTCCCTCGCCGCGTGGGCGGGGGTGGCGAACCTCGAGGAGCGCGTCGACGGGAACGAGGCCGTCGACCCCGTCGTTCTGACGGCGTTGCGCGAGGAGAGCGAGTGAAGATCCTGCGGCTCGACGAGGTCGAGGGCGTGCCCGTCTTCGGGACGCTCGTGTGGAAGCCCGTGCGCAAGACGCTCGGCATCACCGCGTTCGGCATCAACGCGTACACCGCGGAGAAGGCGGGCGACGAGGTCGTCGAGGACCACACCGAGGAACCCTCCGGGCACGAGGAGCTGTATGCAGTCGTCCGCGGCCACGCGACGTTCACCGTCGACGGCGAGGAGGTCGACGCGCCGACGGGGACGATCGTCTTCCTCGACGACCCGGTGCAGCGGCGGCACGCGATCGCGCAGGAGGCGGGCACGACCGTGCTCGCGATCGGCGGCACGCCCGGCACGCACGAGATCTCCGCCTGGGAATACATCTTTCCTTCGCTCCCCGCGCGGAATGCCGGTGACCTGAGCACCGGGCGCACGATCCTCGAGAACGCGCTGCGCGAGGCCGACTTGCCCGCGATCCACTATCACCTCGCATCGGTCGAGGCGCTCGACGGCAACCGCGAGCGCGCGATCGAAGAGCTCCTCGTCGCCGTCGAGCGACGGCCGAGCCTGCTCGCTCCCGCTCAAACGGAAGAGGACTTCGCCTCGATCCGGGACGATCCGCGCTTCCCGCGCTAGTTGTCGCGTGCGAACACGGAGCTGCCGACCACGTAGAAGAGCGACAGCGCGGCGAAGAGCACGAGTGCGGTATACGGGCTCCAGATCGCGACGACCGTCGCCACCGCGTTGATCGGAGCTCCGGGCAGGACGGAGCGCGTCATCTCGTCGACCTTGCGCTGCTCGACCGAGTCCCGGATCAGCCGGCGCCCCTTCGAGGCGTAGAGCCACGATCCCGCGAAGCAGACGGCTGCCGCGGTCATCGTCAGGCCGTACGCGAGGGCGGCCGCACGCACGCCGCCGTCGCGGAGGTGCTCTGCCACGAGACCGGTCGGAAACGGAAGGAAGGCGATGCAGCCGAGGAACGCGATGTTCGCGAAGAGGAACCTGCGATCGGAGCGTCCGAGCATCTCGAGGAACGCGTGGTGGTTGACCCACCAGATCCCGATGGTCACGAACGAGACGCCGTAGGCCGCGTACTTCGGCCACGAATGACCGAGGGCATGTCCGAGCGCGCCGCCCCGCGCGTCGACCGTGACGCTGATGACGAGGAGGGTCGCAGCGATCGCGAGGACACCGTCGGAGAACGTCTCCAGCCGCGACGTCGTCACCGGCGCGAGCCTATCGCGTCAGGTACCCGAGTGCATCGTCACGGCCGAGGCAGTCCTGCAGCAACACGGCTCGCTCGCCGTCGAACGTGAACACCTTGAACACGCCCATCGCCGGTTCGCCCTCCCACTCCGGATCGCTCACCGTCAGGCCGACGGCGACGCGCGGACCTTCCTCGATGAACTCGGTCGGCTCGAAGCGCCGTCCCTCCCGGTGACGCGATGCGAGGAGGTCGACCACCTCCCGGCGGTCCCGTCAGATGGGCGTGCCGCCGTCGATGCCTCTGCCGGGGACGCCGAGCCACTGCGCATCCTCGGCGAACAGTTCGCGGAGACCATCGACGTCGCCCCCGGCGAGGGCGGCGAATGCCTGCCGGAGGCGTTCGACGCGGTCGCTCACAGTCGAGAGGATACGGCCGCTACGACGCGCCGGGCAACCGGACGCCGATGTCGCGCAGCGCCGGCACGGGATCGGACGCGGGCCGCGCCATGAGCAGCACGGCGCCGAAGCCGTCCTCACGGTGCAGCGCGTCGACGAACAACTGCAATCCGACAGCGAGCGCGAGCGCCTTGTGCCATTGCTCGCCGCCGAAGGGCACGAGCTGCTCCTCCGACGCGAGCCCGGCGATGACGTCGCCCCACGTGACCGCGCCCATGGACACGTCCACGACCACCGGCTCGCCGTCCGAGCTCGGGATGCCGATCGCAAGCGGATTGGTGCCGGCGACCTTCGCGCCTCCGGGCGGTCCGAGCCGTGCGGGCGACGTCGCCGTCAGCACCGCGACGAGCCCGCCTTCGGCCAGCCTGCGCACCCAGCCGCCGAGCATCCCCGTCGGGAACGTCTGCTCGCACACGACCAGACGCGAACGCTCGGGCGGGTCCGCGAGCTGCGTCCGCACGACCGCATCGAGGACGAGATAGCCGAGCGCACCGCGGCCGTGCCATCGCTCGAACGAGCCCTCCGCCTCGACCGTCTCCGGCTGCGCCGCCGGATCGACGTCGAGCGTCTCGAGCCATTCCACGCGCGAGAACCCGTGGCCGAGCTTGCCGCGCGCCTCGGCCTCGGAGAAGTGTGCGAACAGATGCTGCGCGTCGTCCTCCGAGAAGCCCCGTGCCCGCAGGCGCGCAAGCGCCTCGTCAGGCTGCACGGCGGCGCCTGCTTCCCGCGAGCAGCCCGAGGCCGAAGAGGGCGCCGACGCCCCAGACCGCCGATGGGACGCGGCGGCGCGCATGTGGATACGCAGCTGCACTGAACTCCAGGATGGGCCAGCCGCGCTCGACCGCGACCCGGCGCAGCTCGCGATCCGGATTGACCGCGACCGGCTTTCCGACCGCCTCGAGGAAGGGGATGTCGGTATGGCTGTCCGAGTACGCCGTCGACTCGGCGAGGTCGAAGCCGTGTGCCTCCGCCAGCTCGCGCACGCACTCCGCCTTGTTGTCCGCGTGCAGAGCACGCAGCGCCTTCCCCGTGTACGCGCCGTCCTTCACCTCGCATCGCGTTCCGAGTGCACCGTCGAAGCCGAGCTCGTCGGCGATCGCCTCGACGATCTCCTGCAAGGTGGCCGAGACGATGTACACCTCCTCGCCGCGCTCGCGGTGCTGCTCGACGAGCCGAAGCGGCTCTGCGTACACGAGCGGCTGCAGGACGGGCTCCATCGCGCTCGCGACGAGGTCGCGCATCCCCTCGGGCGTGAAGCCGCGCAGGATGACGAGCCCGTCCTCTGCCGCCTTGCGCACGGCCTCGTGGCCCGCGCCGCGGAGGACGAACAGGAGCTGCCACGCGGCCGCCTTGGCGAGCTGGGCGCGCGAGATCAAGCCGCGCTCGCGGAACGAGCCGGCGAGCGCGAGCGCCGACGAGCGGCGGAGCAGCGTGCGGTCGAGGTCGAAGAACGCAGCCGCGGCCACTACGTCTTCAGTCCGACCGTGGCGTACGCGTCCGCGCGACTGGAGTAGTCGTGGATGCTCACCACCCGCCCGTCGCGCACGACCATGACCTGGAAGAGCCGCGGGAAGAGCCCGCCCTTCGCCCCCAGCCGCCCGATGCCGCGGCCTCGCAGCCGGTAGACGACGCGGTCGCCGAGATCGATGAAGTCGAAGGGGCGCAACTTGTTCATCCCCGCTCGCCAGAGCAGCGTCTTGATCACCTCGTCGGCGTTGCTGCACGGCTTCCACAGCCCCTCGCGCGCGGGCTGCCAGGAGACATCGTCGGAGAGACGGCGCCGGAGGTCGTCGCGTTTCGCGCGACGCGCGAGCTCGTATACCTCGCGCACCGTGTCGACGTTCGGGGACTCTGCCACTACCCGACGAGCGGGAGGGACTTGACGATCCCGCCCGGCTCGCGCACCGAGTCGATCCTCTCGGCGACGGCGACGATCGCACGCGCCGACTCCGCGTCCGGATCGCCGGTGACGACCGGCACACCGAGGTCGCCCTGTTCGCGCAGCGCCGGGTCGAGCGGAACCGTGCCGAGCAACGGGATGCCGAGATCGGACGCGAGCTCCTCGCCTCCGCCGAAGCCGAACACGTCGCCGCTCATGTTCTCGATCACGCCGAGCAACCGCATGTTCGTCTTCTGTGCCATCACTGCCGCGCGCGACGCGACATCCTGCGCGAGCTTCTGCGGCGTCGTCACGACGACCACCTCGGCGCGCGGCAGCAGCTGCCCGAGCGAGATCGACACGTCGCCCGTGCC
>CAZXZX010000075.1:0-53922 GCA_964645445.1 uncultured Gaiellales bacterium
GGGCGTCCGCGCCGTGACGGCTCGAAGCCGCCGATGTACACCTCGTCCGGGTTCGACGACTCCTGCTCGGCGCTTGCGTCGTAGCCCGCCGCGAACTCGGACGCCGGGTAGTGCAGCGTCAGGTCGTCCGGGCGCACGCCGACCATGAGGATGGCGCACGGCCCATCGCCGGCGCCGACGAAGATGTGCTCGGTGCCGGCGGGGCTGTGGAAGAAGTCCCATGCCCGGAGCGGCCGCTCCTCACCCTCGACGAGCAGGGTGCATTCGCCCGACAAGACGAGAAAGTCCTCCTGCGCGGACTCCGAGTGGTACGCGCCGTTCGGCTCGCCCGGCTTGAGGACGTGGATCCTGAAGCCCAGTTCCCGGAACCAGAACTCCCCGCTCTCGAACGGGCACTCCGCCCCGGACGGCTTCTTCTCGCCGCCCTCCGACGTCAGCCATTGCGCATCGCGCACGTTGACGACGAACCAGCCGGCGCCCGCGGGCGCGAGCCCCGATCCCTTGTCCTCGAGCGGCGCTTCCGGCACCCGCGCGAGTCTACAAATCTCAGCGCTTCTTCTTCAGCGTCCCATCCGGGCCGATTCGAACGCCGCGCTGCTCGAGCAACTCGCGCACGAGGAATTGGAACGTCGACCACGCTCCGCGGCGCGCATCGAGCAGCCGGTACACCTGCCACTCGGTCAGGAGCGAGTCGTCGGCCTTGCGCGCCTCCGCCCAATCGGCGAACTTCGGCAGGCGCCCGAGCTCTCGAGCCATCGCCGCGCCCTGCTCGACCGCGCGCTCGAGCCGCTCCTCCCCCACCGGCATGTCGAAGCCGGCCTCGCGCAGCGCGTTCGTCAGCGAGCCGAACGTGTGCCAGTAGAGCGACTTCGAGGGAAGCTTTCCCTTGTGCTCGTCGATGTCTCGCGCCGTCGGCGGACGCCCGAGCTCGGCGCCGAGCTCGCGCAGGAGGCCGAGCAGCTCCTCCCGCGTCGCGACGCGGCGAGGGACGAGGCCGGCCGCGCGCTTCGCCGCGTTCCACGAGCCGAAGTGCTCGATCACCGTCTGGGGGTGCACCGTCGTCTCCGGGTCGGCCGCGAACTCGCGCATCGTCGGCGAGCGCCCGAGCCGCTCGGCACACGCCTGGAGCTCGAGCACGATCTGGTCGTCGGTGTACCGCTTGCGGATTCCCGCCTGGAACTCGGCGAGCTTGCGCGGGTCGATCTGCGCCACCGCGCGAAAGCGTGGGGGCCTCTGGGGCATGGCAAGTATGGTAGATCAGGTTGAATAATCCGCAAGTGAATCCGTGCGCGGGTAGATTCGCCGGGATGCACGTCCCGCTCGGACTCGAGGTCGCGGCCGCGCGGGCGGTCGCGGGCCTTTCGCGCCTCGTCGGCACGGGCGGCGGGACGACGGTCCCCGGGAAGCTCATCTCGATCGTCGACCCTGGCGCGGTCGACCGCCTCGCCGCGCGGCTCCCTGCGGGCACGGCGACGATCTCCGCCACGAACGGGAAGACGACGACTGCGTCGATGGCGGCCGAGATCCTGCGACCGCGCTTCCGCCTGGCCCACAACAGCTCGGGCGCGAACCTTCTCTCCGGGGTCGCCTCCACGCTCCTCGCCGCCGGGGATGCCGAGCTCGGCCTTCTCGAGGTGGACGAGGCGGCGCTGCCCGAGGTGATGCGCCGCGTCCGCCCGCGCGCGGTCCTCCTCGCGAACCTCTTCCGCGACCAGCTCGACCGGTACGGCGAGCTCGAGCTCGTCGCCGAGCGCTGGCGGGCGGCCGTCGACGAGCTGCCGGCGGGAACCGTGGTCGTCGCGAACGGCGACGACCCGCAGGTCGGGGCCCTCCGCGCGCAGGTCCACTACGGCCTCGACGATCCGCGGGTCGCGCGTGCCGCTCTCCAGCACGCGGCCGACTCGAAGCACTGCGTTCGCTGCGGCACGCCCTACGTGTACGCCGCCGCATATGTCGGCCACCTCGGCGACTACCGCTGTGACAACTGCGGCCACGCGCGGCCACGCCTCGACATCGTCGCGCGCGGGATCGAACTCAACGGGCTCGATTCGGTCGCGTTCGACCTCGAGTTTCCGGACGGGACGCGCCGCATCGACCTCGCGCTCCCCGGCCTCTACAACGTCTACAACGCCGTCGGCGCCGGCGCGCTCGCCCACGCCCTCGGAGCGACCGCGGACGAGATCGTCGCCGGGCTCGGCCGCTTCAACGCCGCGTTCGGGCGGTTCGAGCGGATCGCCGTCGGGGAGAAAACGCTGCTCATGCTCCTCATCAAGAATCCGGCGGGCGCGAACGAGGTCGTGCGGACTCTCGTCGACGGCGGCGCGCCCCGCGTCGCGGTCCTCGCGCTGAACGATGCGATCGCCGACGGCCGCGACGTCTCGTGGATCTGGGACGTCGACTTCGAGCCGCTGCTCGCGAGCCTCGACACGCTCGTCGCGAGCGGAGAGCGCGCCGCCGAGCTCGCGCTGCGCTTCAAGTACGGGGGGCTCTCGGAAGACGCGATCGAGGTCCAGCCGAGCCTCGAGCGCGCCCTCGACCGCGGGCTCGAGCTGACGCCCGCAGGCGGCGAGCTCGTCGTCCTCCCCACCTACACGGCGATGCTCGGCCTCCAGCGCATCGTCGTCGCGCGAGGGCTCGCGCGGCCGTACTGGGAGCGCGCCGCATGAACGTCAGAGTCGCGCACCTGTATCCCGACTACCTCAACATCTATGCCGACCGCGGCAACATCGCCGTGCTGGCGAAACGCGCCGCGTGGCGGGGGCACGCTCTCGAAGTGACGGCGATCGGGATGCACGGCGCGATCGACCCGAGCTCGTTCGACCTCTACTACCTGGGCGGCGGCCAGGACCGCGAGCAGCTGCTCGTCGCGCCCGACTTCGCCGCGAAGGCGGGCCCGCTGCGGGCGGCGGTCGACGACGGAGCCGCCGTCCTCGCCGTGTGCGGCGGCTACCAGCTGCTCGGCCGCGGCTACCGCGGCTTCCACGGCGAGGACATGCCGGGCGTCGGGCTGCTCCCGCTGGAGACGGTTGCCGGCGACACGCGCATGATCGGCGACGTGCTCATCGAGAGCGAGCTGGGGCCGATCGCAGGTTTCGAGAACCACGCCGGCCGTACGCGTCTCGACCAGGGCGCCGAGCCGCTCGGGCGCGTCGTCTTCGGCTTCGGCAACGACGGCGAGAGCGGCTTCGAAGGCTGTCGGCTCGGCCGCGTCGTCGGCACGTACCTGCACGGACCCCTCCTTCCGCGCAACCCGCGGTTCGCGGACTGGCTGCTCGCGCAGGCGCTCGCGCATCGCACAGGCGGCGAGCCGCCGGAGCTCGCGCCGCTCGACGACGAGCTGGAGGCAGAGGCCCACGCGGTCTCCACCGGCCGCGCGCGCACGCGCGGCGGAAGGCACTGACACCGCGCGCGCTACGACCGCGCAGCGCGCAGGATCTTCTCGACGACGAGCTTCATCGGGTCGGGAACGTCGTCGTTGCCCCTGTAGCGTCGATATGCACGGTGCGGCTTCCGGTTGCGCCCGCGTGCATTCACGCCCGAGACGGCCTCGAAGTCCGGAGCGAGCACGACCGTCCGGCGTCGTCCCGCGACCTCCTGGATCTGCCGGTTGACGACGAGCTCCGACTCGACCGGCCGATGGCCCGCCGGCGCGTCGCGGTCATGGACGACGACGTACGGGATCCCGCATGCGTTGCAGATGCGCGCGAACAGCGGCATGTTCCCCTTGCCCCCACACTCGAGGATGACGATCCCCTCGTTGTCCGCCTCGACGCCCAGCGCCTCGAAGACGAGGGGAAACGTCAGCTTCTCCGTGCGGCCCTCGACGAGCAGCGCCGCTCGCGCGAGGAAGAGCTCGGCGCGGTCGCTGTCGAACTCCGAGAGCGCCCGGAACCATTCCGCTTCAGGGAGCGGCTCAGGCTGGAACAGCGTCGTGCCGCCGTCGGACGTGTGGCGCACGAGGGCGAGCTCCTCGAGCCGGTCGACGCTGAGGAAGACGGGCGCGTGCGTCGAGTACAGGATCTGGTTCCCGTGCGACGCGAGCTCGCGCAGCACGCGGTAGAGATGACGCTGCAGGTGCGGGCTCAGGTACAGCTCCGGCTCCTCGATGAGGAGAACGAAGCGGCGGAGGCCGGCGGCGGCGAGACGCTCCATCCCGCGTACGAGGAGGATGCCGCCGTCGGCGGCCGACCAGTGGTGGTCCGGCAGCGGCGGGCGGACGAGCTCTGCGACGTCCGCCGCTCCCTGGCCCGTCGCAGGAGCGACGAGCGTGCGCGCGCGCAAGTTGGCCGGAAGGAACAACACCGGGGGCGCTCCAGCGCGATTGAGGTTGAGCGTGTCCGGGGGACGCGCGTCGAGGAAGATCGAGCCGCCGCGCTCCAGCCGCGCCTCGAGATGGATCCGGCCGCCGGAGGCGCCGCGCGAGACGTCGTCGATCGTCGGAGGCGGCGCAGCAGCCTCCAGGAGCGTCCAGATCGCGGTCAGCACCGTGGACTTGCCGCTCGAGGCCTCGCCCACGAGCGCGCACACGCTCCCCGGGGCGAACTCGAGCTCGCGCCCCGCGCGATAGCCCTGGATCGAGATCCGCGCTAAGGGGCCCACAGCGCACCGAGGTACGCGGCCGGGTCGCCCGGCTGCCAGCGCCGCAGGAATCGCTGGATGGGCGGATGGAGCACGACGCCGTCGAGGTCGGAGGCGTCGAAGAGACGATGGCCTCGCACGGCTGCATCTTGCGACGTCACGGCTTCGAGCGAGCGGCCGGAGAGATCGGCCGCGAAGATGATGTGCACGACGTGCTTCGCGCCGAAGCCGCGCTGTGGCGAGATCGAGTCCACGATCGCGACCGGCCCCTCGACGGGTAGGCGGTCGGGGATGCCGACCTCCTCGAACAGCTCGCGATGCAGTGCGGTGACGAGGCTCTCTCCAGCATTCACCCCCCCGCCGGGCAGCAGCCAGTATTCGCCGCGGCCGCTCTTCTCGTGGCGACAGAGGAGGACGCGGTCCTCCCAGCGCAGCACGGCCGAAACGCGGATGCGCGGCTCTTGCATCAGTTCGCCGACGACCCGAAACCTCGGACGCCGCGCACGCTCTCCGGGAGCTCCTCGACCTCGACCGGCTCCGCGCTCGACACCGGCATGACGACGAGCTGCGCGATGCGCATCCCCGGCTCGACGACGAACGCCTCCGCCGAATCGGTGTTCAGCAGCACGACGCGCAGCTCTCCGCGATAGCCGGAGTCGACGAGCCCCGGTGCGTTCACGATCGTGATCCCGTGGCGCGCCGCGAGGCCGGACCGCGGCTGCACGAAGCCGGCATAGCCGTCGGGGATCGCGACCGCGAGCCCGGTTCCCACGGTGGCGCGCTCTCCGGGGCCGAGCGTGACGTGCTCGCACGCGGATAGATCGAGTCCGGCGTCTCCGTCGTACGCGCGAACGGGGACCACGGCGTCGTCGCACAACTTGCGGATCGGGAGCTCCACTACCCTCCTGCGACGAGATAGCGGGCGAAGCGGTTGATCTCGCGGCGCGGCAGGCGCGCGAGGACGAGGACGCCTTCGTTCGTGTCCTGACGCTCCTCGATCGGGGCGCCGAGCGCGTAGAGCTCGTTCAGCTTGGCGCCCTCCTGATACGGAAGCAGCAATCGCACCGGCTCGAACAGGTCGGAGAAGCGCTCGGCGATGCGCGCCCGGAGCCCCTCCATCCCTTCCCCGGTCAGCGCCGACACCTGCAGAGCGTCCGGGTAGCGGTTGCCGAGCGCGCGCCTACGGGCGGCGTCCACCGCATCGATCTTGTTCAGCACCAGCTCGATCGGCAGGTCGTCCGCGCCGATGTCGTGCAGCACGCCGTTCACGGCCGCGATCATCTCGACGAGACGCTCCTCCGGCACGGACGCATCGACGACGTGGAGAACGAGGTCGGCGACGAGCGTCTCCTCGAGCGTCGCCGCGAAGCCCTCGACCAGCTCGTGCGGAAGGCGGCGAACGAACCCGACGGTGTCGGTGACGAGGTATTTGCGTCCCTCGTGCTCGAACCCGCGCGTCGTCGGGTCGAGCGTCTCGAACAAGCGGTTGCGCACCGAGACGTCAGCGTCGGTGAGCGCGTTCAGAAGCGTGGACTTGCCGACGTTCGTGTATCCGGCGAGCGCGACGGTCGGTGTCTGCGTTCGGCGGCGCTCCTTGCGGCGCACGTCGCGCTGCTTCGAGAGCTCCTCCAGCCGCTCCTTGAGCAGCGACACGCGGCGGCGCGCGATCCGGCGGTCGGTCTCGAGCTGCGACTCGCCGGGGCCCCTCGTGCCGACCCCGCCGCCGAGGCGCTCGAGGTGCTTCCACAGGCCGCGCATGCGTGGAAGGTTGTACTCGAGCTGTGCGAGCTCGACCTGGAGCTTCCCCTCGGCGGTCACGGCGTGCTGCGCGAAGATGTCGAGGATCAGCTGGGTCCGGTCGACGACGCGCGCCTGCAGGGTGTTCTCGAGGAGCCGCTGCTGCGACGGGGACAGCTCGTCGTCGACGAGGAGGACCTCCGCACCGCTGCCACCGTACTCGTGCTTCAGCTCGTCGAGCTTCCCCTTGCCGACGTAACTGCGCGGATCGGGCTGCGGGCGGTGCTGGACCACGCGCGTCACGGGCTCGACGCCGGCGGTGCGGGCCAGCTCTTCGAACTCGTCGAGCTCGTCGTCCGCGTCGACCGCCTGTCCGAGCACGGCGAGCACGAGCCCGCGCTCGAGCTCGCGGCCCGGCGTGGGATCGGGCTGTTTGACTGCCACGAACGTCCATTATGACTTCTGCCGTGCCGACCCCCGATCTCGCCGCCACGACGCTGCGCCTCGTCGACGTTCCCTCCGAGAGCCGCTCGGAGACGGCGATCGTCGAGCTCGTCCGCGATCTCGTGCCCGGGAAGCCCGTCTACGACGACGGCGATGTGCTGCTCTACGGGGACGGCCCTGTCGTCCTCGCCGGGCATCTGGACACGGTCCCCGCCCAGGGAAACGTGCCGGGCCGGATGGACGCCGGCGCCGTGCACGGCCTCGGGGCAAGCGACATGAAGTCCGGCCTTGCGGTGATGATCGAGCTCGCGCGCGCCGGTATTCCGGCGCGCTTCTTGTTCTTCACGCGTGAAGAGGTGCCGGTGTCGGAGAGCCCGCTGCCGGCGCTGTTCGCGACCGGCCTGCTGCGCGACGTGGAGCTGGCCGTCGTGCTCGAGCCGACGGACTGCGAGCTCCACGCCGGCTGCCTCGGCAACCTCCAGGCGCGGATCACCTTTCAGGGCGAGAGCGCCCACTCGGCGCGGCCGTGGACCGGTGTGAACGCGATCCACGAGCTCGTGCGCGGCCTGCAGCCGCTCGTTGATCTCGAACCGGTCGACGTCGAGCTCGACGGGCTCGTCTATCGCGAGGTCGTGAGTGCCGTCCGGGTCGAGGGCGGCCTCGCCGCGAACGTCGTCCCGGCGACCGCATCCGCCGAGCTGAACATGCGCTTCATGCGCGCGGGCGCCGAGGCGCGCCTCCGCGAGCTCCTGCCCGAGGGCGACATCGAGGTGCTGAGCGACTCGCCGTCCGCGCCACCTTCGCTCGACAATCCGCGCGCGGCGCGGCTGCGTAAGCTCGTGCCCGTCGTGAGGCCGAAGCAGGCGTGGACGCCGGTGGCGCAATTCGCCGAGCAGGGCATCGACGCGATCAACTACGGCCCCGGCGCCACCGCGTACGCGCATCGCGTCGACGAGCAGGTGCCGATCGCGAACCTCGAGCGCTGCCACACGACGCTGCAAGAATTCCTGTCGTGATCAACCCGACCCTCGCGGAGATGTCGACGTACCCGTTCGTCCGCCTCGAGGAGGCGCGGCGGAGGCTCCTCGCCGAGGGCGTCGAAGTGATCGACTTCGGCAAGGGCGACCCGAACGAGCCGACAGACCCGATGATCCGGCAGGCGCTCGTCGACGCCGTCCCGGAGCGCGCTCCGTACCCCCTCGCGCAGGGGCTTCCCGAGTTGCGCCAGGCGGCGGCCGGCTGGTGCTCGAGCCGCTTCGGCGTCGACGTCGACGCGGACACCGAGATCGTTCCGACGTACGGCTCGAAGGAGGCGATCTTCTCGCTCGCCCAGGTGCTCGACACCGCGGGCCGTACGGTGGTCGTCGGCGAGCCCGCGTATCCCGTGTACGAGCGCGGCGCCCTCTTCGCCGGCGCGGACGTGCACATGCTGCCGCTGCTGCGCGAGAACGGCTTCCTGCCGGACCTCGACGCGATCCCGGACGACACCGCGCTCGTGTGGGTCAACTACCCGCACAACCCGACCGGGACGACAGCGCCACTGGAGTTCTACGAGCGCCTGGCGGAGCTCGCGTCGGATCGCGACTTGTACGTCGGCTCCGACGAGGCGTACACGGAGCTCTGGTTCGACGGGCCGCCCGCGTCGGCACTGCAGGCGGGCGATCGCTCGCGCATGATCGTCTTCCAGACGCTGAGCAAACGCTCGTCGATGACCGGCTACCGCTCCGGCTTCGTCGCCGCTCCGGCGGAGGTCATCTCCGCGCTGAAGGCGTACCGCCCTACGGTGGGCACCGCACCGCAGGAGTTCGTCCAGCGCGCGTCGGTCGTCGCGTGGAACGACGAGCGCCACGTCGAGGAGACGCGCGCGCGTTACCGCGCTAAGCGCGACGTGATGATCCCCGCGCTCGAGGCCAACGGTTGGGAGATCGTCGCGAGCGAGGCGACGATGTACCTCTGGGTCGTCGGGCCCGATGCCGACGCGCTGCTCGAGCGCGGCATCCTCGTCTCCCCCGGAGAGTTCTTCGGGCCGAGCGGCGCGGGCTACGTCCGCTTCGCGCTCGTGCCTACGCTGGAGGAATGCGAACGGGCGGCGGAGCTGTTGTGAGCACCGAGGAGACAATTGCCGCGCTCGATCGTGGGGAGATCCGCGTCGCCGAGAAGGTGGACGGCGAGTGGCGCGTGAACGAAGACGCGAAGGCGGCGATCCTCGACTACTTCCGCCTACGCAAGGTGGAGCCGATCGACGTCGGGCCGTATCGGTACCTGGACAAGATCCCGCTCAAGCACAACTACGTCGAGCTCGGCGTGCGAGTCGTCCCGCCGGCGACGGCGCGGTACGGCTCGTTCCTCTCGCCGGGCGTGGTGATGATGCCGAGCTACGTCAACATCGGAGCCTGGGTCGGGCCGAACACGATGGTGGATACGTGGGCGACCGTCGGCTCGTGCGCGCAGATCGGCGCCGACGTGCACCTCGCCGGCGGCGTCGGTATCGGGGGTGTCCTCGAACCGGTACAGGCGCGGCCGGTGATCGTCGAGGACGGCGCCTTCATCGGCTCGCGCTGCATCCTCGTCGAGGGCGTCGTCGTCGGCGAGCGCGCAGTGCTCGCGCCGAACGTCTCGCTCACGGGCTCGGTCCCCGTGATCGACGTCACGGGTGAGGAGCCGGTCGAGCACCGCGGCTATGTCCCGCCGAACGCGGTGGTCGTCCCGGGCACGCGGCCGAAGGAGTTCCCCGCAGGGACGTATGACCTCAGCTGCGCGCTCATCATCGGCTGGCGGAGTGCCCAGACGGATCTGAAGACGTCGCTCAACGATGTCCTCCGCGAGTACGACATCGGGTGAGCGGCAAGGCCGCTCACCTTCTTCTGGTCGGCATCGCAAGCGATGCCTCGGTCGCCGGTTAGACGCGTTCCGCCGGGCCGGTGAGCGTCGCACGGCCGGCTTCGAGCCGCACGCGCAGGTCGCCGCCGGGAAAGTGCACGAGCACGTCGCCCTCGCCGTGGGTCGCCGCAGCGACCGCGACCGCGCTCGAGCCGGATGCGGTCGTCTCCCCCACGCCGCGCTCCCACACGCGCGCCGTCACCTCGCCGGGCCCGTCGATGCGCGCGACCTGCACGTTCGTCCGGTTCGGGAAGCGCGGATGCGTCTCGAGCAGCGGGCCGATGAGCAGGATGTCGTCGGGGTCGCCGACGACGACCGCGTGCGGGTTGCCGACCGAGACCGGCGTCACCTCGAAGCCGGCGACGCACTCGTGCTCGTGGACGTCGACCTCGCCCATCACCGACTCGTACTGACCGTCGCTCCGCCGCACCTCCACGACGCGCGGGCCGACGTGCACGCGCGCAACGTCGTGCCCGGTGCGCTCCATCAGCCACGCGCCTGCGATGCGCGTGCCGTTGCCCGACATCTCGGCGTGAGATCCATCCGGATTCACGATCGCAATGGTCATGTCGTCGCCGTCCACCGAGATGACCTCCAGCCCGCCGTCGAGTCCCTCCGCGTGCTCGTACGGCTCATCCTCGAGGACGAGGTACACGTTCCCGTGTGCGTGCCAGCGCGACGATGTCATCGGCGATCTCGCCCGGCGGGCGATCCGCGTCGACCATAGCGATGCCCGGAATGCGCCGCATCCATTTGCGCTGGTATGCGGCGTAGCGCCTCGTGCGGACGACGATTGCGGCGATTGCCTCCTCCCGAGGCAGCGTCGCCACCTCCTCGAGCCCCAGAGCCTGCCGCGCCGTCGTCGAGATCGGCCCCTCGAGCGCGCGGCGCACCTCCTCCTCGACGCCGGCGTCGAACATCGCCCGCGTCCGCTCCTCGATGCGACGTTCGAGCACGTCCTTCGGAACGTCGAGCCCGACGACGACGGTCGGGTGCCGCGTCGCATCCGACCAGAGGCTGTTCTCCCCGGGGGCGAGCGACGCCCCCGCCTCGGCCAGTTCGAGGGCGCGGACGACGCGCCGGCGGTCGTTCGCGTGCACGGCGGCCGCGGCCGCCGCATCGAGCGCCTCGAGGTGGGCATGAGCGGCATCGGCCCCCTGCTCGTCGTAGAAGCGCTCCCATCGTCCCCGCGCGCCGGGCGCAGGGGCGGGCGGCAGCGAGAGCTCGCCGAGGGCTGCCCGGAGGTACAGGCCGGTCCCGCCGACCACGAGCGGGGTCGCGCCGTCGGCGAGGATCTCGTCCACCGCCGCGTGGGCAAGGGGGGCGTAGTCGCCGACCGACGCCTCCCGGTCGAGCGGCCAGATCCCCACCATCCGAATCGGCTCGCTACGCTGGTTCGTGAGGATCGGCAGCCCCCGGTAGACCTGGAGGGCGTCAGCAGAGACGAGCTCGGCAGGAATCCGACGAGCAACCTCCGAAGCAACCCTCGATTTGCCGCTCGCGGTCGGACCGAAGATGCCGATAACCGTCACCGGAGGATTCTCACCTGCGTTATCTGAACATCGAACCGAAGAGCCAACTCGACCAGACACGGGTGGAGTCGACCGTGTTCCTGGTGGCCGCGTCGCTCCTCGCGCTCGCGACTCTCTTCGCCCTCAGCGAGGTGGCCGGGTTCGACAGCGTGTGGGATCGCATGCAGCACGTGAATCCGATCTGGTTCCTGGTCGCGTTCGGAGCGGAGATCGTCGCCTATCTCGGGTACGTCGTCGGCTACCGCGAAGTGTCGCGCGTCGAGCAGGGACCGGCCATGAATCACGGGCGCGCCGCCGCCGCGGTCGCGGCCGGTTTCGGCCCCTTCGTCACCCAGGGCGGGTTCGCGCTCGACCTGCACGCGTTCAAGCAGACGGGGATCTCCGACCGCGAGGCTCGGGTACGCGTCCTCGGCCTCGGCGCCCTCGAGTATGCGCTCCTCGCTCCGGCTGCCTGCATCGCATCCATTCAGCTCCTCGCCAGCGGCGCGCGCACCCCGACGATCGGCCTCACACTGCCGTGGGCGATCGCAGTCCCGCTCGGCTTCGCGGTCGCGCTCTGGGCGGTCGGCCACCGGCATCGCTTCCGCGGCAAGGGCTACCTCAAGGACGCGCTCGCGCAGGCATTGGAGTCGATCCATGTCCTCCGCTGCCTGTTCGCACGCCGGCATCTCG
Organism: uncultured Gaiellales bacterium; assembly: GCA_964645445.1. Classification (GTDB taxonomy): domain Bacteria; phylum Actinomycetota; class Thermoleophilia; order Gaiellales; family Gaiellaceae; genus Palsa-739. Next base: position 11,844 of record CAZXZX010000075.1, read on the forward strand.
CCGGGCCGGCGGGTGCGGCGATCTACTGGTTCGGCGAGATCGTCTGCCTGTGGGCGTGCCTCCACGCGTTCGCCCACGGAGCGCCGAACGTCGAGCTTCTCCTCGTCGGCTACGCCACCGGCTACGCCCTCACGCGCCGCACGCTGCCGCTCGGCGGCGCCGGCGCGGTCGAGGCGCTGCTGCCGTTCGCTCTGTCGTGGACGGGCGTGCCGCTCGCGGCGGCCGTACTGGCGGTCTTCACGTACCGCATCTTCAACTTCTGGCTGCCTGTCGTTCCGGCGGTCGTCGGGCTTCGCTCGCTCCGCGCCGCGGAAGCCTAGGCGTAGGCGCCGAATGAATCGGCGCCTACTTTTCTCGTCGGCGTCGCAAGCGAGGCCTAAGCGTAGGCGCCGACTGAATCGGCGCCTACTTTTCTGGTCGGCGTCGCAAGCGACGCCTTAGGACGAGGCGGCCGCGACCGCGGCGGTCTGCGCGCCCGCGAGCGTCGTCGACGTCCCGCGCTCGATGCGTACATCGACGAGGTCGCCCGGGCGCGCGTCGCCGGTGAAGTTCACCGTCGTGTTCCGGCGCGTGCGGCCACGGAGCAGGCTGTCGTCGGTACGGCTGGCTCCCTCGACGAGCACCTCCTCGACGCGGCCGACACGTGCGGCGTTGCGCTCGGCGGCGACGCGCTGCACGACCTCGACGAGCCGCTCGATCCGGTCGCGTTTCACGTCGTCCGGAACCTGATCCGTACGGGCGGCCGCCTCGGTCCCGGCACGCGGCGAATAGACGAACGTGAAGGCGCCGTCGAAGCCGACCTCCTCGACGACGGCGAGCGTCGCGCGGAAGTCTTCCTCCGTCTCGCCGGGGAAGCCGACGATGATGTCCGTCGTGAGCGCGAGATCGGGGATGGCGGCCCGCATCTCGTGGACGAGCCGCAGGTAGCGCTCACGCGAGTACGTGCGCCGCATGTCCTTGAGTACCCGGGTCGATCCCGACTGGAGCGGGAGATGCGCGTGCTCGCACACCGCTGCGCACTCCGCAATCGCCTCGATCACGTTCGCGCGGAAGTCCTTCGGGTGCGGACTCGTAAAACGGATGCGCTCGACGCCGTCGATCGCGTCGACGGCGTGCAGCAACTGCGCGAAGTCGGTGCCGAGATCGCGGCCGTAGGAGTTCACGTTCTGACCCAGCAGCGTCACCTCGCGCACACCCTCGCCTGCGAGTGACCCGATCTCGGCCAGGATCTCGCCCGGCCGCCGCGACACCTCGCGTCCGCGCACGGCGGGGACGATGCAGTACGAGCACACGGAGTTGCAGCCCATCGAGATCTGCACCCAGGCCTGGAAGGTGCGCTCACGGTGCATCGGCAGCGTTGCCGCGAAGGCGCGTTCCTCCCCCGTCCCCCAAGCGCCGCGTGCAACGCCGAGCCCGCCGGCACCGAGCCACTCGGCCAGGTGGGCGATCGTCCCGGGCCCGAAGGCGACGTCGACTTGCGGGTAGAGGGAGAAGATGCGCTCGCGCTGTGCCTCCGCGTAGCAGCCTCCGACGGCGATCACGGTGTCGGGATGCGCACGCTTGCGCGCGCCGGCGTCGCCGAGGTGGGCGGCGAGCTTCGTGTCCGGCTTCTCCCGGATCGTGCACGTGTTGAAGACGATCACGTCGGCCTCGTCCGGGCTCGACGCCTCACCGAGACCGAGCTCCTCGAGCATGCCCTTGATCCGCTCCGAATCGTGGGCGTTCATCTGACACCCGAACGTCGTCACCGAGTACCGCTTCACGGACGGGAAGGGTAGCGTCCGTCAGCTGTGGCGAAGATCTGCGCCGTCCTCGCTGGAGCTCTCCTCTTCCCACCCGCTGCCGCCGCCCATCTGCGGACCGGCACGGTTGCCGTCGACCACCGCGAGCGGATCACCTCGCGGCCGGCCGGGCCGTACTCGATCGGCGTGTACCAGAGCGACGAAGCGCTCCACCTGAGCGTCGAGCCCGGTCACAACGTCATCGTCTACAGCTACCTCGGCGCACCGCTGTACCGAATCGGCGACGGAGGCGTCGCCGTACAGGGTGCGAACGGCGGCTGGGTACAGGTGTCACGCCACCTCTCCGTCGTCTGGCACGACGTGCGCACGCGCCGGCCGACCTGGCGCGTGCCGATCGCAGTCGACGGCCGGCGGGCGGCCGTCCTCGGCACCACCGCGACGCTGCAGCGGCCGGCGCTCTGGGTGTGGATCGTCCTGTTCGCAGCGATCGCCGCCGCCGGCCTGCGCAGCTCGCCCGCCTTGCTCGGAACGGTGTCGGCGGCAGCGGCAGTCGTCGTCGCGGCAGCGTTCGCCCTCGGCGCCTACGCATCGCCGGGAACATGGATCGCAGGCGTCGACGAGGCCCTGTTCGCGGCTGCCGGCTTCGGCGTTCTCAGGTGGGGGCCGCCCGCTGCGCGCTTGCCCGCCGCGCTCTGGCTCTGCCTGCTCGGTGTGGCCGTCGGGCTCAGCAAAGGCGCCGTATTCCTCCACGCGCTCGTGCTCGCGGCACTGCCGGGCACGCTTACGCGCATCCTGACCGTCGTCGCGATCGGCGCGGGCGTCGTCGGCGCAACGCGCGCGTGCGCCACGTACGCACGAAGCGAGCGCGCCTGATGCAGGCGCAGACCGCGGTAGCGGTCGGACTCGCGCTCACGTCGACGACGCTGACCAACGTCGCGTACCTCCGCGAGCATGACGCCGTCGCCGCGATGCCGGAGCTGTCGGCGGCGCATCCGCTGCGTTCGGCCCAGCACCTGCTCGGCGACCGCGCATGGCTTCGCGGCTTCCTTCTCGAGAGCACCGGCTTCGCGCTGTACGTGCTCGCGCTCGCGCTCGCGCCGCTCACGCTCGTGCAGAGCATCGCCGCCGGCGGCATCGGCGTTCTCGCCTTCGTCTCTGCGCGCATGAGCAAGCGCGCCCTCCCCCGCCACGAGATCGTGGGTGTGCTCGTGTCGATCGTCGGCCTGATCGCGCTCGCGGCCTCGCTCGTCGGCGGCAGCGGCGAGGGCAGCGGCGGCACGGTGGTCGACATCGAGCTCTGGCTCGGAGCCTCCGCGGCGGCGGCTCTCGCCGCGGTCGCCGTCGGCCGCCGCTTCGGAGCGATCGCGGTCTCGGAGGGCATCGCCGGTGGGCTGTTCTTCTCCATCGGCGACATCTCGGTGAAGGTCGCGACGCAAGGGGGCGGACGCGCCGCCTTCGGCGCGACCGCGGTCGCGGGATATGGGCTCGGCACCGCGCTGCTCCAGCTCGGCTATCAGCACGGCGGCGCGCTGACGGTCGCCGGGCTTGCGACGCTCCTGACGAACGCGCTCCCGATTGCGGCGGGCACCGTCGTCCTCGGCGAGCCGGTGCCGACGGGTGCCCTCGGCGCGCTGCGCGTCTTCGCGTTCGTCGCGGTCACCGTCGGCGCGATCCTGCTCGCGCGCCGCAGCCGGACGTAGCGCACGTCACAGGGCTCTCTCAGGCAGGCGCTCTACGCTCGTGGGATGGAGAAACGCCTCACACGCCGTGGCTCGCTCGCCGCATTCGGTGGCCTCGCCGCGGCCGCCGCCGGCTGGAACGCCGACGAAGCCGGCGCCGGTCCTGCCGCCGTCGCATCCGGCGCGATCGCGTGCGTGCTGACGCCGGAGATGACGGAAGGCCCGTACTACGTTCCCGGCGAGGCCGTGCGGCGCGACATCACCGAGGGCAGGCCCGGAACGCCGCTCGAGCTGCGCCTGACCGTCGTCAGCATGTCGACGTGCAAGCCGATCGTCGGCGCGAACGTCGACGTCTGGCACGCGGATGCGCTCGGCGTGTACTCGGGCGTGCAGGGCAACGTCGGCACCTTCATGCGCGGCGTGCAGCCGACGAACGCGCACGGCATCGCGCTCTTCGACAGCGTCTATCCGGGTTGGTACACGGGCCGCAGCGTGCACATCCACGTGAAGGTCCACCTCGGCGGCAACGTCGTGCACACGGGTCAGCTCTTCTTCCCGGACACCCTCACGGACCGCGTCTACCGCAAGGCACCGTACAGCGCGAGGCCGAACCGGGATACGCGGAACGCGACCGACGCAGTCTTCCGCAACGGCGGCAGCCGCTCGATGCTGAGCCTCTCGCGCGGCCGGTCCGGCTACCTGGGCGCCATCACAATGGGCGTTCACCGCGCCTAGCGAACGCCTTACACAGATCTTGCACTTTACGGATTAGAAGCAGGAATCCCGGGTAGGCGACCGGTGGTATGCCGCTGGTCAGTGCCGCAATCATCACGCACAACCGAGCTCACTACCTCGAGGACGCGATGTCGAGCGTCCTCTCCCAGTCGTGCGGCGACCTGGAGCTCATCGTCGTGGACGACGGCTCGACCGACGGCACCCCCGACCTCGTCGACCGCTACGACGATCACCGGATCCGGTACGTCCGACAGGAGCGACGCGGCAAGGCGGCGTCACGGAACAGAGCTGTGGAGCTGGCGCAGGGCGAGCTCATCGCCTTTTGCGACTCGGACGACTGGTGGGTCCCCCGGCGTCTAGAGCGCCAGCTCGCGGCGCTCGAGCGCAGTCCGCACGTCGGCATGGTGCATGGGCAGGTGGAGCTGGTCGACGAGGACGGCCGACCGCTCCCAGAACAGACGGCCGCTCACCGCGCGATCTTCAGCGCGGCGCATCGCAACGGCGCGACGTACGCGTCCTACGCCTTCCGGTGCTGCTGTCTCAGCTCGGCGATCCTCGTGCGCCGCGAAGTCTTCGAGACCGTCGGTCTGTACGACTGCGAGCTCCCGATCGAGGACTACGACTTCTATCTCCGCCTCGTGCTCGACTTCGACGTCCTCTTCCTCGACGGGCCGCCGCTCGCGGAGTACCGCATGCACGAGGAGAAGACGGGCGACCAGGTGCTCGGCGCCGGCCAGATCCGCACCGCCGAGAAGCACCTCGCGCTGCTCGAGGAGCGCGACGGCATCCCGGACGCGCAGCTCGCCCGACGGAACTTCAACCTGATGATCGCCCAGACCTGGCGCGTTCTCGGCGATCGCCGACGGGCCAGGGCGGCGGCGCTCCGCGCGCTGCGGCTGGGAGCGCCGCAGGCCATCCGGTTCGCGCTCTAGGGCCGATTCGCTTTACAGATCCGGGCTAGCTTGTCCGGGCGATGCCCAGGTCGATGCGAGGTGCAGCGTTGGCTGCCGTGCTGGCCGTTGCCGTCTCCGCAGCGGCCCCGGCGCGAGCAGCGGCTCCCCATTGCCCGTGGATGAGCCGGACGTTGCGGCCCGCCGAGCGCGCGGCGAAGCTCCTCGCAGCCATGAGCACGAGCGACAAGCTCGCACTCCTGAGCGGCGTCAACCCGCATACGGCGCTCGGGGTTGCCGACGGCCCGCTCTACGTCGGCTACGTTCCCGGCAACCCCGCCCTCTGCATGCCTGCGCTGACCTTGAACGACGGCCCCGGGGGCGTCGCCGGCTCGCAGGTCGGCACGACTGCATTCCCGGCGCCGATCGCGCAGGCGGCGACGTGGGATCCCGCCCTCCAGCGGACGCTCGGACAGACGATGGGGCTCGAGGCCTGGGAGAAGGGCATCGACGTCCTGCTCGCACCGGACGTCAACATCGCCCGCGTCCCCGAGAACGGCCGGAACTTCGAGGCGTTCGGTGAGGACCCATTCCTCAGCGGCCAGACGGCTGCGGCCGAGATCGAGGGCATCCAGCAGAACCCGGTGATCGCGACCGTCAAGCATTTCGCCGTCAACAGCCAGGAGACGAACCGCTACTACGTGTCGTCGAACGTCGACGACCGGACCCTGCACGAGATCTACCTGCCGCCGTTCGAAGCGGCCGTCGACGACGCGAAGGTCGGTGCCGTCATGTGCGCGTACGGCCTCGTTCGCGGCGTTCAGTCGTGCCAGAACCCGGCGCTCCTGACCGACGTGCTCGGGCACCAGTGGGGTTTTCCCGGCTTCGTCATGTCGGACTGGGGCTCGACGTGGTCTACGATCCAGTCGGCCAACGCGGGCCTCGACCTCGAGATGCCGGGCGGAACGTTCTTCACGAGTGCGCTCTTGGCGTCTGTCAATTCGGGCGCGGTCCCGGCGTCGCGCTTCGACGACATGGTGCGTCGGATCCTCACGTCGATGTTCCGCTGCGGGCTGTTCGACGAGCCGCCGCCGGCACTCTCGAGCGTCGGGCCGTTGGACGTCTCGACGAGCGCGGACGTCCGCGTCGCGGTCAAGGTCGCCGAAGAGAGCACCGTGCTCCTGAAGAACGACCCGGGCACGCTCCCGCTCCATCTCCCGAGGGGCTCGACGATCGCCCTGATCGGGGCCCCCGCCGGCGTGGACGGCGTGCGACCGTACATCGCCGGCGGCGGCAGCGCATACACCGGGGGAGCCAACCCTGTCTCGCCGCTTCAAGCGATCACCGCGCGCGCGAGGGAAGCCGGCGTGAATGTCATCGCCGACCCGGGGACCGATCTCAGCTCCGCCGTCAGTGCGGCTCGCCGGTCGAACCTCGTCGTCTACTTCGCATACGACCAGGAGCGCGAGGGCGAGGACCGGCCGGATCTCTCCCTGCCGAACGCTCAAGACACCTTCATCGAGCAGGTGGCGCAGGCGAATCCGCGCACGATCGTCGTCCTCGACACGGGCGGCCCCGTCCTCATGCCGTGGCTCGATCAGGTTCCGGCGGTGCTCGAGGCCTGGTACCCCGGCGAGCAGGACGGGATCGCCGTTGCGGCGGTGCTGTTCGGCGACGCGGATCCGGGGGGTCGGCTGCCACAGACGTTCCCCGCGAGCAACGACTCCGTCCCGGCGTCGACAACGGACCAATGGCCGGGCAGCGGCGACGGTCAGGACGCCTCGTTCAGTGAACGCCTCGACGTCGGGTATCGCTGGTACGACGCGAACAAGATCGCGCCGCTGTTCCCGTTCGGGTACGGCCTCTCGTACACGAGATTCGAGTACAGCGGGCTTCGGATATCCCACTCAGGAGCAAACGTCGCGGTCTCCTTCACCGTGCGGAACACGGGCGCTCGCGCGGGGTCCGACGTGGCGCAACTGTACGTCGACGACCCGGCATTCGTCGGTGAGCCCCCGAAACAGCTCAAGGGGTTCCAGCGCGTCTCGCTCCGTCCAGGCAGAAGCACCAAGGTGACGATCGCGCTCACGCCGCGCTCCTTTTCCGTGTGGGACTCCGCGCAGCAGCAGTGGCGCGTGAGACGCGGCCTCTACCGCATTCTCGTGGGCTCGTCGTCGCGGGACATCCGCCTGCGCGGTTCCCTCCGCCGCTGAGCTTCGGCGGCGGTGGCTAGGCGACGTCGGCCCGGTCGTGCTCGGGATCGACTGCGTCGAGCTCGCGCTCTCCGTTCGCGACGCGGTTGCGCGCGACGTCGACGGCCCGGCTCTCGCGGATCACCGTCACCTTGACCTGGCCGGGATACTCGAGCTGATCCTCGATCTCGCGCGCGATCTCGTGTGAGAGCAACGCGGCCTCCTCGTCGCTCACGTCGCGCGGCGCGACGATGACGCGGATCTCGCGGCCCGCCTGCAGCGCGTACACCTTCTCCACCCCCGGCTTCGCCGCGGCGAGCTCCTCGAGCGTCTCGAGGCGCTTGATGTAGTGCTCGAGGCTCTCGCCGCGAGCGCCGGGACGCGACGCGGAGATCGCGTCGGCCGCGATGACGAGTACCGCCTCCACCGTCTGCGGCTGTACCTCGTAATGGTGTGCCTCGATCGCATGCACGACGCCCTGCGGCTCCCCGTAGCGGCGCGCGAGCTGCGCGGAGATGAGCGCATGTGAGCCCTCCATCTCGTGCGTCATCGCCTTGCCGATGTCATGCAGCATCGCCGCGCGCTTCGCGGTGCGGACGCTCGCGCCGAGCTCGGTCGCCATGATCCCCGTCAGGTGCACGACCTCGAGCGTGTGCCTGAGCACGTTCTGGCCGTAGCTCGTGCGGAAGCGGAGCCGGCCGAGGATCTTCTGCAGCTCCTCGTGGAACGGGCCGCAGTTCGCCTCGAACACGGCCTGCTCGCCGGCCTGACGGATGACTTCCTCGAGCTCCGCCTTCGACTGGTAGTAGGTCTCTTCGATCCGCGCCGGGTGGATCCGGCCGTCCTCGATCAGCTTCGTCAGCGTGAGACGCGCGATCTCACGGCGGATCCCGTCGAAGGAGGAGAGCACGACGGCGTGCGGGGTGTCGTCGATGATGAAGTCGACACCGGTGAGGTGCTCGAGCGCGCGGATGTTGCGGCCCTCGCGCCCGATGATGCGCCCCTTCATGTCGTCGGACGGGAGCTCGACCACCGTCACCGTCGTCTCGGCAGCGTGGCTTGCGGCCACCCGCTGGAGCGCGTCGGCGACGAGGTTGCGCGCGCGGCGCTTCGACTCCGCCCGCGCCTCCTCCTCGAGCATGCGCACGCGGCGGGCGAGATCGTGTCGCGCGAGCTCCTCGCCCCGCTGCAGCAGCTGCGCCTTCGCCTCCGGCAGGGTCATCCCGGACATGCGCTCCAGCGCGGCCTGCTGCGCGCGCTTCACCTCCTTGAGCTCGTCCTGGAGCGCGCGCAGGTGCGTCTCGCGGTCATTGATCCCCTGGTCCCGGCGCGTCACATCGACGAGGCGTCGCTCGACCTCTTCCTCCTTCGCGAGCACGCGCTCCTCGATCTTGACGACCGCCTGCCGACGGTCGGCGAGCTCGTCGTCGATCTCGGCCCGGAGCTTCACCGCCTGCTCGCGAGCCTCGACCATCGCCTCGCGCCGGACCGCTTCCGCCTCGCGCTCGGCGTCCTCGAGGAGCTGCCGCCGGATGCGTCGTGCCTTGCCGACACCCGTCGCGCCGAACACCTGGACTGCGAGGAGCGCGAGAATCGCTCCCCCGAGAGCTCCGACAGCGACTCCGATCACGATCAACACTCACGACTCCTCGTGTGGAGGTGTGTTGTCGCTCCACTCGCCGTCGTCGGCAGGCGGGCACTCCCGAAGTCGCTACTGCTGTTCGGCGCGCGGATCGCCGCCGCGCCTGCCGGTCACCGCCTACCTCGGCGGCGACCCCCGGAGTCTCGAGAAGGATGCGAAGTCGACTCTCACAGCGTGTGAAGCGTTTCGGAAAAGCTCGTATGCAGGCAAAACGTCGGGTGAAGCGTGAGCAGATAGTACCGCCGATCACGCCTCGGGTGCAACTCCGCCGAACCCGCGCCCGGCGAGCCACCGCTCCGACTTCCCGCGCGCGCGGAGCGCCGCCGCGCGCTCCCATTCCGGATCGAGCCCGGCGAGCGCCGCCCCGAGCGGCTCCCCGTCGAACCCCTCCCGCTCCAGCCGAAAGCGGATCGCCTCGTCTCCCCAGCCCCGGCCGGCGAGCGACGCAGCCCGTCCTGCGGCGGCACGGGCGTCGTCCACGAGCCCGCTGCGCTCGAGCGTCTCGAGCGCCGCCTCCCGCGCTGCCGCGGGCAGCCGCTCCGAGAGGGCCCGCCGCGACAGGTCGCGGTGGCGGAGCACCCGCGCGGCGCGCGCGAGCGCCTCCGACGTTCGCCGCTCGCGCGCAAGCGCGCGAGCCGTTTCACGGTCGAGCATCCTTCCGACCCGGAGGCCGACGCGGACGACGGCGTCTGTCGGCAGCGTCCGCCACGGCACGCCGTCGAGCTCGATCCCGACCCGTCCGCGCGGACGCTCACGCAGGGCGGTGACCGTCTTTCGCGACTCGGCCACGAACGACTACGCCTTGACCGCGGCCTCCACGGCTGCCTCGACATCCGCGGGCTTGCCATTGGCGCTCGACGCGTCCGCGTCGAGCAGCGGCAGCAACCGTGCGGACACGATCTGCTCCGGGCCTAGGTCGAGCTGGATTCGCTGGAGGATCTGCTGCGTCACGTCCGGATGCTCGCGTAGGAACGCGGTCGCGTTCTGCCGGCCCTGGCCGAGCCGCTCGTCGCCGAAGCTGAAGTACGAGCCCGACTTCGTCACCGCCTTGCGCTCGATGCCCGTGTCGAGGACGGTGCCCTCCCACGAGATGCCGGAGCCGTAGATGATGTCGAACTCGGCCTGCTTGAACGGCGGCGCGACCTTGTTCTTCACGACCTTCACGCGCACGCGGTTGCCGTACGCCTCGACGCCTTCCTTCAGCGTCTCGATGCGGCGGATGTCGAGCCGCACGGACGAGTAGAACTTCAGCGCCCGGCCGCCCGGCGTCGTCTCCGGGTTTCCGAACATGACGCCGATCTTCTCGCGCAGCTGGTTCGTGAACAGGCAGATGGTGTCGGTACGGTTGAGCGTGCCGGCGAGCTTGCGCAGCGCCTGGCTCATGAGCCGCGCCTGGAGGCCGACGTGCGAGTCGCCCATCTCTCCTTCGATCTCGGCCTTCGGCGTCAGCGCCGCGACCGAGTCGATCGCGACGACGTCGAGCGCGCCCGAGCGCACGAGCAGCTCGCAGATCTCGAGCGCCTGCTCGCCTGTGTCGGGCTGCGAGACGAGGAGGTCGTCGATGTTGACGCCGATCCTCTTCGCGTACGCCGGGTCCATCGCATGCTCCGCGTCGATGAACGCGCAGATGCCGCCGCGCCGCTGCGCCTCGGCGATGACGTGATAGACGAGCGTCGTCTTGCCCGAGGACTCGGGGCCGAAGATCTCGACGACGCGCCCGCGGGGCAGGCCGCCGACGCCGAGCGCGAGGTCGAGGGCGAGGGAGCCGGTCGAGACCGCGCCGACGGAGACCGCTGCGCGATCGTTCATCTTCATGACCGAGCCCTTGCCGAACTGGCGCTCGATCTGGCCGAGCGCGACGTCGAGTGCTTCGTTCTTGTCCACCTGTCATCCTCCTAGGGCAACTGACTCGAGAACCTCGTACTCCGCCCCGGAGGGACGCAGCCGGGACAGATAAGCAGAGGCGTCGGACGGAATGAGAACATATGTTCTCATGTTCGCCGGCTCGAGGCGGAGTCCTGGCCGCTCCCGGAAACGGCCCACGGTGAGGTGCGGAAGCCACGGCCGGGCCTCGCGGCGATAGACACCGAGCCGCTCGAGCCGTTCCTGGAGACCGGCGGCGAGGCGGCCGGCGCGGCCGCCCTCGTCGTCGCAGACGAGCATCGCGACGCTTCGCGTCTCGCGGTACCGGACCGGCGTGAGCCTGAGCTCGTCCCGGACCTCGCCGGCGGCGGCGCGCAGCGCGCCGAGAACGTCCGGGAGGTCGCCCGCGGGCCGGTGGCCGAGGAAGGCGAGCGTGATGTGGAGATGCGCGCGCGGGACGACGCGCATGCCCTCGAGCCATTCGCGTTGCCACGCCTCGAGCGCGTCGAGCGCGGGCTCCGGCAGGCGCAGACCGAGGAAGAGGCGAAGCCGCTCATCGGTACCCACGCTAGTGGGCGAGGTCATACCGCCTCGTCACGACTCCGTGTCAGCAGGCGGCGGACGAGGTGGAGCGCCATCACGGCGCTGCGAGCCCGGATCGAGTCGCGGTCGCCCGGGAAGGTGAGCTCGCGGGCTGCGCCCCCGTCCGGCCCCTCGGCGTGCAGGTGGACGAGGCCGACCGGCTTCTCCTCCGTTCCGCCGCCCGGGCCGGCGACGCCGGTGACGGCGACGGCAACGTCGGCGCCGAGCCGTTCCCGCGCGCCGTTCGCCATCGCCTCCGCCACTTCGGCCGACACTGCTCCGTGCGCCGCGAGGAGCTCCGCCGGCACGCCGAGTGCGGCCTGCTTCACCTCGTTCGCGTATGCCACGACGCCGCCGACGAACACGTCGCTCGCCCCGGGCACCGACGTCAGCCGCGCCGCGACGAGTCCTCCGGTCTCCGACTCGGCAACGGCCAATCGGAGTCCTTTCGCTCGGCAAAGCGTGAGGACGTGTTCCTCGATCGGCCGCTCGTCCCGGGAGTACAGCCAGCGTTCGATCGGCGGCACGAACGCCGCCTCGAGTGCGTCCGCGCGCGCGTCCGCCCCCGGCTCGACGACGAGATCGACGTGAATCTCGAAGTCGCGCGCGCAGATGGTCGCCTCCACCCCGTCGCCGTCGCCGCCCGCCTCGGCGAGTGCGCGCGCCACCGCCGACTCGCTCACGCCGAAGAAGCGGAGGACACGACGGCCGGGCGGCTGCGTGCGCGCAAGGAGGGCACGGAACGCGTCCGTCTCGAGCGCGTTCGGCCACAGTCGCCGCAGCTCGGACGGCGGGCCCGGCAGGACGACGACCACCTTCCCGTCGTGCTCGACGAGCAGCCCCGGCGCGGTCCCGGCGAGCCCGAGCGAGAGGGCGCCGTCGGGGATCGTCGCCTGTTTCGTCACGCCAGCCTGGAAGTCGGCGTAGGGGCGCTTCAGCCGCTCTGCCGCTGCGCGCGACACCGCCTCGATCTGCCGTTCGAGCTCGTCGTCGACGTCGAGGCCGCGTCCGAGCGCGCGCGCGACCATCTCCACCGTGCGGTCGTCGTGCGTCGGGCCGAGTCCTCCCGAGACGAGGCATACGTCGGCATCGACGCCTTGTCGAAGAGCAGCCTCGAGCTCGTCGGGTGCGTCGCCGACGATGACGATGCGCGCGGGCTCGAGCCCCAGTCGCAGCGCCTCTGCTGCGAGGAATGGGCCGTTGCGATCAGTCCGCTCGCCGCGCACGAGCTCGCTGCCCGTGACGACGACGATCGCGCGCGGGCGCGCGACCGCCCTCAACCCGCGAGCGAGGTGCTCGTCGGGGTGACGACCACCTTCAGCGAGGCTCGGGCCGGAAGCGAGACCACCTTGCCGTTGAGCGTCAGCCGCAGGTGCGCCGGGTGGAGGATGTGGATCCAGAAGCGCTGGCCGGCCAGAGCGTTGAGGTCGCCTGCCTGCAGCGTCCCCTCGTACAGCACCTTGCCGGACGCCGAGCCGTGCCGCACCTCGATGTACGTGCCGGCGCCGGAGAAGACGAGGCCCTTCGGAGCGGTCTGTGCCGAGCCCGGGATGACGGTCGGCGTCGACGGCGCAGCGCCGCCGAACTTCCACGCGACGATGACGAGCGCCGCCAGCGCGCTCACGCCGACGAGCGCGAGCACGACGGCACGCCGCTCGAAGCTCAGCTCGTGGTGGCGCCGAGTCGAGCCGCGCCGCGCCGGCGCGTCGACGAAGGCGTCGGCGACGAAGCGCGACTCGTACTCGTCCACGTACAGCTGCCCGTCGAGTCCGAGGAAGTCGGCGTACGCGCGCAGGAATCCCTTCACGTAGGTCTCGGCCGGGAGGACGTCGAAGTGCTCCTCCTCGAGCGCGCGCAGGTACTTCCCGCGGATCTTCGTCGCGAGCTCGGCCTGGGGGATGTCGAGGCTCTGCCGGGTGCGGGCCTCTCGCAGGCTGGTGCCGAGCTCGAACATCTACTTCGCGATTGTAGGCGGCCGGAGGACGGCGAACTGGTCGGTGATCTCGAGCTCGCTCGAGCCGAAGCGATACAGCGTCGCCGGCCGTCCGCCTCCCCGGCCGTAGTGGCGCTGGCGGCCCGTGTCCTCGAGCAGCCGCCGTCGGAGGAGGACGCGCTGGAGGTTCGTCGCCGAGACCGGATGGCCAAGCGCGGCGCAGTACAGGTCCCGCAGTTCGGCGACCGTGAACTCCGCCGGGGAGAGCGCAAACCCGAGGTTCGTGTACGAGAGCTTGCCGCGCAGACGCTCGCGGGCGGCCAGCAGGATGGGCTCGTGGTCGAAGGCGAGCGGCGGGAGCTCGTCCACCGGGTGCCAGCGCGTGTCCGCAGGAAGCTCGGGGTCGGCATCGCTCCGGACGAGGCCGAGAAAGGCGGTCGCAAGCTCGCGATGCTCCGGGTTCCGGACCGGGTCGCTCCGCGTCTCCAGCTGCTCCAGGTGCGAGACCTCGCGAACGTCCACCTTGTGCGCCAGGTGCCGGCGCATCGACTCCTCGAGCGTCTCATCCGGCTCGAGCACGCCCCCGGGAAGCGCCCAGGCGCCGCCGTAGGGCTCGCGGGCGCGCTGCCACAGGAGCGCCTGCAGCTGCCCTTCCCGCACCTGGAGCACGACGGCGAGGACGCTGTGGGCGGCTGTTTTCGCTTGGGAGTCGGGAACCGTGTACACTCGCCCATAGGTTATCGCCTTTGAGGAAGAAACTGCACTACGATGTTGCGATCGTGGGCGCGGGCGTCGCGGGCCTCACCGCCGCCATGACCGCCGCCGACGCGGGCGGCTCCGTCCTCGTCGTTGCGAAGGGCGCCGTCGACTCCTCGAACAGCTGGGCCGCCCAAGGCGGGGTCGCCGCCGCGGTCGGCAGCGACGACGACCCGACCCTGCACGCGGCCGACACCCTCGCCGCAGGGCGTGGCCTCTGCCGCGAGAGCGCCGTCGAGCTGCTCACGCGCGAGGCGCCGCGCCGGATCGCCGACCTCGTCGCGCTCGGCGTCGAGTTCGACGACGGCCTCGGACGCGAGGGCGGGCATTCCCGCAACCGCGTCGTCCATGCGGGCGGCGCCGAGACGGGCCGTCGCATCGCCGAGGTCCTCGCGGCGCGCGTGAGCGAGCATGCGCGCATCGACGTCGTCGAGGGCGAGCGCCTCGAGTCGCTCTCCTCGCTCGACGCGCACGCGATCGTTCTGGCCACCGGCGGCTACGCCGCGCTGTGGCAGCGGACGACGAACCCGCGCGGCGCCGTCGGCGAGGGACTGCTCATCGCGCACGCCGCCGGCGCAGCGCTCGCCGACCTCGAGATGGTCCAGTTCCACCCCACTGCCCTCCTCGACGACGGCTTCCTTCTCTCCGAGGCGTTGCGCGGCGCGGGCGCGACGCTCCTCGACGACGACGGCGAGCGCTTCACCGACGAGCTCGCCCCGCGCGACGTGGTCGCGCGCGCAATCGCGGCCCGCGACGGCGCGGCGCTCGACCTCCGAGCGATCGAGCGTGATCGCTATCCGAGCCTGATGGCGACGCTCGAGCGTGCCGGGTACGACCCGGCCGGCGAGCCGATCCCCGTCTCCCCCGCCGCGCACTACGCGATCGGCGGCATCGTCACCGACCTCGACGGACGAACGACCGTCACAGGCTTGTACGCAGCGGGTGAGTGCGCCTGCACGGGCGTCCACGGCGCCAACCGGCTCGCGTCGAACTCACTGCTGGAATGCCTCGTCTTCGGACGCCGCGCGGCGCTGTCCGCGCTCGACGGCCCGCCGGTGTCCGACACCGATGCGGCGTCTCTGACACCCGACGGCGACATCGGAGAGGCCCTATGGCGCGACGCGGGGCTCATCCGCGGCGCCGAAGGGCTCGAGCGGCTGCTCGATGCGCCGTCGACGCTCGTCCGGCTCGTCGCACGCAGCGCGCTCGCGCGCACCGAGAGCCGCGGCGTTCATTTCCGCGAGGACTTCCCCGCCGAGGCCGAGGAGCTCGCCGGCCATTTCGTCGTCCGCCCGGGAGCCGAACCGGAGCTCGAGCGATGGAGCTGACCGAGGTGGACATCGACCGCGTGGTGACGACGGCTCTTGCCGAGGACGTCGGCAGCGGAGACCGCACGACTGCGGCGCTCGTCCCTGCGGACGCTCGCTGCCGCGCGCAGCTCCTCCTCGAGGAGCCGGGAGTCGTGTGCGGCGTGCCGGTCGCCGCCGCGGTGTTCCGCGCCGTCGACGCGTCCACCCGCGTGGAGCCGCTCGTCGACGAAGGTGCGGCGGTCACCGACGTTCCGGCGGTGCTCGCCGAGATCGAAGGCCCCGCGCGCGCCGTCCTCACCGGCGAGCGGGTCGCGCTCAATCTGCTCGGCCGCATGTGCGGGATCGCCTCGCTCACACGCCGGTACGTCGAGCTTGCGAACGGGACCGGCGCCACGATTCTCGACACGCGCAAGACGACGCCCGGCCTCCGAGCGCTGGAGAAGTACGCGGTGCGCTGCGGCGGCGGAGCGAACCATCGCGCCGGTCTGTACGACGCGATCCTGGTGAAGGAGAACCACCTGCGCATCGCGGGCGGCATCTCCGCGGCGGTCGGCGTCCTCAACGGAGCGGGCGGCATCGAGGTGGAAGCCGAGTCGCTCGACCAGGTGCGCGAGGCACTCGATGCAGGCGTCGACCGGATCCTGCTCGACAACATGAGCCCGGCGCAGATCGCAGACGCGGTGGCGCTGAACGCCGGCCGCGCGCGGCTCGAGGCATCCGGCGGCATCTCGCTCGCAACCGTTCGGTCGTACGCCGAGACCGGCGTCGACTACATCTCCGTCGGCGCGCTCACGCACGGCGCGCGCTCGCTCCACGTCTCACTGGAGGTGGTCGAATGACCGTGACGACGCTGCACGAGGAGATCCGCGAGCTCGCCCGCGAGCGCGAGGCGGTCATCCTCGCCCACAACTACCAGCGGCCCGAGGTGCAGGAGGTGGCCGACTTCGTTGGCGATTCGCTCGGCCTCTCGCGCGAGGCGGCCGCGACCGACGCCGACGTGATCGTCTTCTGCGGCGTCCACTTCATGGCGGAGACGGCGACGATCCTGTCGCCGGCGAAGACCGTGCTGCTACCCGACCTCGGCGCCGGCTGCTCGCTCGCCGCGTCGATCACGGCGGAACAGCTCCGCGAATGGAAGGCGCAGCATCCGGGCGCCGTCGTCGTCTCGTACGTGAACACGACCGCCGAGGTGAAGGCGGAAAGCGACTACTGCTGCACGTCGGGGAACGCGCGCGCCGTCATCGAGGCGATCCCGGCGGATCAGGAGATCCTCTTTCTGCCGGACATGTATCTCGGGCTGTGGCTCGAGCGCGTGACCGGACGGAAGCTGACCATCTGGCTGGGCGAGTGCCACGTGCACGCTGGGATCCGGCCCTCCGACATCGAGCGCTGGGAGCGAGAGGCGCCGGACGCGGAGCTGCTCGTGCATCCCGAGTGCGGCTGCGCGAGCCAGGCGATGGCGTTCGGGAGCGAGCGAACGCAGATCCTCTCGACGGAGAAGATGGTCGACTACGCGAAACGATCGCCGAAACAGCGGTTCCTCGTCGCGACGGAGACCGGCATCCTCCACCGTCTGGAGAAGGAGGCGCCTGGGAAGCGGTTCGAGCCCGTGCGCGAGGACGCCGTCTGCCGGTTCATGAAGGTGACGACGCTCGAGAAGGTGCGGGAGTCGCTCGTCGAGCTGCAGCACCGCATCACGGTCGACGAGGACACGGCTGAGCGCGCGCGCCTCGCGATCGAGCGGATGGTCTCTATCGGCGGCTAGCCCGACGGCCGGTACTAGGTACGCAAACGAAAGTGTCACGCGATGCGCCGCACGAGGAGCCGCGTCGCCTCGGTGTCGTGACACTCTCGTGCCGGTACTAAGTACGGGCCTCTAGTGCTCGAGGCGCACGAGGAGCTCGTAGAACCCGACCGCGATCGCGGCTGCGAGGGCGACGCAGATCCCGGCGACTGCGAGCCAGCGCGTCGCCCGTAGGCGTCCCGTTCCCCCGGCCAGCTCGAGCGTCTTCCTGATCTGCCCGCGCGCGCCCCTCGCGAGGAGCAGCGCCCCGACGCTCAGCACCATCGCGATCGGGATCGCCCAGACCGCGTCGATGAGATGGATCTTCCCCGTCTGCCGCGAGAGCAGAACGGCGGCCGGCACCACGAGCACCCCGCACAACGCCGCGATGAGCGCGACCGAGGCACGGTGATTGGGACGGCTACTGCTTACGGTACGGCTTGCCATCTGCGGCGGGCGGAACGGTACGGCCGATCACGCCTGCAACGGCGATCAGCGTCAGGACGTACGGGAGCACGTTGAACAGGGTAGACGCCGAGGCCGAGTACACCTGCAACCTCAATGCCACTGCGCTCGAGAGCCCGAACAGCACTGCGGCCCCGAACGCGCCGGCCGGGCGCCAGTTGCCGAAGATCATCGCTGCGAGGGCGATGAACCCGCGCCCTTCGGTCATGTTGTCGTTGAACGTTCCGCCCGCGAAGCCGTCGGACAGGTAGACGCCGCCGGCGGCCGCGAGCAGCCCGGACAGGACGACGCAGCCGTACCGCACCAGGTACACGTTGATGCCGACGGTGTCCGCCGCACGTGGATGCTCGCCGCACGCGCGGATGCGCAGGCCGATCGGCGTCTTGAAGACGACGACATACGACACGATCACGAGCGCGAACCCGGCCCAGATCATGAGATTCAGCTGGCCGATCGCCGGGCCGAGGAACGACAAGTCCTTCAGGCCCGGGATGTTCACGTTCGGGATGGTCGAGATGCCCGTCGGCACGTACTCGCCGTGGTACAGCTGGAAGAAGAAATAGCCCGTGATTCCGAGCGCCAGGAAGTTCACCGCCGTGCCGCCCACGATTTGGTCCGCACGCAGATGGATGGCGAAGTACGCATACACGAGGGCGAGCAGGCCGCCCGAGGCCATTCCGATGATGAGCCCGACCACCCAGGTGCCGCCCTTGTCCGCGCCGTACACACCCCAGAAGGCGCCCATCAGCATCATGCCCTCGAGGCCGATGTTCACCACGCCGCTGCGCTCGGAGAACATGCCGGCGATCGCGCCGAACACGAGGGGTGTCGCGAATGCGAACATCTGCGCGACGAGCGAGGCGTTGAACACGGCCTCGAGGTTTCCGGTCCCCGAACGCGTCGCGAGGACACCGAGCCCCATTCCGATCAGCCCAGACGCGACTGCTCCCCAGCCGAGCCGCCGGCGGCCGCGTGTCACCGTCCAGATGCCGAGGAAGATCGCGACGATCCCGACCAAGAGCGACCACACGATCGTCCGCGCCTCGACCGGAGGAATGGCGAGGAACGCCGCCAGGACTCCGAGCAGCATGCCGGCGTAACCGGTCGTTCCCGGGTCGCGGAACCGCGCGCCGGCCGGCGTGCCGGCGCGGAGCGTCCACTCGCTCATACCGTCGCCTCCGCCCGGCGCCGCCGCGGGAACAGCCGGCGTCTCGTGTTCCAGACGTACAGAATGAGGACGTCGGCGCCGACGAAGAGCACGATCAGGCCCTCGATGATGTACGTGAGGTTGCCGGCGAGCTCCGGCTGAATGACGTTCGACGTGAGGCCGTGCGTCGTCCCGAACAGCAGCCCCCCGAACAGGAGCGCGCCGAGCCCGACGCCGACCGCGGTGTTTCGCCCGAGGAGGGCGACGGCTATGCCGAGGAAGCCGACCGAGTTGGCCGGGATGTCGGAGACGCCGAAGTGGTACAGGTACCCCGTCATGTCGAGCGCGCCGGCGAGGCCGGCGAACGCGCCCGAGATCATCATCGCGCGCACGAGGTTCTTCTTCACGTTGATGCCGCCGTATGCGGCCGCCTGCGGGTTGAACCCGACCGCGCGCACCTCGTAGCCGAGCGTCGTGCGATTGAGCAGGAGGTAGAAGACGACGAGCGCCGCGAGCGCGACGAAGAAGCCGATGTGCAGCCCCTGCAGCTCCTTTTGCCCCCAGAAGACCGGCAGCTTCGCGGAGTCCGCGATGTCGTTCGAGTTCGGGACCGTTTTGTTCGCCGTGTTCTGCAGCGGGCCGCCGTCACCGAACAGCCACTCGCCCACCCAGATGGCGATCCAGTTGAGCATGATCGTCGTGATCACCTCGTGCGCGCCGACGGAGGCCTTCAGGAAGCCGGCGATCCCGGCCCAGAGCGCACCGGCAAGCGTCCCGGCGCCGACGGTGAGCAGGATGTGCGCCGCCGGGTTCATCCCCGCAAAGCTGACGCCGACCCAGTTCCCGACGTATAACCCGACGAAGTACTGGCCCTGCCCGCCGATGTTGAACATGCCGCAGCGGAAGGCGAACGCGACAGCGAGCCCGCAGAGGATGAGCGTCGTCGTCTGCAGCAGCGTCTGCGAGAGGTTGTACGCCGCCGTGTTGGCGACGTCGGTGGTCGGATGGAAGATCCAGTTGAGCCCGGCGCCGTTGAAGATGTCGCGGTACGCGAGCAGCGGGTTGTGCCCGGTGGCGAGCACGACGAGACCACCGAGGAGGAAGGCGATCACCGCCGTCATCACGGGGACGACGATGCCGCCGGCGCGCTGCTTCAGTGCGATCCGCGCCGCGAGCGTGCCGGTCTGCGCAGCCTCCTCCGGCGTCTCGGGCGGGAAGTTGGTGTCCCCGGTCACGCCGCCGCCGGTTCCTTTCCGCCGAGCATCTCCAGGCCGATCTCGTCCTCCGACACCTCGCCGGTGTGCTCACCGGCCATCTCTCCCTCGTAGATGACGAGGATGCGGTCGGAGAGCGAGAGGATCTCCTCCAGCTCGAGCGACACGAGCAGGATTGCCCGCCCCTCGTCGCGCTCGGCGACGATCCGTCGGTGCAGGTACTCGATCGCGCCGACGTCGAGCCCACGCGTCGGCTGGGCCGCGATAAGCACCTTCGGGTCGCGCGCGATCTCACGCGCGGCCACGACTTTCTGCTGATTCCCGCCGGAGAGGCCGCCCGCGCGCGTCATCGGTCCTCCGCCGCGCACGTCGAACTCCCGGATGAGCCGCGCCGCGCGCCTGATGAGCCTCTGCGGGAAGAGCCACCCCCACTTCGCATCGGGCGGCTCTGCGTAGTCGTGGAGCGCGATGTTCTCGGCGATGCTGAACTCGAGCACGAGCCCGCGCCGCTGGCGATCCTCGGGGATGTGGCCGACGCCCGAGTCGAGCATCTCGCGCGCGTTCGCGTCGTGGATCGCCCGGCCGGCGACGCTCACGGAGCCGCTCTCGATCTTGCGCAGACCGGTAATCGCCTCGATCAGTTCCGTCTGCCCGTTGCCGTCGACGCCCGCGATACCGACGATCTCCCCCGCTCGCACGTCGAAGGAGAGGCCGCGCACCTTAGGGATGCCGCGGTCGTCGACCACGCGCAGGTCATCGACGGCGAGCAGCACGTCACCGGGATGCGCCTGCGTCCTCTGAACCCGCAGGAGAACCTCGCGGCCTACCATCGCGCGTGCGAGCGACGCCTCGGTCGCCCCGTCCTGCGGTACCGTCTCGATCACCTTGCCGCGACGTAGGACGGTGATGCGATCCGCGATCTCGAGCACCTCGTTGAGCTTGTGCGTGATGAAGATGATCGACTTCCCGTCCGCCTGCAGACTCCGAATGATCCCGAACAGCTCGTGCGCCTCCTGCGGCGTCAGCACTGCAGTCGGCTCGTCGAGGATGAGGACGTCCGCACCGCGATAGAGCGCCTTCAGGATCTCGACGCGCTGCTCCTGGCCGACGGTGATGTCGCTGACGAGCGCCCCGGGATCGACGGCGAGGCCGAACTGCTCGGATAGCTCGCGAACGCGCCGCTCTGCGCCCCGCTCGTCGAGGAGGATGCCGTTGTGCGGCTCGATTCCGAGCACGATGTTCTCGGCGACGGTCATCACCGGAATGAGCATGAAGTGCTGATGCACCATCCCGATGCCGAGCTGGATGGCGTCACGCGCAGAGCTGAACGTCACCGGCTTGCCGTGCAGGAGAATCTCTCCGGCGTCGGCCCGGTACAGCCCGTAGAGGATGTTCATGAGCGTCGACTTGCCGGCGCCGTTCTCCCCGAGGAGCGCGTGCACCTCGCCGCGTCGGACGTCGAAGCTGACGTCGTCGTTGGCGACGATGCCGGGGAACTCCTTCCGGATGCCCCGCATCTCGAGAACGACCTCGGCCGCAGCCATCACTGATCGATCCTAACCCGGCCGGAAAGAGAAAGGGCGGGCTCGAGGCCCGCCCTTTCTCGCACAGCGTGGGTCATCTACAGACCGGTCGGCACCTTCAACGTTCCGGCGACGATCCGTGCGCGGTACTGGTTCATCAGCTTGATCCACGAGGCAGGGACGACCGGGCTGATCCGGCCGATCCCCATGCCGTGGTTCTTCAGGTCGAAGACCAGGTCCTGGCCGCCCTTGAACTGGCCGGCCTGAGCCTGCTGAATCGCGTCGTACACGCCGGTGTCGACCCGCTTGACGCCGCTCGTGAGCACGCGCTTCGCGTCGTTGTACTGATCGACGTCGACGCCGATGCCCCAGATCTTCGCGTCATCGGCGGCCTTCAGCGTGCCGAGACCGCAACCGCCCGCGACTTGGAAGAGCACCTTCGCGCCCTGCCCGATCTCGTTCTGGGCGACCGTTTGGCACTTGTCGGTGGCGACGAAGTCGTTCGAGTACTGGACGAGGACCTTCGTCCCGGGCACGACCTTCTGTGCGCAGTACTTGTAACCCGCGATCCAGATGTCGACCGGCGGGATCTTGATGCCGCCGACCGCACCGATCGTGTTGCCGCCCATCTTCTTCGCCATCTTCGCGGCGAGGACGCCGACGAGACAGCCCGACTCGTTCGCCATGTACGTCAGGCCTTCCACGTTCTTCTGGAACTGCGGAAGGACGTTGCCCTTCTTGTCGGCGAACGGAGCGGTGTGCACCGTGTAGTCCGTGATCGCGAAGTCGACGTTCGGGAACTGCTTCGCGTACGTCGCCTCCGTGTTCGCGAGCAGGAAGCCGGCCGCGATGACGAGCTTCGCGCCCTTGCGGACAGCGGTATTGAAGTTCGGTGCGTAGTCGCTGGTCGCATTCGACTGCAGCGGCAGCGGGACGATTCCGAGCTTCGTTTTCGCGTCGTTCAGCCCTTTCAGCTGGTTCTGGTTGAAGCCCTTGTCCGTGAACCGGCCGATGTCGCTCACGAGCGCTGCCGTGAACGAGGCCTTCTTGGCGGCCGGCGACTTGCCGCCGCCGAGCGCCGCGCTCGCCGCAATCGACGAGGCCAAAACAGCCACGCCTGCCAGCGCTATCCAGCGAGAAACCTTCACTTGCCCTCCTAGTCCGATAAACCCGATCCGGGCGATCCTAGCCCGGTTTACAGGGATTCGGAAGGCCTACCGTTGGCTGAGCGCGGTTTCGTCCACGAGCACGCGCCGCGGCTTCGATCCCTCGTATCCGCTGATGATCCCGCGGCGTTCGAGCATGTCGACGAGCCGTCCTGCCCGGGTGTAGCCGACGCGCAGGCGCCGCTGGAGGAGCGAGACCGAAGCGGTCTGGGTCTGGACGACGATCTCGATCGCCTTGTCGAGCAGCGGGTCGTCGTCGGGGTCGAACTCGCCGTGCTCGCCGTTGTCCTCGTGGTCGGCGAAGACCTCGGGCAGCTCGAGGTAGCCCTCGTCGAGCTCCTGCTCCCGCTGCCGCGTCTGCTCGACGACGAGCGCGATCTCCTCCTCGGAGACGTCGGCGCCCTGGACGCGCTGCAGCCGCGACGTGCCGAGCGGCTTGCAGAGCAGGTCGCCCTGCCCGAGGAGCGCCTCGGCGCCGTTCGTGTCGAGGATGACGCGCGAGTCGGTCTGCGACGATACCGCGAACGCGATTCTCGAGGGAACGTTCGCCTTGATCATCCCGGTGATGACGTCCACCGACGGGCGCTGCGTCGCGAGCACGAGATGGATGCCGACTGCACGCGACTTCTGCGCGAGCCGGATGACCGCGTCCTCGACCGCCTGCGGCGCGACCATCATCATGTCGGCGAGCTCGTCGATGACGACGAGCAGGTACGGCAGCGTCGGCTCGCCGCGCTGACGGAAGGAGCGGTTCGCCTCGGCGATGTTGCGCGCACGCACCTGCGAGAGGCGCTCGTAGCGGCGCTCCATCTCGGCGAGGCAGTTGGCGAGCACCGCGCTCGCCTCCTTCGGGCTCGAGACGACGGGCGTGAGCAGGTGCGGGATCGACTCGTAGTGGTTGAGCTCGATCCGCTTCGGATCGATGAGGATCATCCGTACCTCGTCCGGCGTCGAGCGCAGGAGGATCGAGGTCAGGAGGGCGTTGATGCACCCCGACTTGCCCGAGCCGGTCGTGCCGGCGATGAGCAGGTGCGGCATGCGTGCCAGGTCGGTCCAGACGGCGGCGCCGGAGATGTCCTTGCCGAGCCATACGGCGAGCGGGCTGGCCGTCGGCGGCAGGTCGTCGAAGATGTCGCCGAGCGTGACGAGGTTCGGCGACAGGTTCGGGAGCTCGACGCCGACCGCCTGCTTACCCGGGATCGGCGCCAGGATGCGGATCTCCGTCGTCGCGAGCGCGTACGAGAGGTCGTCCTTGAGCCCGGCGACCTTCGACACCTTCGTACCCGGCGCGAGCTGCAGCTCGAAGCGCGTCACGCGCGGGCCGGAGATCTGGCCGATGACGATCGCCTCGACCCCGAAGTGGGCGAGCGTCTGCACGAGCAGCTCGGCGACGCGCGCCGACGCCTCCCCCGTCGCGCCGGACTTCTCCGGGCTGCGGTTGAGGACACTGCGGTCCGGCAGCTTGTAGTCCGGGTGCTCGGCCGTGACGTCCTCGAACAGCGGCTCCTGGTGGACGACGAGCGGCTCCGGCTCGAGGCTGACGAGGGGCAGTGGCGGCGCCGTCTCCGAGACGACGTCGGGATACGCCGCCTCGGCGTCGACGACTGGCCGCATCCTCCGTTCGAGGGGAGTGAGCACCTGGGCGGGCGACGACGCGGGGCGGGGCCTCCGCGCGCGCTTCGCCGCCTGCCGCACCTGGTAGTGCGAGTGGCGCAGGATCGCGCCGAGCGACGCGCCCGACAGCAGCAGCGCGCCGACGAGCAGGAGGAACGCGCCGAGAATGGTCGAGCCGGTGACGCCGATCGCGACGCCGACGGCGCCGCCGAGCGCCTGGCCGACGTAGCCGCCCTGGTCGCGCCCGAGCGCGATCATCAGGCCGAACGCGAGGACGACGAGCCCGGCGCGGAACGGTCGTACGTCGACGAGCGCGCTGCGCGCGACCATGAGCACGCCGAGCGCGACGAGGAGGACCGGCAGCACCCAGGAGGCTCCGCCGATGAGCGCCTCGAATCCGTTCACGAGCGCACGGCCGACCCAGCCGCCGTTCCAGCCGGCGTACCGGACACTCCCGAGGAACGCGCCGAAGGCGACGAGGCCGAGCCCCCAGAGCTCGGGGTATTTCTTGATGAAGCCGCGCGGGAGCGAGCGCCGCTTCCGCTTCTTCGGGCGCGCCATTCCGGGTTCTTCGCGCTTGCTAGGCGGATACCTCCGCGACGGCCATGCCGTAGTACGTCGGCGCGGCATAGGTGAGGAGGGTCGCGCGCGCGTCCTCGCCCATCGCGCCCTGGAGGACGAGCAACTGCCAGAGCGAATCGGCCTTTCCCGCGTCGACGTGCCGGGCGAGGGAACGGAAGTCGAGACGCCCGGAGCCGAGGATCTGGAGCAGCTTCTCGTCGTACACGGCGGCCTCGGGGTCGAAGCCGTACGGGCCACTCGCGTCGTGCGCGTGACCGTGATCGGCCGAGGCGATGAGTGCATGCCGGCCCGGGAGCCCGGCGATCGCCTCGCCGAGGCGGATGTGCTCCTCGAGCGGCAGGTCGCGCGCGGGAGCGACGACGACGACGCGCTCGGCGCGCATGTACGTGAGCGGGACCTCGGTCCCCCAGTCGAGCGGCATCTCTGCCTGCGCAGCGTCGTTGCCGCCGAAGGAGACGCCGAGAATCGGCAGGTCCGTGGCGAGCAGCGCTCGTGCGAGGGCGCCGTCGCACTCCCACTCCCCCACGTGGCCGGCAGTGACGACGGCGAAGTGGCGCTCGACATGGACGTTGTGCCGCGTGACGACGATCGCGGTATCGGGCTTCGCCGCGTCGAACCGGCGGCCGAGCTCCTCCATCGCCGTACGCAGCTCCGGGTCGAGGTCGACGTCGCCGTGCGGCGCGATACACGCGAAGACGATCACGGCAGCGTGGCAATCCGCTCGCCGAGCATGTCGAGGAAGCGCCCTGCGTCGACGTCGATGCCGACGTCTGCGTTCTTCGGCCCGCTCGTCACGTGCCAGCGGTCCACGACGGTCCGGCCGTCGCAGAAGCGCGACGACGTCTCGATCTCGACGTTGCAGCGCACAGTCGTGAGCAGGGTCGGGTCGATCACGTGCGCAACCGCCATGGCGTCGTGGATGGGAGAGCCGTCGAAGCCGTAGCGCCGCTCGTGGAAGACCTGGAAGAAGTCGGACAGCTCTGCGACGGTTCGTCCCGCCTCGCCTGTACCGCGCAACCGGTCGGCATGCGCACGCGTGAACAGCGCCTTGTGCGTGACGTCGAGGCCGACCATCGTGATCGGCACGCCGCTCGCGAACACGATCGCAGCCGCCTCGGGGTCGACGAATGCGTTGAACTCCGCCGCCGGGGTGATGTTTCCTTCGGCGATCGCGCCGCCCATCCACACGATGCGGTCGACGGAGACGCCGCGCTCGACGAGGCGGGCAACGTTCGTCAGCGGACCGGTCGGGACGAGGACGACGCCTGCCTCGAGCCAGTCGGCTGGATCATCGACCGACGGCTCTGCCGACGGCTCGGGGAGATCGGGCCCGTCGAGCCCGCTCTCGCCGTGCACGTGCGGCGCGGTGCGCAGCGGTCGCTTCAGCGGCGCGTTCGCGCCCCGCACGACGGGAATGTCGGCGCGGCCGGCGAGCTCGAGCACCTTGAGCGCGTTGCGCGTCGTCTTGTCCACCGTCTGGTTGCCCGCGACGGTCACGATCCCGCGCAGCTCCACCTCCGGCGATGCGAGGGCGAGCAGGATCGCGATCGCGTCGTCGTGCCCCGGGTCGCAGTCGATGACGATGGGGATGCTCACATCAACACGTCGACTTCGGCGGCGGTCGGCATCGATGTCTGCGCGCCGAAGCGGGATGCGGCGATCGCGCCGGCGATGCACGCGCGGCGCAGTGCCTCCTCGCGCGTCCGGCCCTCGAGCAGCGACACGACGAGGCACGCGGTGAACGCATCGCCGGCACCGGTGCCGTCGACCGCCTCGATCGCCGGCGGCGTCGCGCGCGCGACCTCCTTCCCGTCCTCGAGGATGACCGCGCCCTCCGAGCCGAGCGTCAGCGCGACGACGCCGTCCCGCTGCGGCAGCGCGTCGGCCTCGAAGCGGTTCACGATCGTGACATCGGCGGCGGGATACGGCCCACGCGCGGGCGCCGCGTTGAGGAAGAAGCCGTCCGGCGCGAGCTCGGAGGCGCGCTCGACCGTCTCCAGCGGGATCTCCAGCTGGCACAGAACCGCATCCGTGTCGCCGAGGTCGAGATCCTCCGGCCGCAGCTGGAGGTTCGCGCCGGGTGCGACGACGATCTCGTTCTCGCCGTTCGCGTCGACGGTGATGAGCGCGACGCCGGTGGGTCCCTGCACGCGCTTCAGCCGGTCGAGACGCACGCCCGCCGTTTGCAGCTCGGCCAGGGAGAGCCCCGCGTGCTCGTCGTCGCCGACGCAGGCGATGAGCTCGACATCGGCACCGAGCCGCGCCGCCGCCACCGCCTGGTTGGCGCCCTTCCCGCCGGGGATCCGGCTGAACGTCGCGCCGGTGACGGTCTCGCCCGGCCGCGGGAGCCGCTCCGCGCGGGCGACGAGGTCGAGGTTGACCGATCCGACGACCGTCAGGCGCACGTGCTGCACGTGCGGGAATCTAAGCGACGGTCAGGACGCGCAGATCGTCGAGCGCCCGCCCGAGCAGGTTCTCGCGCAGGTCGAACAGGCCCGCCCACAGCGACGAGCGGTCGGGCAGCAGCTCGATCCGCGCTGCGTCGTTGAGCCCCTCGAGCGCACGCACCATGACCGCGAGCTCGAGATACGCCTGCGCGACGCGCTCCGCCGGGACGCGCACCCCGGCGCGATTGAGGATCGGCTCCCAGTCGAGCAGCTCCGCCGCGCCGGGCCCGCCGTACCAGGAGCGGCCCTCGAGGGCGTCCGCCTCGAGCTCGAGGAGATATCGGTCGAGCGGCTCCTCGAGGCCGGACAGCGCCGTCTCCACGCGGTCGGCGGCGCGCCGCAGCGCGGATTGCCTTCCACCGGGCGTCGCCGGCTGCGGCTCGCCCCGCGCCCATTGCTCGAGCAGCCGGCAGAACGCGAGCGCGGCCGCCTCGCAGGCACCGAGCTGCCCGACGAGCCGGAGCGCGGTCGGCTGTTCGGTAGCGAGCTCCTCGAGCACATCCGCCCACGTCGGCACATAGCGAAGACGGTGGGCCATCAGCGCACTAAACCTCCACCAGGACCGGAAGAATCATCGGCCGCCGTCGTGTGCGGTCGTAGACGATGCCTCCGAGCGCGTCGTGCAGGTGCTCCTGGAGGAGCTTGATCTCGGTGACGTCGTCGCGCAGGAGCTCTTCGAGCACGCGCGCCGCCTCGGCGCGCAGCTCGTCGAGGAGCGGCTCGGCACCCTCGCCGAACCCGCGCACGATCAGCTCCGGCGGAGCGGTCAACGCGCCGCTGCCGTTCGACGCCGCCAACGTCGCCACGACGATGACGACGCCGTCCTCGGCGAGCCTGCGCCGGTCGCGCAGTGCGACGTCGTGGACGTCGCCGACGCCGAGGCCGTCCACGAAGGTCATGCCCGCGGCGACGTGGTCGACGATGCGAGGAATCCCGTCTGCGAGCTCGACGACCGTCCCGTTCTCGGCCATGATGATGCGATCGTCGGGCACGCCGCCCTCGCGCGCGAGCTGTGCGTGCGCGGCGAGCATGCGGAACTCTCCGTGGACGGGCATGACCGCTCGGGGGCGCAGGAGGCCGATGATCGTGCGCAGCTCCTCGGCGCGGCCGTGGCCGGAGACGTGCACGGGGGCGTTGTCCTCGTGCAGCACCTCGGCGCCCGAGCGCGCGAGCCGGTTGATCGCGTCGTGCACCCGCAGCTCGTTCCCCGGGATCGGCTTCGCCGAGATGATCACGGTGTCGCCCGCCTCGACCGTCACCGCGGGGTGGTCGTTGTATGCGATGCGCGTCATCGCCGACATCGGCTCGCCCTGGCTGCCGGTGCAGAGGATGAGCTGCTCGTGCGGCGGAAGCTCGGCGAGCTCGTGCGGGCGCAGGATGGCGTCGTCGGGGACGTTCATGTACCCGAGGTTGCGTGCGATGTTCGCGTTCTTGCGCATCGAGCGGCCGACGAACGCGACCTTCCGGCCGCACTCGATCCCGACGTCCGCCGCCTGCTGCATGCGGTGGACGTTCGAAGCGAACGAGGAGACGAGGATCTTGCCGGTGCGGCTCGGGAAGATCTGGCGAAACGCCTCGCCGACGACACGTTCCGACTGCGTGACGCCCGCGCGCTCCGCGTTCGTCGAGTCGCCGAGCATGAGGTCGACGCCGCGGTTGCCGAGCTCCGCGAGCTTGCCGACGTCCGTCCGCTGCCCGTCGACCGGCGTGTGGTCGAGCTTGTAGTCGCCCGTGTGCACGATGCGGCCCCCCGGCGTCTCGAGCACGACGGCTGCGGCATCGGGAATGGAGTGCGCCATGCGCACGAGCTCGATCCGGAAAGGCCCGAACTGGAACGGCTCGTCGCCCGGCGCGACCTCGCGGAGCTCCGCCTCGCGACCGAGGCCGTGCTCGTCGAGCTTCGACTTGACGAGGCCGAGCGTCAGGCGCGTCGCGACGACGACCGGCACGTGCACCTCGCGCATGAGATACGGCAGCGAGCCGACGTGGTCCTCGTGGCCGTGCGTCAGGACGACGCCGCGGATCATCTCTCCACGCTCGATCAGGTACGAGAAGTCCGGCAGCACGAGGTCGACGCCGAGGTGCTCGTCGCGCGGGAAGGCGAGGCCCGCGTCCACGATCACGATCGAGCCTTCGGCTTCGTAGACGGTCATGTTCTTGCCCACCTCGCCGAGACCGCCGAGGGGGATGATCCGACAGACGCCCACTATGCGCGTGCCGCCTCGAGCATCCCCGCTCGCTCGAGGCACGAACGAACCTGCGTCAGCTCGTCTTCCGTCGGATCGACCATGGGGAGACGGTACCCGCCGACCTCGTGGCCGAGGAGATTGACCGCTGCCTTGATCGGGATCGGGTTCGTCTGGATCTTCAGGAGCTCGAACGCGGGCGCCATCTCGTCGTTCAACGTCTTCGCGCCGGCGACGTCGCCGCTCTTGTAGCGACGGACCATCTCTTTCGTCTGCCGGCCCCACACGTGCGTGTGCACGCACACGCCGCCCTCGCCGCCGATCTCGAGGAACGGGAAGACGAGGTTGTCGTCGCCGGCATACAGCGTGAGGCCGATGTCGACGATGTGGCGCGCCTGCTCGAGGTCGCCGTACGCCTGCTTCACGCCTGCGACGTTCTCGATCTGGGCGAGATCGTCCATCGTCGCCGGCTCGATGTTGACGACGACGCGGCTCGGGATGTTGTACGCGATCACGGGCTTGTCGGTCATGCACGCGATCTCCTGGAAGTGGCGGACGATCGCGCGCTGCGGCGGCTTGTTGTAGTACGGCGTGACGGCGAGGAAGCCGTGGACGCCGAGATCGTGCGCTTCGCCGGTGAGGTGCGCCGAGTGATGGGTGTCGTAGGTACCGGTGTTCGCGACGACCGTCGCATGGTCGCCGACGGCATCGAGCGCAGCGGCGAACAGCTCGAGCTTCTCGGCGTCGGTGAGCGTCGGGGCCTCCCCCGTCGTGCCGGCGACGACGAGCCCGTCGGAGCCGTTGTCGACGAGGTGCACCGCGAGCCGGCGAAAGGCGTCCACGTCCAGCGAGCCGTCCGCCTGGAACGGCGTCACGATCGCGGTCAGGACTTCGCCGAGCACGAAATCATTTTACGCGAGCCTTCCGTCCCACACCCGTAATGGGGCCAGGCCCTGTTACGGCTGTGTCACGGCGCCGCATCCGCAAACCGGCTCCGCTCCGGCCGTCACGCTCTCGTATCGGTACTAGGTACCGCGACGTTGGCGTCGAGAAAGCGTGCCCGCAGCTCTCGCAGGTGGAAGGACGTCGCCTTACGGCAGGAGGTCGGCGAGGTCCCGAAGGCACCAGAAGATGCCCTCGGAGAAGCTCGGGAACGGCTGGATCGTGTCGAGCAGAACGTCGACGGTGACGGCCGCGCGAACGGCGAGCGTCAGCTGTCCCAGCCACTCCGTCGCCTGCGGCCCGACGGCGACCGAGCCCACGAGGACGCGCTTCTCGGGATCGGCGAAGAGGCGGAGGAAACCGTCGCGCTTCGGCTTCTCGTACGTCGCCATCCGGGACGTGGCCGTCAGCTCCCACCGCGCGGACACGAGGTCGTCGCCGTCGGTGCGCCCGACGGTCGCGACCTCCGGGTCCGTGAAGATCCCTGCCGGGATCGCGCGGTAGTCGGCCTCGACGGGCCGCCCCACGATGTCTGCCGCCGCCACGCGCGCCTGGTACTTGCCCACGTGGGTGAAGAGCGCGACGCCGGTGACGTCGCCGATCGCCCAGACGTTCTCGGCCGCGCGCATCTGCCGGTCGACCTCGATCCCGCCCGGACCGGCCGTCACGCCGATGTCCTCGAGCCCCAGGCCTTGCACGTGAATCTTGCGGCCCGTCGCGACGAGAAGCCGGTCGGCGTCGACCGTCGATCCGTCCGACAACGTGAGCCGCACGCCGGGCTCGACGCGCACGACGTCCGTCCCGAGCCGCACGTCGATCCCCTCGGCGCGGAACACCTCGGCGATGAGCGCGCCGGCTTCCTGGTGTACGCGGCCGAGCAGGCGAGGCCCGTGCTCGACGAGCGTCACCTGCGAGCCCATGCCCGCGAAGAACTGCGCGAACTCGGCGCCCACCGGACCGCCACCCATGATCGCGAGCCGCTTCGGGACGGAATGGGTGCGCGCAGCGTCCTCGTTCGTCCAGTAGTCGACGCTGTCGAGCCCGTCCACGGGCGGGATCGCCGGCGCGGTGCCGGTCGCGATGACGAGCCGGTCGTATTCGAGCCGGGGGCCGTCCTCGACCTCGATCACGCCCGGGCGGGTGACCCGTCCGTAGCCACGGACGAACGCGGCACGGTTCGCCTCGAGGAACCGCAGTCCCGCGGCGTCGTTCCAGTTGTCGGTCGCCCAGTCGCGCCATTCCCAGACGCCGGCCTCGTCGGGACGCTGCGGCCGGAAGCTCGGGGCGTGGTCGAGCGCGGACGACAGCTCGATCGAACGAAGCATCGTCTTCGTCGGAATGCACGCGTAGAACGTGCACTCACCGCCGACGAGGCGGGTCTCGACGACCGTGATCTCGACCTCGGGGTCGAGCCGGCGGAGAGCCCCGACGAAATGCTCGCCGGTCGACCCCCCGCCGAGAACGACCACTCTCACTTAGCCGAGCCCGTTCGCCTTCAGGAATGCGGCGGCGACCGCGGCCGGCGTCTTCTTGTCGATTGCGACGGCCTTGTTCATCGCCTGCATCGCGGCGAGCGTGAGCTTCGACGAGACCGCGTTCACGGTGCTCGCGAACTCCGCGCCGCCCGCTGAGAGGAGCTTCTGCGACACGATCGGCGCCACGTTCTGGAAGCCGAAGATGTGCTTCGTGTCGGTCAGAGCGACGTACTTGCCGGTCGCCTGCTGCGGGTCGGTCGAGAAGCCGTCGCCGCCGGTCGCCTTCCCGTCGTCGAGCAGCGTGTACACGCTGATGTTGGACAGAGGCACGAACTTCACCTGGGTCAGCCCATAGGTCCGCTTGAGGCCGAGCAGGCAGGTGATGCGCGTCGCGCATTCGGGGAAGCCGGCGTATGTGAACGACTTCACCTTCTTCATGTCGCCGATCGCTTTCAGGCCGTACTTCTGCGCTGTCGACTTCAGCACCGTGAAGGTGTCGGAGTCGTAGAACGGCGTGGCGTTCAGCATCGTCAATCCGCGAGTCTCCTCGAACTTCTTCGCCGCCGCGTACGTCGCGGACGCGGTCTTTGCCGAAGCCTCCTTGGCGATGTCCTGGACGACGACGCCGGTGTACTCCGGCAGCAGGTTGATCTTGCCGCTCTTGATCGCCGTGTCCGCGAGCTCGGAGCTACCGAGACTCCCGGCGTACTTGACCGGGAACCCCTTGGCCTTCAGCGCCTGCCCGTACAACTGACCGAGGATGAACTCCTCGGTGAAGTTCTTGTTGCCGACGATGACCGTGGGCTTCGACGCCTGCGGCTTCGCCGAAGCGACCGCAGCCGTCCCACCCAAGACGATCGCGACACCCAACGAGATCGCGAACGCAGCCTTAGCCGCGCGCCGCGTGTGTTTCCGGATCATGCCTTCCTCCTCCTGGTGGTGGCCTGACCCCGAGCAGATTACGGAACGGGGGGCTGTCTAGGCGAGGCGGCTCTCTTGACGAGAGAGAGGATCGAGGCGGCGAGGAACGCGAGCGCGGACACCCAGAGCGAGGCGGCGACGACGCCGCTGAGCCCGTAGCTTGCCTGGTTGACGATGATCTGGCCGAGCCCTCCGCCGCCGGCGACGGCGGCGATGGTTGCCGTCGCGATGACGAAGATCGAGGCGACGCGGATGCCCGCGAGGACGAACGGCAGACCCAGGGGAAGCTCCACGCGCGTGAGCACCTGCAGGCCGGTCATCCCCATTCCCCGCGCGGCATCGACGACGTCGCGGTCGCACGTGTCGATTGCGAAGTAGGAGTTCGTCAGTATCGGCGGGATCGCGAGCACGACGAGCGCGGCGGTGTTGTTCCAGAAGCCCACGCCCAGGATCGTCAGCCCGAACGCGATGAGCACGAGACTCGGGAGCGCGCGGCCCACGTTGGACACGCTCGCGGCGAGAAAGAGCCCGCGGTGCAGATGCCCGAGCCACAGACCGACCGGGAGCGCGAGCACGAGGGCGATGCCGAGAGCCGCCGCGGAAAGCTCCAGATGCTCGGCCGTCTTCACGAAGAGGAGATGCGGGTTGTCCGCCATGAATCGAAACGCGTCGACGAACGTGTTCATGCGCGAACCCACGGAGTGAGGCCGCGCTGAAGGAGGACGAGGAGACCGTCGGCGAGGAGCGCGAGCGCAATCACCATGCCGCCGGCCGTGAAGATCTCCGTCTTGAAGATGTCCTGGGCGAGCGCCGCGTAGATCGGCTGGCCCAGGCCCTTGGCGACGACGAACGGAGCGATTGTTGCGATCGAGATGGTGGACACAGTGGCGATGCGCAGCCCGGTGAGGATCGCCGGGAGCGCGAGCGGCAGCTCGACCCGCCTGAAGGTCTGCCCGCGCGTGAAGCCGGAGCCGCGCGCCGCATCGACGATCTCGACCGGAACGGCATGCAGGCCTTCGATCATGTTCCGGTAGAGGATGAGGAGCGTGTACGAGACGAGCGCGACCTCGACGGTGAGCAGGGAGATGCCGGTGAACGGCACGAGGATCTGGAAGAGCGCCAGGCTCGGGATCGTGTAGAGGAAGTCGGAGACGATCCCGATCGGCGGGTCGAGCAGACGGAAGCGGAAGCCGACCAGCGCGAGCGCGAACGCCAGCACGAAACCGATTCCGACCGCGATCGCCGCCAGCTCGATGTGCTGGACGAGCGCGGGCTGCAGAGTGTCGGCCCAGTGCGCGCGCACCCACTCGGGACAGAACCAGCCGTTGTTCACCTCGCAAGAGGTGCCGCTGCCGAAGTTCGGGATGACGGGACCGCCGGCGACGGTCATGAGATGAGCGCGTCCTTCGTCACAGAGCCGATTACGGCGCCGCTCTCGTCGGTGACTGCGAGGACCTCGGCATGGTGCTCGAGCACGACCGCAAGCGCGTCGCGCACGGTCGTGGTGCGCGGACAGCGCGGGCCGTCGGCGGGCGGGCCGAGCTCGAGCTCGGCGAGTGTGTGCAGCGCGAGCGCCTTCAGCGCGCGATCGGCGCCGACGAACGCCGCGACGAACTCGTCCGCCGGCTGCTCGAGGACCGAGCGCGGCGTGTCGTACTGCGCGAGGTGCCCGCCGCTGCGGATTATGGCGATCCGGTCGCCGACCTTGATGGCTTCGTCGATGTCGTGGGTGACGAACACGACGGTCTTGCGTACTTCCTTCTGCAACTGCAAGAACGCGTCCTGCAGGCGCGCGCGGACGATCGGGTCGATCGCCCCGAACGGCTCGTCCATGAGCATGAGCGGCGGGTTGCCGGCGAGCGCGCGCGCGAGGCCGACGCGTTGACGCTCTCCGCCGGAGAGCTGCGCCGGATAGCGCTTCGCGTACGAGGGGTCGAGACCGACGAGCTCGAGCAACTCCTGAGAGCGCGTGCGGATCCACGAACGTGGCCGGCCGTACAGGCGTGGAACCGTGCCGATGTTCGCCTCCACGGTCATGTGCGGGAAGAGGCCGACCTGCTGGATGACGTAGCCGATGCCACGACGGAGCTGAACGAGGTTCTGCTCGCGGACGCTCGTGCCGTCGATGCGAATGTCACCGCTCGTGAGCTCGATGAGACGGTTCACGAGGCGGAGCGCCGTCGTCTTCCCGCCGCCGGACGGCCCCACGAGCACGCAGATCTCCCCTGCGGCGACGGTCAGGGATAGACGCTCGACCGCCGCGCCCTCCTGCCCTTCGTAGTGTTTCGTCGCCTCGTCGAAGACGAGCTCGGCGGCCTGACCCGGCATCGCCGGGAACTATCGCCTACAGGAGTGCGTCCAGGCCGAGGGTGAGGCCGGGTGGCAGCGAGTCG
Organism: uncultured Gaiellales bacterium; assembly: GCA_964645445.1. Taxonomy (GTDB): domain Bacteria; phylum Actinomycetota; class Thermoleophilia; order Gaiellales; family Gaiellaceae; genus Palsa-739. Next base: position 47,026 of record CAZXZX010000075.1, read on the forward strand.
AGCTTCTCCAGAGCGAGCAGGACGCCGTACGCGAACGACTCCCGCGCGGTCGTGTCGTGACGGATCGTCAGCAGCTGGCCCTCCCCGCCGAAGATCACCTCCTGGTGCGCGACGAGGCCGGGCAGCCGCACCGAGTGGATGACGGGATCGCCGCCGATGAGCTCCGCCGTCATGCGCGCGGTCCCGGACGGTGCATCTTTCTTCGCCTCGCTGTGCAGCTCGATCACCTCGGCCCGCGGGAAGTACGCCGCCGCCTGTCTTGCAAAGCGCATCATCAGCATCGCGCCGATGGAGAAGTTCGGCGCCACGAACAGCCGGAGGCCGTTCAGGGCGGCGAGCTCGTGTAGCGGCTGCGGGTCCCAGCCGGTCGTGCCGACGACGCACGACACGCCCTGGTCGAGCGCAGCGCGGACGTTCTCGGGCGCTGCGTCGGGCGTCGTGAAGTCGACGGCGGCGTCGAGCCCGTGCACATCCGGCTCGTCGCCGATCTCGATCCCTTTCACGTCGTGGCCCGCGCGCTCGAGCACCGGGCCGAGAACACTGCCGACCTTCCCGTCCGCCCCGAAGAGCGCGACCTTCACGTCATGCCGCCTTCCGGGCCGAGCCGGTGCCGATCGCCGTGCGGAACCGGTCCTCGTTCGGGCCGACGCAGGCTGCCGACATGCGCTCCGGCGCCAGCAGCACGCCGGCGAGCTCCGCCACCGCGTCGGGCTCGACCGCATCGACCTCCGCGATGATCCGCCCGAAGCTCAGGAGCTCCGTGTCGGTGATGAGCGACTTGCCGAGCCTGCTCATCCGGTTCGAGGTCGACTCCATCGACAGCATGATGCGACCCTTGATGCTCTCCTTCGCGCGCTCGAGCTCGCCCTTCCTGAAACGGCCGGCCGCGAGCTCGGCGATCTGCTCGGAACAGATCTCGACGCACGTCGCCAGGTTCTCCTCGCGCGTGCCGACGTAGATCCCGATCAGCCCCGTATCGGTGTACTGCGAGGCGAACGTGTAGACCGAGTACGCCATCCCGCGCTTCTCGCGGATCTCCTGGAAGAGCCTGGATGACGCCGAGCCGCCGAGGATCGAGTCGAGCAGCGATGCGGCGAAGCGGCGGCGGTCGGAGCGCGAGATGCCGGGCGCGCCCAGGCACAGGTGGTACTGCTCGGTGTCCTTTCGCTCGAAGCGCACTCCGGGCGGCGGCACGTGCGTCAACGGGGGTCGCACGCGCGGGCCGCTCCGGCCCGCTTCGCTCTTGCGCTCGAACCGCTCGAGCAGCGATACGAACCGGTCGTGCTGGATGTTCCCCGCCGCAGCCACGACGATGTTTCCACCCGTGTACATCGAGCGGTGGTACCCGGCGATCGCCCGACGGCTGATCGAGGAGATCACCTGGGCGGTGCCGATCACCGGCCGTCCGAGCGCGTGCGTCCCGAACACGGCCTCCGAGAAGAGGTCGTGCACGAGTTCCTGCGGGGTGTCCTCGTACATCGCGATCTCCTCCAGGACGACCTCGCGCTCCTGGTCGAGCTCGGCGAAGGCGGGCGCGAACACCATGTCGGTCATCACCTCGAGCGCCTCGTCGAGATGGCGGTCGGGCACGCGCGAATAGACCATCGTGTGCTCGCGCGAGGTAGCCGCGTTCAGCTCGGCGCCCATCGCGTCGAAGGTCTCCGCGATCTGCTGCGCGTCGTACGAGCGCGAGCCCTTGAAGAGGAGATGCTCGATGAAGTGCGAGACGCCTGCGCGATCGTCGCGCTCGTCCCGCGAGCCTGCCCCGATCCAGAAGCCGATCGACACCGATCGGACGCTCGGCACGCGCTCCGAGACGACACGCTCGCCCGAGTCGAGCTCGGTCAGGACGTACTTCTCCACGCCCGGATCGTAGGAGACGGAGCAGGACGGGCGGTGAGAAACCCGCCCGTCCTGCTCGTCGTCTCCGTGCGCTGCGTCCTAGCCGCGGTCGCGTCCGCGGCCGCCGCCGCGTCCGCCGCGCCGGTCGTCACGCCGCGGGCGCTCCTCTTCCGGAGGCCGCGGCGGGGCGTTCTTCGCCCGCTCGATCAGCTCCTCCGGCTGAACGAGGGTGCCGTTCTCGTGCTTCGCGATCAGCTTGAGGCCGATCCGGCCGCGCGCCTTGTCCACTTCCTGGACGACGACGTCGACGACGTCACCGCGCTCCATCACGTCCTCGATGTGGCCGACGCGGCCCGGGCCGACGTTGGAGACGTGCAGCAGCCCGTCCGTTCCCTTCTTCAGCTCGACGAACGCGCCGAACTGCGTCGTCTTGACGACCTTGCCGGTGTAGGTGTCGCCGACCTCCGGCTCCTTCGTCAACGCCTGGATCGCCGAGATGGCGGCGTCGGCCTTCGTCCCCTCGGTCGCGTAGATGAGGATCGTGCCGTCCTCCTCGATGTCGATCTGCACCTCGTAGTCCGACTCGAGGCCGCGGATCGTTTCGCCGCCCTTGCCGATGACCATGCCGATCTTCTCCTGGTCGATCTTGATCGACGTGATCCGCGGTGCGTTCTCCGAGAGCTCCGCGCGCGACTCCGGAATGACCTCGAGCATCTTGTCGAGGATGAAGTCGCGGGCCCGCTTCGCCTGCTCGAGCGCGTCGCGCATGATCTGCTGCGTGACGCCGGTGATCTTGATGTCCATCTGAAGGGCGGTGATGCCGGCCCGCGAGCCGGCGACCTTGAAGTCCATGTCGCCCAGGTGGTCCTCCGCGCCCTGGATGTCGGTGAGGATGACGTAGTCGTCGCCTTCCTTGACGAGACCCATGGCGATGCCGCTCACGGGCGCCGTGATCGGCACGCCCGCGTCCATCAGTGCAAGCGTCGATCCGCACACCGAGCCCATCGACGACGAGCCGTTCGACTCGAGTGTCTCCGAGACGATGCGGATCGTGTAGGGGAACTCCTCCGCGGGAGGGATCACCGGATCGAGCGCCCGCTGCGCGAGCGCGCCGTGCCCGATGTCGCGTCGCTTCGGCCCGCGCATGAACCCGGTCTCCCCGACCGAGTACGGCGGGAAGTTGTAGTGGTGCATGTAGCGGCGCTCTTCCTCGAGCGAGAGGTCGTCGATGCGCTGACCCTCCTTCGCAGTGCCGAGGGTGAGCGACGAGAGGATCTGCGTCTGGCCGCGCGTGAAGAGGCCGGAACCGTGTGCACGCGGGTTGACGCCGACCTCGATCTCGATCGGGCGGATCTCCTCGGTGCCGCGTCCGTCGGGACGGCGCTTCTCGACCGCGATCTTCTTCCGGACGAGGTCCTTGTAGATCGCGTCGCCTGCCTTCTTGATGTACGAGCGCGTGAGGGAGTCCTTCGCCGGCTCCTCGCCGTCGGCCGTCGTCGGCCCGACGGGGAACGGCAGCCGGAGCTCCTCGGTGATCCTCTCGAACAGGAGCTGCCGCTTCGCGGCCTTCAGCTGCTTCGAGTCCTGCTCGGCGTCGGTGAGCGCACGCAGCTCGTCGCCGAACTGCTCGCGAACCGGGCCCTCGACCGCGGCCGTCCGCTGCTTCTCGACGAGCGCCTGGAGCGCGGCACGCACTTGCACCTGGCGGGTGATGTCCTCGTCCGTCGAGTCCATCGAGAGCGACGGCGCAAGCTCGCTCCCGAGCTCCTCCACGATCGAGCCGGCCTCCTTCAGGCCGACCTGCTGAATCCGCTCCCAGACCGCGTGACCGTGCCCGCGCTCGATCTCGGAGACGAGGTCGAGGTCGAGCCACTTCGCCTTGCCCGCCTGGCGGCGCAGGTCCTCCTGCGCCTCGCACAGCTTCGCGATCTCGCCCTGCGCGAGCTCGAGCGCCTCGAGAATCGTGTCCTCGGGGATCTGCTGCGCACCGGCCTCGACCATCGTCAGCGCGTCCTTCGTGCCGACGACGAGCAGGTCCATGCTCGACTCGTCCTCGACCTCGCGCAGCGTCGGGTTGACGACGAGCCGGCCGTCGATGCGCCCGATGCGGACCGCACCCACGGGCCCGAGGAACGGCAGCGGGGAGATCATCAGCGCCGCCGACGCGCCGTTGATGCACAGCACGTCGTGTGCATTGACGAGATCGGCGGACAGGACGGTGCAGATGACCTGCACCTCGTTCTTGAAGCCCTTCGGCCAGAGCGGCCGGATCGGGCGGTCGATCATGCGGGCGGTGAGGATGGCGCGCTCGGTCGGGCGCCCCTCGCGCTTGAAGAAGCCGCCGGGGATCTTGCCCGCGGCGTACATCCGCTCTTCGACGTCGACGGTGAGCGGGAAGAAGTCCGCGCCCTCGCGTGCCTCCATCCGGCCCTGGGCGGTCGCCAACACCATCGTGTCGCCTGAGCGAATGACGACGGCGCCGTCCGCCTGCTTCGCGAGCTTGCCGGTCTCGAAGGTGATCTCCTGCTCGCCAACCTGCACGGAGACCCGAGCCTGCTGCTCGGTCGTGATGCTCATCTCAGTTGTCCTCCACTCTGCTTGGGCGGAGAGTGGGAGTTGAGACAGCTCGGCTCGCCGAGCTCGCTCAACCCTCACTCCCCGTTGCTTTGGAGCTAGCGGCGCAGGCCGAGCTCCTTGATCAGGGCGCGATAGCCCTCGAGGTCGTGCTTCTGGAGATACGTCAGGAACCGCCGGCGCCGCCCGACGAGCTTCAGCAGCCCGCGGCGCGAGTAATGGTCGTGCTTGTGGGTGCGCAGATGCTCGGTGAGCTCGTTGATGCGCCTTGTGAGCATCGCGATCTGCACCTGCGGCGATCCGGTGTCGGCCTTGCCGCGGCCGTGCTTCTCGATGATCTCCAGCTTGGCTTCCTTGGTGAGGGCCATGAGCCTCCTCGGTCGTCGTCTCCCGAGTCTCCGCACACGGCGCGAGGAAGGGCGCGCAGCGGCCGGGACTGGGTCGACGACTAGGGTAGCAATCCCGCATGGTTGCTGCTGTTGCCGCAGGCCACCCCGACACCGCGGAGGCGGGGGTCGAGATCCTCGCCGAGGGCGGATCCGCGGCGGACGCGGCCGTCGCCGCTGCCCTTGCCTCCTGTGTCGCCGAGACGGTGATGACCGGGCTGCTCGGCGGCGGCCACGCCGTCTATTGGGACGCGGCCGCGCGGCGGGCGCGGAACCTCGACTGCTTCTGCGCCGTGCCCTCCGGATCGGGCGGCGAGCTCGTCGAGCTCGAGGTGCTGTTCGGCGAGGAGCTCGTCCACTACGCCGTCGGCGCTGCGAGCTGCGCCGTGCCGGGCGTCGCGGCGGGACTCGGCGCGCTGTGGGAGGCGCACGGCCGCCTGCCGTGGGCTCGGCTCGTCGAGCCGGCGTTCCGGCTCGCCCGCAACGGGGTCGAGATGCCGCCGGCCCATGCGTCCTGCCTCGCGATGCTCGAGCCGGTGATGACGATGCGCGAAGGGGCGCGGATGTACGCGCCCGGCGGCCGGCTCCTGCAGGCGGGCGACCGGCTCGAGCAGCCCGGCCTCGTGGCCGCGCTCGGGTCGCTCGCCGACGAGGGCGCCGCGGGCGCGTACACCGGCACCATCGGCGCCGCGCTCCTCGCGCTCTCCGACGATCGCGGCGGCCTCCTCACGAGCGACGATCTGACCGCATATCGCGCGCGTTGGACCGACCCGATAGAGACGCGCTGGCTCGGCCTGCGCTTCCTCACGCGCGGCGGGCTCTCCGGCGTGCCGGCGACGCTCGCGCGCCTGCCGCGACTGCGCGGGCTTGCCCCTGCCGACCGCGTGCTCGCCCTGCTGGGCGCGCTCGACGAGTCGCCCGCGCCCGACACGCACACGACCAACCTCGTGGCCGTCGACCACGACGGCAACGCATGCGTGCTGACGACGAGCCTCGGCCTCGGCTCGGGCGACTGGCTTCCCGGGCTCGACCTGCACCTGAACAGCATGCTCGGCGAGGTCGACCTCCTCGTCGGCGCGCTCGAGCCCGGCGCGCGCATGGAGAGCATGATGGCGCCCAGCCTCGCGATCGACGGCGAGGGCCTCGCCCTCGCGCTCGGCGCAGCCGGCGGCACGCGCCTGCGGACGGCGCTCGTCACCGTGGCCGCCGGCATTCTCGACGAGGGTCTGACGCCGCAGGATGCGGTCGACCGGCCGCGCGCGCACGCCGCCGCGGGCGTGGTCAACGTCGAGCCGGGCGTCGACGAGGAAGCGATCGCGCGGCTGGAAGCGTCGGGCCGCGCCGTGCGGCGCTGGCGTGCGCCGCACCACTATTTCGGCGGCGTCAGCGGGATCGGGCGGCGAGGAGCGGCGGCCGACCCCCGGCGGAGCGGCGCCGTGGCGCAGGCTCCAGGCCGAGCCTGACGGGAATCCACCCGACGTACCCGCAGACGGGGCAGCCGGGGTTCATCGCGTTCGTCCCGCCGACCGTGGGCTTCGCATAGACGCCGCCGCACCCGAGGCAGCGGACACTCGCGAGAACGGCGATGTCAGAGGTGCTGCCACGGGCTTCCATACCGAGCAAGATGCGGCACGCGGGAAGAAACTCACGCCGGGCTCCGGGCCTCTCTCGTGCGCCGGACGTCGGCGGCGATCGCGTCGACGAGGTCCGCCTCGGAGCCGAACGCAGCCTCGTCCCGCAGCCGCTCCCAGAGCTCGACGATCAGGCGCCGGCCGTACAGGTCGCCGTCGAAGTCGAGGAGGTGCGCCTCGACGCGCCGCTCGGAGCCGCCGTAATGCGGATTGGTCCCGATCGAGACAGCGGCGCGATGACCGAGGGCCGACCCGGCGTAGATGCCGAGGGCGGGTACGAGCAGTCCGGCCGGGACGGCGAGGTTCGCGGTCGGGAATCCGAGACCGGCTCCGCGCCGGTCACCGGTGACGACCTCGCCCTCGACCTCGGGCGGGCGGCCGAGGAGCCGCGCCGCGTGCACGACCTCGCCGGCAGCGAGCAACCCCCTGATGTGACTCGACGACACGTTGTCGACGAGCGGGAC
>CAZXZX010000076.1:0-9440 GCA_964645445.1 uncultured Gaiellales bacterium
AGCTTCGCGTCGAGGCTCGCCTTTTGCTGGCCGAGGTTGTCTCCCCCGAAAGCCGGCGCCGCCACGAGGGCGAATCCGAGAATGAGGAGGACCGCGAGGCGTTTGGCCATCGGAAAAAGAGGTTCGTCGGGACGCCCCGCGTCCCTGCCCCTGCGAGGACTCTACGCCGCCGGGCGGCGGGAATCATCGTCCGGAGGCGGAGACGGCTCCGGCATGACCACCATCGTCTCCTGAGCCGAGAAGCGCACGCGGCGGATACTCTCGGCCGCCTGGGCCTTCCAGGCCTCCTCCCGGCCGTCCAGGGCGTTCTCGGCCTGCTCCAGCGCCAGCAGGCGCTCCCGGGCGGCCTCGGCCGCTTCGCCGTCCTCGCTGCTGAGGGCCTCCCCCAGCCGTAAGGCCGCCATCCGGCGCTCGGACTCGATCACGGAACGGGTTGCCCGCACGCGCTGCACCTCGGCGATCGCGCGCGAGCGGGCGCGCACGAGGTCGAGCTGCGTGCTCGCCCAGGAGCGGGCGCCTCCCGCCGCGCCCGCAGACGCGCGTGTGAACGCGGAGTCGGGGCGGCGCCGTGCGGTCTCGAGGAACGCAGCGGCGAGCAGCGCCGACAGCCCGAGCAGGACGAGCCCGACCGGCCAGCTGCCGACGGCGAAGAGGACGATCGCGACGGCGAACGAGGCGGCGGCGACGCCGAGTAGCAAGAGCGGCGGGGGCACGCCGAACCAGCGCGTCTCCGCGTATGCAACCGACACCGGGACCGACCCCGTCTCGTCGGGCAGCTCGACCCGCCTCGTGTCCTCAGCCTGGTCGCGCGACGCGGGCATGGCGTGCTTCTGCCCGCGGCTCGAGCGCACGTAACGCCTCCGCCGCCCGCCGCCGGAGCGGCCCGACCAGCCGACGGTAGTCCTCGTCCGAGATCTTGCCCGTACGATGGTCGAACTCGAGCTCTTTCAGCGCGAAGAGCGCGCGATCGCGCTCCTCGGTGAGCGACAGCCGGCGCCGCTCGAGCTCGCCCGGTTCGTCGAGCCTGTCGCCGGCGGCGGCCGGCTCACGCAGGAACGGACGCGCGACCGCGAGCACCACGAGGACGGCGAGCACGGCGCCGAGCACGAGCGCGAGCGTCATACCGGCACGGCGGCGTAGCGCTCGACGAGGCGCCGCTGCTCGACCGCGTCCGGCCACATCGCGACGAGCGCGCCGAACACGAAGACGAAGCCTGCCGCCCAGACGAGATTGACGAGGGGCTTCACAAGCACCTTGAGATCGACCGTCCCGCTCTTCGAGATCCCGTCTGCGATCGTGTACACGTCGCCGAGGTTGCGCGGGTCGTGATAGATCGACACGTCGTTCGACGCGGATTGCTCCACCGGGAACCAGCTCTTGCCAGGATGCAGCGTCGCCACGTGCGAGCTGCCGCGGGAGACGTCGACGACGGCGCTCGTCTGCTGCGCGTTCTGCAGCTGCCGATTCTGGAGCGACTGGTATGTGAGCGTGTAACCGGCCACCTCCATCGACTGCCCCGGCTGGAGGCTGCGCTCACGCACGGTCTGGTATGCGCTCGAGCCGGCGATGCCGATGGCGAGCAGCACGACCGCCGCGTGCACGACGTACCCGCCGTAACGCCGGCGGTTGCGCGCGACGAGCCGAAGCAGCGAGCCGGTTGCGCGGCGGCCGCGGACGAACTCGAGCACGATCGACGCCGCGACGAACGCGGAGAACGTGTACGCGAGCAGCCCCGGAAGCGAGCTGCCGAAGCCGGCGCCGATGAGCGCGGCTCCGGTGACGACCGCGAACGCAGCGGGGATCGCGAACGTCTTGCCGAGCGCGCGCAGCGACGCCCGCCGCCACGCGACGAGCGGGCCGATCCCCATCAAGAGCAGCAGCGGGAGGCCGAACGTGTGCAGGAAGAAGTCGTAGTACGGCTTCGACACCGAGCGCGTCGTCCCGTTCACCGCCTGGGTCAGAAGCGGATACACGACGCCCCACAGAATCGTGAGCGCGAGCGCGACGAGCAGCAGGTTGTTGTAGAGAAACGCAGCCTCACGCGAGACGAGCGACTCGAGCTTCGTGCGAGCACGGAGCAGCGGTAGCCGGATGTAGATGAGGCCGACCGAGAAGACCGCGACCACTGCGATGAAGCCGAGGAACCAGCCGCCGAGTGGGCTCTGCGAGAACGAGTGGATCGAGTTGACGACACCTGAACGCGTGAGAAACGTCCCGAACAGGGACAGGCAGAACGCGAGCGCGACGAGCGTCACGTTCCACACCTTCAGCATCCCGCGCTTCTCCTGGATCATGACCGAGTGCAGGAACGCCGTCGACGCGAGCCACGGCATGAGTGCGGCGTTCTCGACCGGGTCCCACGCGTAGTAGCCGCCCCAGCCGATCTCGACGTACGCCCAATGCGCGCCGAGCAGCTGCCCGACGCCGAGGAACGCCCATGCGGCGAGCGTCCAGCGCCGTGTCGCGACGATCCAGCGCTCGTCGGTGCGCCGAGCGAGCAGTGCGCCCATTGCGAACGCGAACGGGACGGTCAGCCCGACGTAGCCGAGATAGAGCATCGGCGGGTGCGCGAGCATGTACGGGTTCTGGAGGCTCGGCACCATCCCGGCGCCGTCGGCGGGCGCAGACGCCGTCGCGAACGGGCTCGAGACGAAGCACAGCATGAAGGCGAAGAAGACGGCGATGCCGCCGAGCACGGGGACCGTCCACGCGATCAGCTCGCGCGAGCGCCGGTTGAGCCAGACGGCTAGCGATGCATACGCGGTGAGCACGAGCAGCCACAGCAGCAGCGATCCTTCTTGCCCTCCCCAGAACGCCGAGAGCGCGTAGCCGAGCGGGAGCGAGCGGCTCGTGTGCTGCGCGACGTAGACGAACGAGAGGTCGCGCCGTGCGAGTGCGATCCAGAGAACGAGCGCGGCGACGAGCGTCGTCGCGAACGACGCGACAAGTGCGTTCTGCGCCGAGAGCGCGAGCCGGCGCCTGCGCTTCCACGCCGCGAGCGACCCCCCGAGGAGCGCGTACGCGACGAGCCCGAGACTGAGAAGCAGCGCCGCGCGGCCGAGCGCGGCCACTACGTGTTACTGGACTTCGCCGGCGTGTACTTCGACGGGCACTTCGTCACGAGCGAGCCCGGCTTCGCGACGAACGTCCCGTTGCGAAGCGTCCCTTCGACGACGATCTGCCGCCCGGTCCGGAACAGGTCGGGGACGCTGCCGGAGTAGAGGACGCGCGTGCGCGCCGGGGCCGCCCCGTGATCGTCCTTCAGCAGGAAGTGCATCCCGCCCGCGTGCGCGTCGCCGGCCACGTGCCCGACCACGGTGCCGACGAGGAGGACGTCCTCGCCCGTGTGCTGGGACAGCGTGCTCGGCGAGATCTGCGGCGTGCCCGCGCCCGCAATCGACGTGTACAGGATGAAGACCGCGAGAGCGGCCGCGACTGAGAGCGCTATGACGAGGCGGGCAGGGCTCCGCTTCACACCGGGATCGTAGCGGGGCGAAATACCCGGCGGACTACGAGGAGCTGTTGGACGCGGCCTGACGCCGCGCCGGCACCCGGTAGCCGTGGTCGTGGCAGAGGGAGCCGGGAGCGTCCTCGGTGAGTGCGTCGCAGTAGCCCTTGCCGTACGCGGCACGCAGGAAAGCGGCGACGACGTCGAGATTCCACTCCGAGATGTCGGACGCCTCCCGCCACAGGTCGGCGAGACGGAGATCGATGTCGAGCTCGAGGAGGTCGATTCGCGACGGGTGCTTGGCCATGCCGAAAAGGTAGAAACTGCGTCGGACGGAATGGGTGCGATCAAGTTCGGACCCGCACGAATGCCTTCGCGGGACAGCCCGGAAGCCGCGATCGAGGCGCTGCTCGCGCGCGGCCTCTCTGCGTGCGAGATCGATTTCGAAGGAAAGTTCTGGATGGGCTACGACTTCGCCGCACGGCTCGGCGAGCTCGCCCGCGACACCGATGTCGCGCTCTCCGTCCACGCGCCGCTCGCGGGCTTCATGGGCCACGCGGAGCGCGGCAAGAAGTTGAACATGGCGATCGGGATGCTCGATCATTCCGCGGGCATCGCGGCCGCGTGCGGCGCGGAGCTCGTCGTCTTCCATCCCGGCTTCCTCCTCGGCCGCACGCGGGACGAGGCACTCGCCTCCGTCGTCGAGCAACTGGGCGAGCTGCGCGAGCGGCTGGAACAGAAGGGCCGCGCCGTCCCGTTCGGCGTCGAGGTGATGGGGCGCGTGCGCGAGCTCGGCTCGCTCGAGGACGTCGTGTTCATCGCGTCGCAGCTCGACTGGGTCCGCCCCGTGCTCGACTTCGCGCACATGCACGCGACGAGTGACGGCGCGTTCGTTGGCGTCGATCCGTTCGTGGCAGCGCTCGAGGAGACGGGCGGTGTGCTCGAGAGCGGCGTGCCCTTCCACATCCATTTCAGCGACATCCAGTACGCGAACCGCAACGAGACGAAGCACTTGCCCTACGGTGAGGGGACACTGCGTGCGGAGCCGTTGCGCGAAGCGCTCGACCACTTCGAGCGTCCCGCGACGGTGATCAGCGAGTCGCCCGACGAGGCGTCGACTCAGGCGATTCGCACGGTGCTCGTCGGGCCGAGCGAGGCGCGCCGCTCCTCGTAGACGATCGCCTCGTCGTCGCGGCCGTGCTCGCGGAGGAACTCGGTGAGCACGCGCAGCGCCCAGTGCTCCAGCGCGCGCAGGCCGTACATGTTGAAGACCTCGACCGCCTCGCGAAGAAGCTCCTCCGCCTCGGCGTCGCGATGCTGGCGTGCGCGAACGATGCCGAGCGCGAGCCGCGTCGTCCCGATCGAGACGCGGTCCTCCGGGCCGACCGTCTCACGCGCTTCGAGCGCGTACCGCTCGGCCTCGTCGAGCTTGCCCTCCTCGGCGAGCACCATCGCGAGCGCCCGCTGCGCCTCGCAGAGCGCGCCGCGGTCGCCGAGGCCCTTCAGCGTGCGGACGGCGTCGCGGAGGATCGCCTCGGCACGCTCGTCGTGGCCTTGCGCGAACGCCGCGCGCCCGATGTAACTGAGCATGATCGCCTCACGCCGCGTGTTGCCGATCTCGGCATAGAGCTCCCGTGCGGTCGCATAGTCGGTCTCCGCCTCGGCCGGCCGCTCGGTGACGAGCTCGTAATAGCCGCGGACGCCGTGCGCGAACGCGCGGCCGGTGATGCTCCCGCTCGCGTCGGCAAGCTCGAAGGCCCGGTCGATCAGCGGCAGCGACTCGGCGATCTCGAGCCGCGCGAGATAGGAGAAGGCGAGGCTCTGGATGACGAGTACCTCGAGATCCTTGCGCTCGGCGTCCCGCGCCGCTTCGAGCGCCTCTCTCGCGTAGCGCTCGAACGCCTCCGAATCGCCCTGCCACGTCGCCACTTGCGACGAGATCCAGAGCGGCTCGAAGCGAACGCCCGGCGGCTCGCCCGCAAGCACGTCGAGGGCCTGCCTCGCGAGCCGTCCCGCGCTGACGGCGTCGGCCTTGTGCTGCAGCACGGCCTCGGCGAGTGCCGTCAAGGCGCGCCCCTGGACGACCGTCTCGCCCTGCTTTGCCGCCGCGTCCGCGACCTCGGTCATCTCCACGATCACCGCCGGGAAGTCGGCGAGGCGCCAGGCGGCGCGGCCGGCGAGGTATCGGCGCTCCAGTGTCGGCGCGAGCTCCACTGCGCGCAGCAGCAGCTTGCGCGCGCTGCGGAACGCCTCGCGCGACAGTGCGCGATGGCCCGCCTTCGTGAGCATCACGGCCGCCTCCTCGCGCAGGTCGGCCGGCGCCGTGCCGTCGAGCTCGGTCAGCAGGCGCGCGGCCTGGTCGAGGTGGAAGGCACGGATCTCGAGCAGCTCATCCCCGGCGCGCTCGCCGAGCCACTCCGCGAACGCGTAGTGGAGGTCGGCGCGCGACCCCTTCGAGAGGCCTGCGTACGCAACCTCGCGGATGAGCACGTGCTTGAACTTGTACGCGTGTTCGCCGCTGATGGACGCGCGCGGCTCGTCGACGATGAGATCGCGGAGGAGGAGCTCGTCGAGCGCGTCGCCGACGTCCGCGAGCTCGGGCGACACGCTTTCGAGTGCACCGGCCATGAAGATCCGGCCCATCACGGCCGCACGCTGAAGCGCGGACCGCGCGGACGTGGGCAGGCGGTCGATGCGAGCGGCGATGAGCGCCTGCAGGGTGTCCGGGATGCGCGCGAGGCCGTCGCGTGGACGCTCCGCCAGCATCCGGACGGTCTCCTCGACGAAGAGCGGATTGCCCTCGGTCTTCGCGAGCACGGTCGCTGCGTCGATCGGGACGTCGAAATCGGCGGTGAGTGCCGCGACGAGCTCGGCGCTCTCCTCCTCGCGCAGCGGCTCGAGCTCGATCGTCGTCGCGCGCACGCGGCCTCCGCCCCATGTCGGGCGGACGTCGAGCAGCTCGGCCCGGGCAAGGCAGAGGATGAGGAGCGGCGCCTCCTTGACCCACGCCGCGAGGTGCTCGATCAGCTCGAGCAGCGGCTCCTCGCCCCAGTGCGTGTCCTCGAACACGAGGATGAGCGGCTGCGCCTGCGCGAGCTGCTCCGCCCACGCGCGCGCAGCCCACGCGATCTCACGCTGCGCGCGCTCGCCCTCCACGGCGGCGAGCACACCGACGGCGAGGCCGAGCAGGTCTGCGACCTCCTCGTCCTCGCAGCAGGCGCGGAGCTTCCTCTGCGCCTCGTCGAGAGGATCGTCGTCGCTGATCCCGGCGGACGCCTTCACCATCTCGGCGAGCGGCCAGTACGTGACGCCTTCCCCGTACGGGAGCGAGCGGCCGAAGAGCACGGTCGCGCCCTCCACGCCCTCGGTGAACTCGCGCGCGAGCCGGCTCTTGCCGACACCGGGATCGCCGTAGATCGTGAAGAGCGTCGCGCGGCGGTCGCGGACGGTGCGTGCGAACGTGTTCTCGAGCAGCTCGAGCTCCGATTCGCGTCCGACGAGCGGCGCCTTGACGGTCGCGATCGGCGTGCCCGGATCGGCGGCGCAGAGGACGCGGCTCGCCGCGATCGGCACGCGGAACCCGCGCAGCTCGAGGGTGCCGGCAGGTTCGAGCTCGATGCGCCCGCCGACGAGGCGTGCCGCGCCGGGGCCGACGAGGATCTCGCCCGATGCTGCCCGCTGCTGCAGCCGTGCGGCGAGGTTGACCGCCTCGCCGGTGGCGAACGTCGACGCGGAGTCGTCGGCGACGATCTCGCCAGCCTCGATGCCGACACGTGCCTCGAGACCGAGCTCACGAACGCGCTCGAGCGTCGCCAGCCCTGCGCGCACGGCCCGCTCGGCGTCATCCTCGTGCGCGAGCGGCACGCCGAAGGCCGCCATGACGGCGTCCCCTGCGAATTTCTCCACCGTCCCGCCGTGCGTGACGATGCAGTGCGAGACCTGGTCGAAGAACCGGCTGACGCGGCGCCGGACGATCTCGGGGTCGGTCTCGGCGACGAGCTCGGTCGAGCTCACGAGGTCGACGAAGAGAACGGTTGCGAGCTTGCGCTCCATGATCCGAATGGTACGCGGTGCCGGGTGGCTAGGATCGCCGCGGGATGTTGGACCCCAAGGTCTTCAAGGCGTACGACGTGCGCGGCGTCTACCCCACCGAGCTGGACGAGGAGGGGGCCTACGCGATCGGCCGGGCCGTGGTCGAGCAGTTCGAGCCGAAGCGCTTCGCGGTCGGGCACGACATGCGCCTCTCGAGCCCGGCGATGGCCGCCGCGGCGATCCGCGGCGCGGCCGACGGCGGAGCCGAGGTGCTCGACCTGGGGATGATCGGGACGGAGATGCTCTATTTCGCAGTCGGCGAACTCGGGCTCGACGGCGGCCTCACGGTCACCGCCTCCCACAACCCGAGGCAGTACACGGGCATGAAGATCGTCCGCCGCGGAGCGTTGCCGGTCGGCGGCGAGTCCGGCCTTCTGGACGTGCGCGACCGGGCCATGGCCGCGGCCTGGCACCGGTCGGGTCCGCCTGGGACGGTGTCGGAATACGACATTTGGCCGCCGTACGTCGACCGGGTGATGTCCTTCATCGACGTGTCGGCGCTCAGGCCGCTGAAGGTCGTGATCGACGCGGCGAACGGGATGGCGGGCGCAATGCTCCCACCCGTGCTCGAGCGCTTGCCGATGGTCGACGCGGTGCGCTGCTTCTTCGAGCCGGACGGCTCCTTCCCGAATCACGAGCCGAACCCGCTCCTGCCCGAGAACCGCGAGTTCATCGTGCGCACGACCCGCGAACAAGGCGCCGACCTCGGCGTCGCATTCGACGGCGATGCCGACCGCTGCTTCTTCGTCGACGACACCGGCGAGTTCGTACCGGGCGACTTCGTCACCGCGCTGTTCGCCGAGGCCGTGCTCGCGAAGGAGCCCGGGGCGAAGATCATCTATGACGTTCGGGCGAGCCGTGCCGTGCCGGAGACGATCGAGCGCGACGGCGGCGAGCCGCTCATCAATCGCGTCGGGCACGCGTTCATCAAGGCCCGCATGCGCAAGGATCACGCCGCGTTCGGCGGCGAGGTCTCGGGCCACTACTACTTCCGCGATTTCTCCCAGGCCGACACCGGCATGGTCCCGTTCCTGCTCATGCTCGAGCTCGTCTCCCGCAAGGGACAGACGTTGTCGCAGATCCTCGCGCCCTTGCAGAATGGACACTTCCTCACCGGAGAGCTGAACACCCCCGTGAAGGACGTCGCGCTCAAGCTGCAGGAGATCAAGGAGCGCTACGCCGCCGAGGGGACGATCTCGCATCTGGACGGCATCTCCGTCGACGCCGACGACTGGCACTTCAACGTGCGCCCGTCGAACACGGAGCCGCTCCTGCGTCTCAACCTCGAAGCGACCTCCGAGGAGCTGATGGAGCGGAAGCGCGACGAGCTGCTCGACCTCATCCGGTCGTGAGCGAATACGCCTTCTCGGCCAAGACGCGGGTCGGCTTCTCGGACACGGACGCGCAGAGCGTTGTCTACTACGGCCGTTACAACCCGTTCTTCGACCTCGCGCGCACCGAGTACCTCCGCTCCCTGGGGCTGCTGAAGTACGACGGCGGCGGCGAGTTCGTCATGCGTGCGAACGACGTCGAGTACTTTGCGCCCGCGCGCTTCGACGACGAGCTCGAGATCCACATTCGCGTCGCGCGCATCGGTCGCACGAGCATCACGTACGAGTTCGCAGCCTTCAAGCTCCCGGAGCGCACGCTCGCCGTCACCGCGCACCAGACCCTCGTCTACATCGACGTGAAGACGCGTACGCCGATCCCGATACCCGACGACTACCGGGCGAAGTTCGATGTCGGCTGACGCCGACGACGCGCTCCGCGAGACGGTGGAGTCGCTCGCCGCGGGCGACGGGTGCAGGTGGGCGGGGATCTTCTTCGTCGAGGACGGAGCGCTCGCGCTCGGTCCCGAGTCGGGGATGCCGGACGAGTCGCGACGCGTGAGCGTGCCGGT
>CAZXZX010000077.1:0-9032 GCA_964645445.1 uncultured Gaiellales bacterium
CGGCCCTTGCGGGGATAGTCGGCGACGCGCGTGCGCTTGCCGTAGCCGTTCTCGGTGACGACGAGCAGGTCGGAGTCGTCCTGTGCGATGTTCACCGAGATGACCTCGTCGTCCTTGCGCATCCGCATGCCGGCGACGCCGGAGGTGTCGCGGCCCATCGCGCGCACCTCCTTCTCGTTGAAGCGGATCGCCTGGCCGAGCTTGGAGATCATGAGGATGTCGTCGTCGCCCGATGAGTGGCGGACGCCGACGAGCTCGTCGCCCTCGCGCATCTTGATCGCGATGATCCCGTCAGCGCGCAGCGGCGTGTTGTACGCAGCGAGCTCCGTCTTCTTGACGATGCCGTTCTTCGTTCCGAAGACGAGGTATTTCGCCTCGCTGAAGTCGCGCGTCTGGACGACGGCGCGCACCTGCTCACCCTGCCGGAACGGAAGGAGGTTGACGATCGCACGGCCCTTCGACTGGCGCGACCCCAGCGGCAGCTCGTGCACCTTCAGCCGGTAGACCTTGCCGACGTTGGTGAAGAAGAGGATGTAGTCGTGCGTGGACGCGACGAACAGGTGCTCGATGTAGTCCTCGTCCTTCAGATCCATGCCCATGACGCCGATGCCGCCACGCTTCTGCTCGCGGTACGCGGTCACGGGTAGACGCTTGATGTAGCCGGATTGCGTGATCGCAATCACCATGTCTTCTTCCGCGATCATGTCCTCGAGCTCGAGCTCCTCCTCGGCCGCGACGATCTCGGTGCGACGGTCGTCGTTCCTGCCGTAGATCTGCTTGATCTCGAGCAGCTCCTCGCGGATGAGTGCGTCGATGCGCGTCTGGTCGCCGAGGATCTCTCGCAACTCGCCGATGCGCTCGGTCTTGTCCTTGTACTCGCGCTCGACGTCCTGCCGCTCGAGCGCGGTCAGCGCGCGCAGGCGGAGGTCGAGGATCGCCTGCGCCTGGATCTCGCTGAACTCGAACGTGTCCATCAGTCCGGTGCGCGCGGCGTCGACGTCTTCGGCAGCGCGAATCAGGGCGATGATCTGGTCGAGAACGTCGAGCGCCTTGAGGTATCCCTCGAGTACGTGGACGCGCGCCTCGAGCTTGCGCAGCTCGTCCTTCGAGCGTCGCGTGACCACCTCGCGCTGGAAGTCGAGGTAGTGCGAGATCAGCTCGCGCAGCGCGAGCGTCTTCGGGACGTTGTCGACGAGCGCGACGGCGTTGTAGCCGAACGTCGACTGGAGTGGCGTGTGCTTGAAGAGCTTGTTGAGCGCGACCTGCGGCACCGCGTCACGCTTCAGCTCGACCTGGATGCGCATGCCGCTGCGGTCGGAGTGGTCGGCGAGGTCGGACACCTCCGTGAGCACCTTGTCCTGGACGAGGTCGGCGATCTTGCGGATGACGCCGGCGTCGCCCCCCTTCTTGACCCCGTACGGAAGCTCGGTGACGACGATGGCCGACTTGCCGCCGCGCAGCTCCTCGATGTGCGCGCGTGCGCGCATGACGACGCGGCCGCGACCCGTGCGATACGCGTCACGGATGCCGGCGCGGCCGACGATGATCGCGCCGGTCGGGAAGTCGGGACCCTTTACGTGCTTCATCAGGTCCTCGACCGTGACGGTGGGGTCGTCGATCATCGCGACGATCGCGTCCACGATCTCGCCGAGACGGTGCGGCGGCATGTTCGTCGCCATGCCGACGGCGATGCCGGCCGAACCGTTGACGAGCAGGTTCGGGAACCGGGACGGAAGCACGCTCGGCTCGCGTCGCGACTCGTCGTAGTTCGGCCCGAAGTCGACGGTGTTCGCGTCGATGTCACGGAGCATCTCCGTCGCCATCTTCGAGAGACGCGCCTCGGTGTAGCGCATGGCCGCCGGCGGATCGTCGTCGACGGAGCCGAAGTTGCCCTGGCCGTCGACGAGCGGGTAGCGCAGCGAGAACGGCTGCGCCATCCGCACGAGCGTGTCGTAGATCGCCTGGTCACCGTGCGGGTGGTACTTGCCCATCACGTCGCCGACGGTCGCGGCGGCCTTCTTGTACGGCTTGTTCGGTTGCAGCCCCGCCTCGTGCATCCCGTACAGCACACGGCGATGGACGGGCTTGAGGCCGTCGCGCACGTCCGGAAGCGCGCGGCCGACGATGACCGACATCGCGTAGTCGAGATAGCTCGAGCGCATCTCCTGCTCGAGCTCGCGGGGCTCGATGCGGCCCGCGCCGAGTGCTCCGGTGTCTACCTCAGACATCGAGGAAGGTCACGTCCTTCGCGTTGTCCTCGATGAACTGGCGGCGAGGCTCGACCTGCTCGCCCATCAGCATCGAGAGCAGGCGATCGGCGGCGTGGGCGTCTTCGACGTCGACCCGGACGAGCAGGCGTCTGCTCGGATCCATCGTCGTCTCCCACAGCTGGTCGTGGTTCATCTCGCCGAGGCCTTTGAAACGCGAAAGCTGGATGCCCGCCTCCTTCGCCAGGTCGAGCGCGGACTGGCGCAGCTCCCCGAAGGTTTCGGCGCGCGCGCTCTTCTTGCCGAGCGTCAGCGTGAACGGCGGCGGCCCGACGACCTCGACGAGCTTCGCGTACGCCTTGCGCAGGTTCGCGTAGATCGGCGACGCCAGAAGGTCGGCGGAGAGCGCGATCGTCTGTGCCGCCGACGTCTCCTCCTCGACCACCTTCACGCGAAGGCCCGCGTCGTCGCGCTCGAGCACCGACAGCGTGTAGCCGTTCGCCGGCAGCGTCGCGATCGCCGTCTCGATTGCGGCAGGCGTCACCGCGTCGAGCTCGACGAGGCGGTGCGAGACGGCGAGGTCGGATGCGTGGGCGCCGTAATCGGCACGCAGTCGTGCCGACCAGCCCTCGAACTCCGCGAGCGAGCTCGTGAAGCGCTTCCACCGCGCTTCGGTCAGCTTGACGGCGTTCCCATCGCGGTCGCGCACATCGAGGTCGCCGAAGCGCTCGCGTACGAGCAGCTCCTCGAGCTGCGCGTCCTTCTCGAAGTAGAACTCCTGGTTGCCGAGCTTGACCTTGTACAGCGGCGGCACGGCGATGTAGATGTGCCCGCGCTCGAACAGCTCCTTCATGTGCCGGTACAGGAACGTGAGCACGAGCGTACGGATGTGCGAGCCGTCGACGTCGGCGTCGGTCATGACGACGATGCGGTGATAGCGAAGCGACGCAATGTCGAACTCGTCGCCGATGCCGGTGCCGATCGCGGTGATCATCGCCTGGATCTCGTTGTTGGAGAGAACCTTGTTGATGCGGTTCTTCTCGCTGTTGATGATCTTGCCGCGCAGCGGCAGGACCGCCTGATACGTGCGGTCGCGGCCCATCTTCGCCGGGCCGCCCGCGGAGTCGCCCTCGACGATGAAGAGCTCCGCCGACTCCGGGTCGCGGATGGTGCAGTCGGCGAGCTTGCCCGGCAGCGACATGCTCTCGAGCGCCGACTTCCGCCGCGTGAGCTCGCGCGCCTTGCGCGCGGCCTGGCGAGCGCGCGCGGCCGCGATCGCCTTATTGACGATCTGGCGCGCGTCGGTCGGGTTCTCCTCGAGGAACTCGGAGAGCTGCGCGTTCACGGTCGCCTCGACGAAGCCGGCGATCTGCGGGTTGCCGAGCTTGCCCTTCGTCTGACCCTCGAACTGCGGGTTCTGGAGCTTCACCGAGATGACCGCGGCGAGACCCTCGCGCACGTCCTCGCCCTCGAGGTTGTCCTCCTTCTCCTTCAGCAGGCCCTTGTCGCGCGCGTACTTGTTCAGCGTGCGCGTCAGGGCAGAGCGGAAGCCCTGCATGTGCGTCCCGCCCTCGATCGTGTTGATGTTGTTCGCGAACGAGAAGATCGAGTCCTGGTAGGAGCTGTTCCACTGCATCGCCACCTCGGCGATGCCGACGTCGGTCTCGTTCTGGAAGTACGCGATATGCCGGTGGATCGGCTCCTTCGACTCGTTCACGTACGCGACGAAGTCTCTGATGCCGCCCTCGTAGTGGAACTCGACCGTCTTGCCGTCGGCGCGCTCGTCGACGAGCTTGATGTACAGCCCCTTCGTCAGGAACGCGGTCTCGCGCAGCCGCTGCGTGACGGTGCCGGCCTCGATGTCGATCTCTTCGAAGATCCCGGCGTCGGGAAGGAACGAGATCGTCGTGCCCGTGTCGCCGTCGTCGTCGGAGATGTCCACCGGCCCGAGCGGCGTGCCCCGCTCGAACTGCTGGCGATAGAGCTTGCCGCCGCGGCGCACCTCGGCGACGAGCCGCTCCGACAGCGCGTTGACGACCGAGACGCCGACGCCGTGCAGACCGCCCGACACCTTGTAACCCGAGCCGCCGAACTTCCCGCCCGCGTGGAGCTTCGTCAGGATGACGGTCAGCGCGGACTCTCCCTGGCCTTCCATCTCGTCGACCGGGATGCCACGACCCCAGTCGCGCACGGTCACCGAATGGTCGGGATGGAGCGTTACCTCGATGCGATCGTTCTCGCCGGCGAGCGCCTCGTCGACCGAGTTGTCGACCACCTCGTAGACGAGGTGATGAAGGCCCCGGAGGCCCGTCGTGCCGATGTACATGCCGGGCCGGAGCCGGACCGGCTCGAGGCCTTCGAGGACGGTGATGTCCTTTGCGGTATAGGTCTGTTCAGCCATGAAAAAAGCCCTGCAAATCCCACATTTGCGGGCGCCCCGAAGTGTATCAGAACGAGCGGTCGTTCGGAGCGTTTGCCAACGCTCTTTCGATCGCCTTCGTAACGATTTTGCGCAGTTCCTCGTCGGCTATTTCGGAGGCGATCTCCTCTGCTCGCCGACGCTGTTCGGGAGAGGCGACGGCTGGGGTGGTCGCCTCCGTGACGACCTCGTCGGCCGGCGACTCGGGAAGCGGGCCCGGAATGAACTTCATCGCGCTCACTCCATCGAGGCGCTCTTGGATTTCACCCGCACGCTGGGTCAATTCGAACGCCCAGATCGAGTCGCGCGTGTGGACGATCAGCGTGCCGTCGCGCTGGAACCGGGCCGGCCACGCGCTCCGCGCGATCTCAGCGCCGACGGCGTCGGGCCACGCAGCCACGACCTCGCCGATCGCACCCTGGGGGCCGAAGCGCCCGAGCTCGCGCCTGACCTCGTCACCGAGCGGTTCCAACACGCACCTCCACCAGCTGGTCCGGCTCTGTGGGCAGCATCGCCGGGTCAGTCGCCGTGATCAGTGTCTGACCACGGCCGCCCACCCGGTCGGCGAGAGTGCGGCGGCGGCCGGGGTCGAGCTCGGAGAGCACGTCGTCGAGCAGGAGCAGCGGTGGGGCGCCTCGGCGGTCGGTGATGAGGTCTGCCTCCGCGAGAAGGAGTGCGAGGACGGCGAGGCGCTGCTCCCCCTGTGAGCCGAAGCTGCGGAGGTCGCGGGCCGAAGCGGTCACGAGAACATCGTCGAGGTGCGGGCCGGCTCCCGTCACACCGCGGTCGAGGTCGCGATCGAAGCGCGCGTCGAGCTGCTCCACCGTTGGAGGCTCGCCGTCGTAGCGCAGCTCCGCGTCCTCGAGGCCGAAGGCGGCCGCGTGCGCGGCGAAGGCGGGAGCGAGCAACGCGAGCACCTCGCGGCGCGCTGCGACGAGCTGCGCTCCGAGGTCTGCGACCTGCTGCGTCCAGGGGACGATCGCGTCGCGAGTCGACGCCCCGACCGCAATGCGCCGCAGCGACGCGTTCCGCTGCGCGACGGCGCCGCCATAGTCGGCCGGCAGCTGCGCCCGTGCAGGACTCAGCCGGCCGAGCGCACGATCGAAGTACGCGCGGCGGGCAGCCGGAGCACCCTTGACGACGCCGAGGCGATCCGGCGTGAAGACGAGCGTCGTCAGCTCGCCGCGCAGATGCTCGACGCTTCGCAGCGGTGCGCCGTTGAGCGACGCGTGCTTTGCCGCGCCCGCCTCGAGCTTCACCTCCACTCCGACCGGCGCACCCCCTCGACGGCCTCGTACCGCGATACGCGAAGCCTCCTCGCCGAAGCGGATCAGCTGGCGATCGTTGCGTGTGCGCGGCGAGAAGCCCTGCGTACCGACGTGCAGCGCCTCGAGGAGGTTCGTCTTCCCGACGCCGTTCGGCCCCGTCGCCAGCACGAGGCCCGGCTCGAGCACGAGCTCGAGCCGCTCGTACGACCGGAAGCTGCGCAGCGAGAGCTCTTCGGCGATCAGCCTGGCAGCCGGATCGGCATGACGAGGTACGTGAAGTCGTCCCCGTCGCCCTGGATCACGGCCGGCCGGAGCGGGCTGATGAGCTTCACACGCACGTCGTCGCTGTCGAGCAGCTCGAGGCCGTCGCGGAGGAAGTCGGCATTGAAACCGATCTCGAGCGGCTCGCCGGTGTATCCGACCGGCAGCGACTCGCGCGACTCGCCCACCTCGTGCGTGCGGGCAACAACGGTGAGCTCGCCTTCGGCGAATCGCAGCTGGAGCGGTGTTGCACGCTGGATCATCACCGCGGCGCGGCGAATGACGTCGAGCAGCTCGCCGCGTGGCAGCGTCAACTCGTGCTCGAACGACTCCGGAAGCAGCTGGCGGTAGTTCGGGAACTGGCCGTCGATGCGGCGCGTCGTCAGCCAGACGCCGTCGGTGGAGAAGATCACCTGGTTCTCCTGGACGCCGATCTCGACCTCGTCGCCCGATCCGGCGACGCGCGCCAGCTCCTGCAGCGCCCGCCCGGGAACGATCGCCTCGAGGTCGGGAACCGTTCCGGCGAACGACGTCTCCTTGACCGCGAGCCGGTACGAGTCGGTCGCCGCCATGACGAGCTTGCCCCCACCGAACTGCACCAGGATCCCGGTCAGCACCGGGCGCGATTCGTCACGCGATGCAGCACGCGCAACGCGCTGGATGGTCTCGAGCAGCGACTCGCGCTCGACGCTGAACGTCGCTACCGCGTCGAGCTCGGGCAGCCGTGGGAAGTCCTCGGGGTTGTACGTGTTGAGGGTGTAGCTGGCGCTCCCCGCGGTGACGTGCACGACCGACTCTGCAGGCCTGTGCTCGATCGTCACGTCGCCCCCTGGGAGCAGCCGTGCGATGTCGACGAAGGTCTTGCCTGGAAGCACGATCGCCCCGTCGCCTTCGATCTGCGCCGGGACCGTCGCACGCAACGAGAGCTCCATGTCCGTCGCCGCGAGGCGCAACTCGCCGCCCCGCGCTTCCAACAACACCCCGGAGAGGATCTGCACAGACGTCCTCGTCGACAGCGCGCGCGAGACGACGCCCAGCGCCTGGGCCAGCTCGTCCTTGGCACACGTAATCCTCAGTCCCGCGCTCACCACGATGTCAGTCTCAATCATCTAGAAAAACCTCGTAGGAGTAGTAGGGCGTGTGGACGACGGGGACAATGCTCGAATTTCGCATGGCTACCGCGAATCCGGAGGTGTGCGCGGCTGGGGAGAATTCTCGCGGTTCCACAGGACGTTTCGCTAGCGGACCTGTTTGACCCGGGCGGTGAGCTCTTGCACGAGGTTGTACACAGACCTGTCCTCACGGATCAGGCGGGCGATCTTCGAGGTCGCGTGGATGACCGTCGTGTGGTCGCGCCCCCCGAATTCCTTCCCGATCTTCGGCAGCGACGAGTCGGTGAGCTCGCGCGACAGGTACATCGCGACCTGCCGCGGGTAGACGATGTTCTGCGAACGCTTGTCGCCGCAGAGCTCCTCGAGGGAGAGGCTGAAGCGCTCCGCAACGAGATCCTGTATGCGCTTGATCGACACTTCGGCCGCCTCGCCCTGCGGGAAGACGTCCTTGAGGACGTCCTGGGAGAGCTCGACGGACATGGTGCGGCCGGTGAGCGACGAGAACGCGACGACGCGCGTGAGCGCACCCTCGAGCTCGCGGATGTTCGTCGAGACGCGGCCGGCGATGAACGTCAGAACCTCCGGCTCTGGCACGTGGATGCCGTCCGTCTTCACCTTCTTGCGAAGGATCGCGATACGCGTCTCCAGGTCGGGCGGCTGGATGTCGGTGATCAGCCCCCATTCGAAGCGGCTGCGCAGGCGCTCCTCGAGCGTCGCGATGTCGCGCGGCGGGCGGTCGCTCGACATGACGATCTGCGAGCCGGCCTCGTACAGGGAGTTGAACGTATGGAAGAACTCCTCCTGGATGCGCTCCTTGTGCTCGAAGAACTGGACGTCGTCGATCAGGAGGACGTCGTACGTCCGATAGCGCTGCTTGAAGCCCTCGATGCGCTTGTCGCGGAGGGAGTTGATGAAGTCGTTCATGAACGTCTCGCTCGTGACGTAGCGGACGCTCATCTCGCGCGAGTGCTCGCTGACGTACTGCGCGACCGCCTGCAGGAGGTGGGTCTTGCCGAGCCCCGTGCTGCCGTAGATGAAGAGCGGGTTGTACGCCTGTGCCGGCGCTTCCGCGACGGCGAGCGCGGCCGCGTGCGCGAAGCGGTTGGACGACCCGATGACGAAGGAGTCGAAGGTGTACTTCGCATTGAAGCCGCCGCTCTCGGGCCGGTGCGGCACGAGCCGCTCGACCGGTGCGACGCGCGGTGCGGCCGGCGTCGCGGGCTCCGCCAGCGCCTGGGCGACGTCCGTCACCTGGAGCTCGACTGCTCGCGCGCGGCCGGTGATGTCGCGGATCGCAGCGCTGATCAACTCGAGGAAGTGGCCCTCGATCCAGTCCCGGGTGAAGTCGTTGGGGACAGCGAGGACGAACCGGGTGTCGTCCAGCCCGAGTCCCGCGGTGTGCGCGAACCAGGTGCCGTAGGTCGTGTCGTTGAGGGCGCTCCTGAGCCGACCGGAAACATCGCTCCACAGGCTCTCCGCGGTCAGCTCGATTTGGTCCTCCACTCCGACGCCAGCTCCTCCCTCGTGAACCGGAGGCGAGCCTAGCAGGGTGCCAATTGGAGGCGAAAATCCGCTCCTGAGCAGGCGTTTTCACGACCCGAGAAATCCCTCCACACCTGTGGAAAGCGGTGGGGGAAACTCGCGCTTTCCGCATCGTTGTGCGGCGCAGGCCTGTGGACAAGTCGGTGGACGGTCGGCGGCTATACTGCGCGCTCGCGCCGTGCGAGCACCGCGCATCCCCCACCTTTTTCACGATGAAGCGGAC
>CAZXZX010000078.1:0-5841 GCA_964645445.1 uncultured Gaiellales bacterium
CCACCTCCGGCCACACTCCTACGCTCACCGCATCGCTCGGCCTCTTCGCCGCCGCCCTCGGCTACTGCCCGTTGTGCTGCGCGACGACGGGCTGGATGGACGGCGTGTTCTCGAGCGCTTGCGGCGCGGGGCAGGAGTCGGGATGGCACTGCGTGCCGTAGGTGTAGGGATAGTCGAACGCGGGCGCGGGCACGAGGCGGCTCCAGGTTTCGAGCATCGAGCTGAGCTCGGCGGTACTCGGCATGCGGTAATAGGCGGTCTTGCCGTCGGTGCGGCCGTGTTGTCCGAACGTTTGGTAGACGGGCACGATCGCGCTGCGGGGGATGCCGCTGGCGATCGCGACCTCGACCCGGTCGGTGATCGCGCCGTTGTCGCAGGGAACGGCCCCGCCGCCGGCCGTGTAGTGGCAGGGGTAGCTGTCTAGCCCGATCAGGTCGACGTGGGTGGCGTCCGGTCGAAGGGCGCGATCCTCGCAGCCGAGGTTACTGCCGCAGATGCCGGAGCCGTCCTGGACGACGATGAACGCCTTCTGGCCGGGTGCGTGCGCGTGGATGTACTCGGCGCGCGCCCGGATGTCGCCGGCCGCTGCGGGACAGACCGTCGGGTGGGGTTCGTCGGCCAGGTAGTAGCCGTAGACGCGCGGGTCCCTGGCCAGCGCGTCCACCTGGGCGGTGAACTGCGCGTAGCTGAACCCGGGGGCGGGACAGGGGCTACCCGGCGCGGCGTTGTCGAGGTTGCCGACCCAGACGAGCGCCTTCCCGCCAGCGGGCAGGCGACCGACCGCCGCCACGACCTGCTGCGGGCTGGACGTGCTGCCTCTGACGTCGAAGAGGTCGAACCCCATCCGCGCCGCGGCCGCGCTGTCGCCGCGAACGTTGACCGCGAAGTGGAGGGTTGTCGCCGATCCAGTCGGCGGAACGGACCCGTTGGAGTTTCCGCGCAGCGCGTACGCCAGCGCCGCAGCCGCCACAGCCGCGCCGACGACGGCGAGCAGCAGTGGGCGTCGGCTCAGCTGGTGGACGCGGTGACCCAGCGCCCGTCGATGAGCTGCTTGACGAAGCGCATCCCATACGCCGGCTCGTACTCGCGCACGCCGTCACGGCAGCGCACGAGAAAGTCGCCGTCCGGGTCGGCGGCGTCCTGATGTCCCTCACGAACCGCGCGCGCGGTCTGCCAGTGCAGACGCTGGCGCTCGTCGATCCGACGTTTAAGTTGGCGTGCTCCCTCGGTATCCATGTCTTCTAGCCTCCTGCGGTCACGAAGTGCCAGGTGTGACGCAAGCCGTCCGTATAGCGGACGCTTGCACGATAGATCGTCCCGGGCCGTAGCGGGGACGTCGGAATCACAAATCCACTTCCGGGTGGCAGATACTCCCCAAGGGTCGGGGTCGTCCGGTCGATGGTCTTGACAGACACGGTGCCGTCCGGGCCGGACAGCGTGGCCGAGGCGATGTGCGCCCACCAAGCGTCCCGGACGCCCTCGGCGAAGACCATGATGTTGAAGCCCGTGAGCGTGCCCCGCTCGATGCCGACGAAGTCACCCGGCACGAACGGAAACTCGGACGGCCGCTCCGCGAACTGCACGTTCCTGGCGCCATTGCCGGGATACGTGTACATCCTCGGCCGGTGCCAGCCGGAAGATCTGTAGCCGGGCCAGGTCGTCACGCAGAGAAAGCCCTGCGCGTCCGAAGCGACCCCGACTTGGCGCAACTCGGGGCTCATCAACTGGATCAGGTGGATCGGCGCCGTGGCGAACGGGTCGCCGCGGCTCCAGCTGGCGCCGAGCGAGAGCACGCTGTGGTCGCCGGCCCAGCTCCCGTCCGGCGTGTAGGCGGGGCTGGTCGGGTTCTCGTCGTGGGTCAGCGAGCCCGTCGCGGCCATGTAGCGCACGTGGTCTGCGCACTTCGCCGACCAGGCGGCGTTCTCCCGCACCCACGCCGGGATCCCGTTCGCGGCCCGCTCCGCGTTGAGAGCGGCGAGGATCCCGGGGTGCGTGTCCGCGCCGGCCGCCGCCGAAGCGGCTGCGGCGATCAGGCCGGCCGCGATCAGGGTGAGAGCTGTCGTCCGCATCGTTCTCCCGGGCGCCGGGCTGCAAACGGCGCCCGGTCATTGATCGGCGGACGAACCGGCGAACTTTAGGAGCGTGCGGGAGCAGCGGCGCGCCGTGAGACGGCGAGCTCGATCAGCTTCGCCATTCGCTCCGCCGGCGCGGGATACGTGAACCGCTCGAGGCGCGACACGCCGGAGCGCGGCGGCGTCGTCCGGTGACCGCGACCCCCGCTCCCGTCTCTTCGACGACGTGGGTGGCCTCGTTCCCGGCGGCGAGCGCGACGATCGGGCGGCCTGCGGCGAGGTATTCGAACAGCTTTCCCGGAAGCTCGGCGGCGTTGCGCGAGGTGACCAGCACGAGCGCGCCAGCCGAACGCTGGAGTGCGAGCGCGCCGGCGCGGTCGAGCGTCCCGACGTGCTCGAACGCGTCGGCGGCGTCGCTCCGCTGCACAAGCTTGAGGTCGGCTGCGGTGAGCCGGCCGGCGTGGACGAGCCGTAGAGGCGGCAGCCCCGGCTCCGACCGCACCAGGGCGAGCGCCTGGAGGAGCGGCGCAGGATCGCGCCCGAAGGTGCCCGAGAGCGTGCCGGTGTGGACGAGGGTGTCTGCCGTGCGGCGCGGCGGAACGGGCGGCGTGGAGGCGACCTCCGGATCCCAGCCGTTCGCCACTACCTCGGTGGGCACCCCGAAGCGGCTCTCGAAGTCGGCCGCGACCGGCCTCGACACGCAGACCACCGCGTCCGCGCCGCTCACGACCCGCCGCTCGAGGCCGGTCTCGAGGCGCCGCAAGCTGTCCAGCCGCGGCAGCGCTCGCGGCGGCTCGAACGTCCAGCCGTCACGGAAGTCGGCGATCCACGGCGGGCGTCGGTCGCCCAAAGCCCCAGCAGGTGCGACGACTCCGGCGGCGACGTCGTGATGAGGCAGTCGAAGCGTCCCTCGGCGATCAGCCGCCGCGCCCTCAGCGTCAGAGCGGGGAGCCACGTCAGGATGTTCCCGTCGGGGATGACGAGGCCGAGCTTCTGCGGCGGGTTGCTGACCGACCATGGATCCGCGCCGTCCCGGAGGTAGCCGCGCCGGAACGCGCGCCGCAGCGTCCGTGAACCGGCGCAGGTCGGCGACACGCACGACGCCGCGGTCGCGGTCGTCCGGCCGGATTCCCCAGGCGTCGCTCGCGAGCACGGTCGCCTCGGCCCCGAACGGGCGGAGGTGGCGTGTCATCGACTCCCAGCGCGTCCTCGCGATCCCCGGCGACGGCGGATGGAAGTACGAGACGACGAGCACGCGCCGCACGGGCCGACTCTACGAGGACTTCGGCGGGATGCCGCGAACTGCGTCCCTTGCACGATGAGTCGCGCCGAGCTGCGGGAGATGTGGCGCGCCGCGATGTCGGCTGCGAGCGGCACGCAGCGCGATGTAGCGCCGGCGCGCGAGTCGCCCTGTGCCGCTCTTTTCCGGCCGATCGCAGACCCGGGGCACCTCCTTTTCTTCCCGCGCGACGAGAGCTACGAGCTGCTCGACGCCCGTGGCCCGTGTCCGGCGGTCGGCGACGAGTTCGGCTCGCATGGCCTCGTCTACCGCGTGCTGAAAGTCGGGGCCTCGCCGTTTCCCGGCGATCGGCGGCCGTGCGCGTATCTCGAGGTCCACGACGCGCCGGCCGGGCTCGCGGTGGGAGAGAGCTCCGGCCGGCTGGCGTCGCTGTGAGAGCCGGCGCGCCGTAGTCTCCGCCACGATTCGCGCGGGACGTCCTGACCGACCGGCCCGAGGAGGCCCCACTTTCACGGGCGCTGGGCGTGCAACTCTCGACCCGTATTCAGCCGGATCGGCGGGTTCGTCAGGTACGGCGAAGGGTCGGTTTGCGCCGACCGGAGGTACTGTTCAACCACCTGAACGAGTGCGACCGTCTGCGTCGCACGTATCCCCCGTCCGGGGCTTTCGGATCGGCGCGGCGTGAGCTTTCATGGGCTGCCGGGGGACGCGACCCGTCCGGTCTTCCGCCAGTCCTGCGGCCATGAGCGAGCCTATCGTCCATCTTCCGGCGCCTCTGCCGGCGCCCCTCTCCGAGGTCGAGGCGCTGCGGCGGCGACTCGTGCGGCTTGCGTTCGACGTCCACGACGGGCCGATGCAGAGCCTGACCGCGGTCGGCTACGGCCTGCACGATCTGCACCGTGACCTGACGGCAGAAGGCGATGCGAGCGTCCAGGCGGCCCACATCGGCGAGCGCGTCGCAGACCTGATCGCGGAGCTCGGGCACGCCGAAGGCGACCTGCGCGGCCTGATCTCGCTCCTCGAGCACGGCAGCCCAGAGATCGACACGGTGGACGTGATCGCGGCGGCCGAGCTCACGCGTTTTTCGCGGTACTCGGGGTCGACCCCTGAGCTGCTGGTCGACCCGCCGCATTTCCAACCCGACACACACTCGCAGGCGCTCGCGATCCGTTCCGTCCTGCGTGAGGCGCTCAACAACGTGGCGCGGCATGCCCTGGCGCAAGAGGTGCTCGTGCGAGTCGTGGCGGGCCCGGAGGGGGTGCTGGTCGAGGTCGCAGACGACGGCGTCGGTTTCGACCCGGAGGCGGTGTCCCGGGGGAGCCTGGGGCTCGCGAGCATGCGCGAGCGCGTCGACCTCCTCGGCGGGAGCCTCGACGTCCTCTCGAAGCCGGGCGGTCCAACGGTCGTGACGGCGCTATTCACCCGTTGGCGCCGGCCAGACGAGCTCGTACCGGTCGCGCTCGCCTCCTGACGGTCACGCAGATCCAGGTCGGACGGCTAGGTTCGAGTTCAATCCAGGACCGAGGTAGCCCGCGAACCACCTGTGGGTCCATTTGTGGAGAAGCTGTGAGCGTGATGTAATCGGTGTGCTGCGTGGGGGGAGCGGCGGCAGCAACGGGAGAGGGAATGGTGGAAGCGGCACCTGGAAACGGGAAGCCTCGTGGTGACCGATCGCGCACGTTGACCGCGGTGGCTGTCGACGAGTACTCGCTCTGGCTCGAGACGCTCGTGCGCATCGCCGGTTCCGCCGGTGTCCAGGTCGTCGGAAGCTCGACGCGATCGCAGCAGGGGATCGAGCTTCTGGAGAGCGAGCATGCCGACATCTTCATCCTCGGTCTCGACCGCAGCGGCCTCGACTACCCGCGCGTCGACACGCTTCTGGATGCCGCCTCGAATGTGCGCCCGCTTTCGACGATCGTCGTCTCGAACGACGACGATCCACGTTTCATCGGGCGCTGTCTGTCGCGGGGTGCGGTCGCGTACGTGCTGAAGACGATCCGGCCGGATGACCTGTCCTCGGCGCTGCGTCAGGCCGTTGACCGGTGTGTCTATCTCTTCGGCATCCCGAGCGTGCCGCAGACGGCGGACACCGACGACGGTGACGTCAAGAGCCTCACCCGTCGGGAGCTCGAGGTGCTGACGCTGGTCGCCGACGGACTGTCCAACGTCGAGGTCGCGAAGCGGCTCTGGATCAGCGTCGCGACGGTTAAGTTCCACTTGTCGAAGATGTACGGGAAGCTCGGCGTGTCCAACCGGACCGGCGCGGTCCGGTGGGCGCACCAACACGGCGTGCTGGGCCAGGCGCCGAGCGCGCAGGCGAACGGCGTCCGGCGCGCGACGGGATAGAGAGGCGTGCGCCCCCGTCGGCCGGCTCAGTCGATGTCGAGGAGCTGAGAGCGCGCGACCCAGCGCGCAGCAGCGGTCCGGTTGGACACGCCGATCTTGCGGTACAGCCGCCAGAGATGCCCCTTCACGGTCGGCTCGCTGATCGAGAGTGCCTTCGCGATCTCGGCGTTGGAGCGGCCCTGG
>CAZXZX010000079.1:0-9699 GCA_964645445.1 uncultured Gaiellales bacterium
GCGCCGTCGCCGAAGAACGCGAGCGCGACACGCGGCTCCCCGCGCATCTGGAACGCGAGCGCAGCGCCCGTGACGTGCGGGAGCCCACCGCCGATGACGGCGTTCGCTCCCATGTTCCCGCGCTCGACGTCGTACAGGTGCATCGAGCCGCCGTAGCCGTGCGAGCAGCCCTCGGTCTTTCCGTACAGCTCGGCCATGAGCTCGTTCGGGTGCGTGCCCTTTGCGAGCGTGTGCCCGTGCGCGCGGTGGGTCGACGCGATGATGTCGCCGTCCTCGAGCGCACGGCAGACGCCGACGGCGCACGCCTCCTGGCCGATGGCCACGTGGAGGAACCCGGGAAGCTCACCGGCGCGGAAGCGCTCCTCGACCTTCTCCTCGAACCGGCGGATGAGCAGCATCTCTCGCAGGACATTGCGGAGGTCGCCCTTGGCGAGCGACGTCTTGGTCTCAACCTTTGCCACGGCGCGCAGTTTATGGTTCGTGCGATGGGACTCGTCGACCAGTGGAACGCGATCGAGAAGCGCCTGGATCCGAGGTGGAAGGATGCACGGCTGGTGCTCACGGTCGACGATGAATCGCGCGCGGAGCGCGCGCTCGCACTGCTCGGGCCTGCAGGCCCGGGCCGTTCGGCCCGTGAGATCCGCTTCTACGTCGAGCGCCTCGGTTCGATCGGACCCGAAGCGATTCGCCGCATGCTGCGACGGCTCGACGTGGAGGGGATCATGGGGGCGCTGACGTTCGTCTCCGCGGACGAGGCGCCGCCCGAGCCCGTCGTCTTGCGGCCGACGCGCGCCGCCGAATGGGATGCGATCCTCGAGACGCTGCCCGCCGACTGGAGCGATCTGCTGTGCGAGATCGAGCTGACCTCGAGCGATCATGTCGAGCAGGCGGCGCTGCTGACCGCGCCGCTCAATCCGCTCCAGAGCGGCGCAGACAAGCCCGGCTTGCGCTTCCGCGCCGCGCGCACGTTCGGCTACGGAGCGTCGCCCGGGATGGTGCGCCGCTGCCTCGTGCGCCTCGACGAGGCGGGCATCCCCGGCGAGGTGCGCGTCCTCCGCATCCTCTCCGACACGCATCCCGTCGGCACGCAGGGGCCGGTGTGGATGATCGGCGGCAAGACGGTCTGACCTTGCTCCGCTGGCTTCGCTCCGCGATGCGCGGCGAGGTCTCGGCCGCACCGTTGGAAGCGCGGCGCCGGGCGGGCTCCATCGCGTACTCGCTCGCCGAAGAGGCGGACGCGACGGAGGGCACCGACCGCGGCGCGCAGCTCTTCCGTCTGTGCGCCTGGAACGCCTATGCGTTCCAGACGCTCGTCGACACGCTGATCGACTGCGACGCACGCGCGGATCCCGCCACGGCGGGATACGTCGCGCGATCGACGCTGCGCTTCGTCGACCCGTGCGTCGACCAGGTGCCGCAGTGGATCCGCTACGCGCGCATGGCGCAGGGCGACCCGAACCTGCACCTCGACAACCGGCTGCCGGCCTCGCTGCCCGAGTGGCTCCACGACGAGCCGACGACGGGCACCGAGCTCGTCGGGCTGCGCACGGCGTACGAGGCGCTGCAGCCGCGCGTGGAGACGAGCTTGCAGGCGCTCGCCGCAAGCGGGAGCGCCGATCCGGGCACGCTCGCACAGCTCCGCCGCATGCTCGCCGAGATGACGAGCGCAGCCGAGTACGCGGTCGCCCTTCTCCGGCCGGACCTCGGCCCCGTCGACCGCGGCGAGGTGCGTTGGCGCCTCCTCGACGCGCTCGGGCAGGCGATCGACCTCGGCCAGGTGCTCGCCATGCCGAGTCTCCTCGACGTCGTGAGCACGCAGCGCCGCAGGCGCGGCGACGTTCCCTTCGACGACGGCCGGACGTGGCTCGAGATCGATCCCGGCTGGGTCGTGTTCGATCGCGAACGCCGCAAGGTCGGCACGGTCGGGAGTGTGCGCGGCGATCGCATCACCGGCGAGCTCGACGGCATCGACGTCGCGACGGCGGCGGATCGTCCCGACGTCGTCGTGACGCCGAATGAGATCGCGACCATCGGAACCGGCGAGATCGTGCTGCGATGATCGACGCATTCACGCCGGCGCTCGAGCTCGCGGAGCGCATCAGCGCACGGGAGGTCTCGCCCGTCGAGCTCGTCGAGCTCTACCTCGAGCGGATCGAGCGGTACGACGGCGTCCTCAACGCGTATGTGACGGTCGATGCCGACGGCGCCCTCGCCGCTGCACGCGAGCCCCGCGACGGCCCATTCGCCGGCGTGCCGATCTCGATCAAGGATCTGACCGAAACCGCGGGCTTGCGCACGACGTTGTCGACGAAGGCGCTCGCGGGCAACGTGCCGGCGTTCGATACCGCGACCGTGCGGCGCATCCGCGACGCGGGCTTCGTCGTCCTCGGCAAGACGAACACGCCCGAGTTCGGGACGATCGGGATGACCGAGTCGGAGCTGAACGGCGCGTGTCGCAACCCGTGGGACACGTCGCGCACACCGGGCGGCTCGAGCGGTGGCGCGGCCGCCGCGACGGCGGCGGGCCTCTGCCCGATCGCGCAGGGAAGCGACGGGGGCGGCTCGATCCGCAACCCTGCGTCGTGCTGCGGGCTCGTCGGCATCAAGCCGTCGCGGGGGCGCGTATCGCCGGCGCCGTGGGGATCGGGGTCGCTCGGCCTCGGCACGAACGGCCCCATCGCACGCACGGTGCGCGACGCGGCCGCGCTCCTCGACGTCATGACCGGCTACGAGCCCGGCGATTTCTTCGTCGCGCCGCAGCCCGAGCGCGCGTTCCTCGCCGAGGCGGAGCTCGAGCCGGGCCGCCTCCGCATCGCGTTCACGCTGCGGCCGCCAGTGGACGTGCCGGTGGACGAGACGTGCGCGGCCGCGACACTCGACGTCGTCGCCCTTCTCGCCGAGCTCGGCCACCACGTGAAGGAGGCCGCGCCCGACTGGGGCGACCCGGAGCTCATTGCCCACTTCATCCGGGTCTGGCAGGTCGGGCCGGCCGCGATGGGCGTCGACTTCGAGCTGCTCGAGCCGATCAACCGCGCGCTCGCCGAGGATGCGGTCGCCACGCCGAGCCACGCGATGACCGGGTCGGTGTACCGGCTGCAGGCGGCGGCGCGGAGGATCGTCGCGTTCTGGGAGGACGTCGACGTCCTCGTCACGCCGACGCTCGCGCTCCCGCCGGTCCCCGTCGGCTGGACATGGGAGGAGACGGACGGTGACCCGCACCAGGCGTTTGCGCGGCAGACGCTCTTCACGCCGTTCACGCCGGTGATCAACGTCACGGGCCAGCCGGCGATGTCGCTGCCGCTCCATCGCAGCGCCGCTGGTCTTCCCATCGGCGTACAGTTCGTCGCCCGGCCCTTCGCCGATGCGACGCTCGTCCGGCTCGCCGCCCAGCTCGAGCAGGCGCGCCCGTGGATCGGATACCGTCCGCCGCTCGCGGAAAGGATGAACGCATGAACGCGACACAGGGTCTCTCAGGCGCAGCCCGCCGCGTCGCCGATCACGCACGGTCGCTCGTCCGGCTCGAGCTTCAGCTCGCCGCGACCGAGATCAAGCGGAAGCTGGCGGACCTCGCGGCCGGGATCGGCCTCATCGCGACCGCCGCGCTGCTCGCCGTGTTCGCGTTGGGGTTCGCGCTCGCCGCTGCGGCAGCGGCCCTTGCGACCGAGCTGAAGGTGTGGCAGGCGCTGCTCGTCGTGTTCGGCGCGCTCGTCATCGTCACCGCGCTGCTCGCGGCGATCGGTGCCGCGCTCTTGCGTCGCGGCTCCTCCCCCGTCCCTGCGAAGGCGCTCGAGGAAGCACGACTCACGACCGAGGCGCTGCGCAATGGCCGCTGACACCGACGAGATCCGCCGCGAGCTCGCGGGCGAGCGCGAGCAGTTGACCGACGCCGTCACCGAGCTGCGCGGGGAGCTCGGCTACGCCGCCGACCGCGGGAAGAAGGTCGGAGCGGCCGTCGGCGCGGTCGCCGCGCTGGCCGCGGTCGCGAGGATCGTTCGCCGCCTGCGGCAGGGTTAGCCGCGGAGCTCGGCGTCGAAGCGAACGCGCAGGGCCTCGACGATTCGCGAGCGAATGACGGCGGCGTCCTCGTCGGTGAGCGTCCGCTCGGGCGATCCGAAGGCGACGCGGAACGCAAGGGAGCGCTTGCCGGCTCCGATCTGGTCGCCGCGGTACTCGTCGAACACGGCGACGTCACGCACTTCCGGGCCGCCGGCCTCGACGATCGCCTCCGCGAGGGCCGCCGCCGTTGCGTCCTCGCCGACGACGAATGCGAGATCCTGGCGCAGCTCGGGGAACGGGCTCACGTCGACCGCCCGAATCGCAGCGGGCGCCGACGCGGTGAGCGCGTCCAGGTCGAGCTCGAACGCGCCCCACGTGCCGTCGAGCTCGAGCGGATGCAGCTCGCCGAGCCATCCCTCGGCCGTCTTCGCCGCCTTGCCGGGGTGCAGGAACGGCTCGGATGCGCGCTCGAAGGTCGGCTCGAGCGTGAGCGCTGCATAGATCTGCTCGACGACCCACTTCGCGTCGGCGAAGCCGCCCTGAACGACGCCGGCGACGTGGCGACGTTCGTCCGGCCCGCCGAAGACGCGTGCGATCTCGAACAGCGCGATGCCGTCGTTGTCGACGGAGAGGTTGTGGCGCGCCGCGTGGATCAGGCTCGGCGCGATCGACGTGCGCAGCGCGACCGTCTCGGCGGTGACGGCGAACGTCGGCGTGTACGCCTCGGCGAAGCCGCAGCCGACGAGCGCCTCTTCGACGACGCGGCGGAGCTTCTGCTCGCGGGTCAGCCGCCCGAAGCTGACGTCCTTCTCGGGGAGCGTGAACGGGATCGCGCTTAGCTCGAAGCGCGCGATCTCCTCGACGAGGTCGATCTCGCGCGTGACGTCGCGCGCCCGCCACGTCGGCACGCGGTAGCCGTCGGCGTCGGGCGCGAAGCCGAGCCGCGACAGGATCGCGTTCTGGCGCGCCGGTGCGACCTCGAGGCCGAGCTTCTCCGCCGTTCGCTGCGGCCGTAGTGGAATCGTCCGCGGCTGCGGCAGCTCGCCGTGCACGTCGGCCGACGCTGCCCAGCGCGCGCCGGTGAGCTCGAGCAGGAGCTGTGTCGCGACGATCGCGGCCGGGCCGGCGAGATACGGGTCGACGCCCTTCTCCCAGCGGTTGGAGCCTTCCGTGCGCAACCCCAGCCGCTCGGAGCTGCGGAGAATCGAGATCGGCTCGAAGTTCGCGGCTTCGAGGAGCACGTCCCTCGTGGTGTCCGACACCTCGGTCTCCTCGCCGCCCATGATCCCCGCAAGCGCGATCGCGCGCTTTGCGTCGGCGATCAGGAGATCGGACGGGGCGAGCTCACGCTCGACTCCGTCGAGTGTCTTCAGCCGCTCCTTCGGTACAGCCCTGCGAACGACGACCCGTCCGCTCTCCAGCGTGTCGTAGTCGAACGCGTGCAGCGGGTTGCCGAGGCCGAGCATCGCGTAGTTCGTCACGTCGACGACGTTCGAGATCGGCCGCATCCCGGCATCGCGGATGCGCGCCTGCAGCCACAGCGGCGACGGCGCGATCGTCACGTCGCGGAAGAGGCGACCGACGTATCGCGGGCAGCCGTCGTAGTCCTCGATGCGGATGTCGAGCTGCTCGCCGCCGTCCATCGGCGGGTCCCCGTCCGGCAGCGGGACGAGCTCGCCGTCGAAGAGCGCGGCCACCTCGCGCGCGATGCCGTAGACGGAGAAGAGATCGGGGCGGTTCCCCGTCGGCTCGAGGTCGAGGATCTCCTCGACGAGCGGAAGCACATCGGCGAGCGACGTGCCCGGCTCGATCCCGTCGGGGAGCACGATGATCCCCTGGTGATCGGTGCCGAGGTCGACCTCGTCCTCGGCGAGGATCATGCCCTCGGACATCTGCCCGCGCAGCTCGCGCCGCTCGAGCGTGAGGCCGTTGGGCAGCGTCGCGCCGGGGAGTGCGACGGCGACGGTCGCTCCGGCGCCGAAGTTCCACGCGCCGCAGACGATCTGCTGTGTCTGCCCGCCGCCGACGTCGACCGTCGTGAGCTGGAGCCGGTCGGCATTCGGATGCTTCTCGGCGGTGAGAACGCGGCCGACGGTGAACAGGGTCGTGTCGGCGGGGCCGCGGCGCTCGATGTCGTTCACCTCGGCGGTCGCCACCGAGAGCAGGTCGGCCATCTGCTCCGCCGACGCGTCGACGCGCACGTACTCGCGCAGCCAGCTCATCGGGACCTTCATCAGAACTGCCTCAGGAAGCGCAAGTCGTTCTCCCAGAACGGCCTGATCGTCGGGATGTCGTAGCGCAGTTGCGCGGCGCGCTCGAGCCCGAGCCCGAACGCGAAGCCGCCCCACTCGCCGGGGTCGAGGCCGACGTTCATCAGCACCTGTGGGTCGACCATGCCCGAGCCGCCGATCTCGATCCAGCCCGACCACTTGCACGTCGGACAGCCCTCGCCGCCGCACACGCCGCAGGAGACGTCCGGCTCCATCGACGGCTCCGTGAACGGGAAGTAGTGCGTGCGGAAGCGGACTCGCCGGTCCTCGCCGAAGAGCGCGCGCATGATGTGCAACAACGTTCCCTTCAGGTCGGACATGGTGATGTGTCGGTCGATCGCGAGCCCCTCGAACTGGTGGAAGATCGGGAAGCGCGTCGGCGTGATCGCGTCCCGCCGGTAGACGCGGCCGATCGACACCATGTAGATCGGCGGCTTCCGCTCCTCCATCGCGTGGATCTGCGACGCCGACGTCTCCGTGCGCAGGACGGTGTCCCCGTCGAGGAAGTACGTGTCGCGCGGCGACCGCGCCGGGTGCCAGGGCGGGAACGCGAGCTTGTCGAAGTTGTATTCGACGGTCTCGACCTCGCGGTCGTCGCGGATCTCGTAACCGAGGCCGATGAAGGCGTCCTCGACGTCGCGTCGGATGAGCGTCGTCGGATGGAGATGACCGCGCGGGCGCGGCGCAACGTCGCCGAGCAGGGTTGCCGGCAGCGTGACGTCGACGCGTTCGGCGGCGAGGATCTCGGCCAGGCGCGCGGCTTCGACGCGCTCCTCCGCGTCTGCGGCCGCCGCCTCGACGCGTCCGCGGACGGCGTTGAGCTGCATGCCCGTCTCGCGGTCGCGCACCTCGCGCAGCGCGAGCTTGAGCGGGCTCTTGCGTCCGAGGTACTGGACGTTCGCAGCCTCGAGCTCGTCGGGCGCGCTCGCGACCGCGAATGCCGCCTCCGCCTCGCGCGTGTAGATGTCCCAATCCACGGCGGCGACTGTATCTATAGGGGGTGAGCGCTTACGACGGGATTGCGCGGCTCTACGACGCGTGGAGCACGGGCGTCGTCGAGGACATCTCCTTCTACGTCGAGGAGGCGCTCGCGTCGGGTGGGCCTGTCGTCGAGCTCGGGGTGGGAACCGGGCGGATCGCGATCCCGACGGTGATGGCGGGCGTGCACCTGATCGGCGTCGACTCCTCCGCCGGGATGCTCGAAGTGTGCGCGGCGGAGGCGACGGCCGCAGGCGTGGCCGACCGGCTCGACCTGCGCCTCGGCGACCTGCGCCGGCCGCCCGTGGAGGAACGGGTCTCGCTCGTCACCTGCCCGTTCCGGGCATATCTCCATCTCGCCTCCGACGGGGAGCGGCTCGAGGCGCTCGGCGCCGCGCGCGAGCTCCTCCTCCCCGGCGGCCGGCTCGTCTTCGACGTGTTCGCGCCGTCGGCCGACGACATCGAGGCGACCCACGGCCGCTGGCTCGAGCGCGAGCCGGGGATCTTCGAGCGCGCCGATTGGGACGGCGTCGCGCAGACGCTCACGCTCTCGGTCCGTGGCGAGGCCGGCGCGTCGTCGATGACGCTCTGGTGGCTCGAGCCGCAGCGCTGGCAGGCACTCCTCGCCGAAGCGGGCTTCGTCGTCGAGGCGTGTTACGGGTGGTTCGACCGCCGCCCGTACGACGGCGGCGAGGACTCCGTGTGGGTCGCCCGCAAATAGCGAACATTTCGTTGTGGTTCCCTCTTGACCGCGATCCGGTGACACCATAGGTTTCTTCTTGCGCCAAGCACGGAGCGCGACTAGGTCGAAACCCCGACCGAGCGGTTGTAGGAAGAGGGGGCAACCCCAAGATCCCAAGGCCGGTTGGACGAGGTAGACGAAAGCGCAACCGGCTTGGCGAATCTTTGGTCCGGCCCCGGGAAACCGGGGCCGGCCGCTTTCTTGTCCCCATTTCCACAGACCGGGGCCAGGCCCCGTTACGGATGTGTCACGACTGTCGCGCGCGCTCGTAGAGCGCGACCGTCCCCGCCATCGCGACGTTGAGCGACTCCGCCCCACCGGCGAGCCGGATCGTCGCCGTCGCGTCGCAGCCCGCGAGAATGTCGTCGGGTAGCCCCTCGCGCTCGGCGCCGAGCACGAACACGACCTCGCCGCTCAGGTCGACGTCGGCCAGCGGCTCGCCGCCGCGCGCGACGAGCGCGATCCGCCGCCCCTCGGGCTCGTCGAACCCGGCGATCGGCACGCGGAAGATCGATCCCATCGAGGCGCGCAGCGCCTTCGGCCCGGTCGCATCGACGGAGCCCTCGGACAGCGCCACGCCGGCGCCGAACGCGTCGGCCGCCCGGATGAGCGTCCCGACGTTCCCCGGATCGGACACGCGCCAGAGCGCGAGCGTCACGGCCCGAGTCCCCCGCGGCAGATCGTCACGCCGGTAAACCGCGATCACCCGAGGCGGATGCGCGAGCTCCGACACGTCGGCCAAGAGCGCCGCCTCGACCGTCTCCCCCGCGACGAGGAGCTCCACCGGCTCGAGCCCGGACGCCGCAGCCACGAGATCCTCACCCTCGACGACGAAGAGGCCGAGCTTGTCGCGCCAGCGCCGTTCCCGGAGCTTGCGGACGAGCTTCAGCCTCTCGTTGTCGCGCGAGGTGATCAGGTAGCCGGGGCTTCGAGCGCGGCCTTCGCCTGCGCGGCGATGGCGCCGAACGCGTCCGGATCGCTGACCGCGAGGTCGGCGAGCACCTTCCGGTCGAGCTCGATCCCGGCCTTCGTGCAACCGTTGATGAACTGGTTGTACGACAGGCCGTTGGCCCGCGCCGCCGCGTTGATCCGCGTGATCCAGAGCCGGCGGAAGTTCCGCTTCTTGACCTTGCGGTCGCGGTACGCGTAGACGAGGCCACGGTCGACCTGCTCCTTGGCGTAACGGTAGTGGGAGTTGTTGAACCCCCAGTACCCCTTCGCCTGCTCGAGAACCTTCCGGCGCTTCTTCTGCGCATGGACTGATCGCTTGACGCGTGGCATCAGCGGATCCTCAGCATCTTCTTCAGCGCGCCGTAGTCGCTCGAGGCGACCTCCACTTCCTTGCGGAAGCGGCGCTTACGCTTCGACGACTTCTTCTCCAGGTTGTGGCTGCGCATGGTCGGCCGCCTCAGGACCCGGCCCGTCGCCGTGACCTTGAACCGCTTCTTCGCCGCCCTCCGTGTCTTCATTTTCGGCATCTCGTTTCACTCCCGCATTCTTCGTTGGGCCCAGCAGCATCACCATGTTGCGCCCGTCGAGGAGCGGCTGGGACTCGATCAGCCCGATCTCCTTGACGTCGTCGGCGAGACGGAGGAGCAGGTCGCGCCCGCGCTCCGGATGGGTCGTCTCGCGACCGCGGAACATGATCGTGACCTTGACCTTCGCGCGCTGGTTCAGGAACCGCTCGACGTGCCCCTTCTTGGTGTTGTAGTC
>CAZXZX010000080.1:0-8036 GCA_964645445.1 uncultured Gaiellales bacterium
CTTTCCACTCCCGGTCGGCCCACACACGGCGACGATCTCGCCGGCTTCCACGACGAGGTCGAGATCGCGAAGCACGTCGGTCTCACCGCCGTACGCGAAGCGGACGGACTCGAATCGCACCGGGAGCGGGCCGGGCGGCAGGTGCCGCGGCGCAGCAGGCTCGGGCAGCGGCTCGATTCCCTCGAGCCACGCGAAGCTCCGGCCGGCGGACGCGAGCGCCCGCTGCCCCAGGTTCGTGATCCAGCCGAGCGCCTCGAGCGGCCACACGAGCTGGAGCAGCAGCGTCTCGAAGAGGACGAACTGCCCGATGGACAGGTGGCCGCCGATCACCTGTTTGCCGCCGAAGTAGACCACCGCGGCGATCGAGAGCGACGGCAGGTAGTAGAGGCCGGGGAGGTGGCGCGCCTCGACGCCCGCCTGGCGGAGCACGGTGTCGCGTACCGCCTCCGCCTTACCGCCGAAGCGGCCGCGGACATCGTCCTCCCGTCCGAACGCCTGCACCATCTCGATGCCGACGACCGCCTCGTCCGCGGCCTCGGTGACGTCGCCCTTGCGCTCCTGCACCTGGCGCGAGAGCGGTGAGACGCGCCGCGCGAAGCGGAGCGCGAGCGCCGTGATCGGCGGCATCGCGATCGCCGTGTACAGCGCGAGCCGCGCGTCGACGAGCACGAGCACGATGCCTGCGCCGACGATCATCATCAGGCTCTGGATCCCCTGGACGAGTCCCCAGCCGATGAAGTACCGAATCGGGTAGAGGTCGTTCGTGGCGCGCGACAGCACCTGGCCGGTCGCGTGACGGTCGTAGAAGGCCCGCGGATAGCGCAGGTACGCCTGGTACAGCAACTCGCGCATGCGCGCCTCGATGCGGATGCCGATGCGCGCGGTCGCGTAGCGGCGGAGGAAGTTGACGACGAACCGCACCGAGCCGAGAGCGAGGATGACGACGATGTACGGCCACAGCGGCTGCGCATGGCTGACGACCGCGTGGTCGATCGCCCGCTGGAGGAGGACAGGGATCGCGGTCGAGATCAGCGTGTACGCGAGCGCGAAGCTCAAGCCGACGGCGCCCAGGCGGCGCTCGCCCCACCACAGGCGGAGCAGCCGGCGGAACGTCGGCAGCAGGCCGAGATCCGGCGGATCGACAGTGTTCGCACCCGTGGGCATGGAAAAGGGCCGCGGCACCCTCGGGCCACGGCGCCCCTCGAGACTAACTAACTCGCTTCGCGATGCGCGAGTGCCGCGAGGCCGTCGGCGAAACCGAGGCCGGGCATCGACATCGTGTCGCCGCGAAGTGCGGCCTCGCGTCGCTCGAGCTCGGCCTCGCGCTCGTCGAGGGCCGCCTCGCGCTCGTCCAGCTCGCGCTGCCGCGCGGACGCCGGCGGGCGCCGCGGCGGCTGTTGCTGCTGCTCGAGCTCCATGCGGCGCGCTGCGAGCTCCTTCTCCACGCGCCGGATCTGCTGCTCCCGCTCGTCGAGCCGGTCGCGCTCCGCTGCAGCAAGGGCCCGTTCGGCGTCGGCCTCGGCCGCGGCTCGTTGCGCGGCCGCGAGCGCCTCCGGGAGCCCGTCCGCGCCGATCCGCTGCTCGAGCTCCGCGAGGCGCTTCTCGCGCTCGGCGATCGCCATGGCGCGCTCGCGAAGAGCGGCCTTCATCGTCTCGACCTCCGCCCGCGTCTCGGCGTGGGCGGAGTCGCGCCGGGCGGCGAGGTCGCGCGCCAGCCGCCGGAGCTCCTCGAGGTCGAGCCGGAACGCGCCGTCCTGGCGTCGCTTGTCCATTGGCAGAACTTACACCCCGCAAACACATAGATTCCGACGGCCCCGGGAATCGTGCTCCTCGTCTCGACTACGACAAGGGGGAAGGCACGATGCGCATGAGACGATTCATCGTGCTTGCCTGCGCGGCGGCCGTGCCGGCGTTGATCGTCGCGGCCACCTCGCTCGGGCAGGCGACGGCTGCGCCGTCGAACACGTCGCTTCCATCCATCTCCGGCTCCGCACGTGACGGGTCGCTTCTGCGTGCGTCGCATGGGTCGTGGACCGGAAGCCCGACGAGCTACGACGACCAGTGGCTCCGTTGCGACGCCGACGCAGGGAACTGCACCGGCATCTCCGGCGCCACGAGCGACACGTACACCGTCCAGACGGCCGACGTCGGCCACCGCCTGCGCGTGCAGGTGACAGCGACGAACGCCACCGGCTCCGGGGTCGCCGTCTCGCGGCCGACCGACGTCGTGAAGGCCACGGGGACGGCGCCGAAGAACACCGCTCCACCGACGATCTCCGGCAACACGCAGGAGGGCAGCACCCTCACCGTCGGCCCGGGCTCGTGGAGCGGAACGCCTGCGCCGAGCTTCGCGTACCAGTGGGAGCGCTGCGTCGGCACCGGCGGCGGGTGCACCGCCATCGGCGGCGCGACCGGCACGACGTACGTCGTGACGTCCGCCGATGTCGCGCACACCGTCCTCGTACAGGTCACGGCGAAGAACGCCACCGGCTCCAGCACGGCCAACAGCGCCGAGACCGATCTCATCCGGCCGGCCAAGTCCACCCAGGGCGGCGCGGCCATCCAGGTGGCGCAGGTGAGCCTGCCGAACCGGCTCGTCATCGACGGCGTGAAGTTCTCGCCGAGCCCGGCGACGACGCGCGGCATCATCACCGCGCGGTTCCACGTCTCGGACACGCGCGGCTTCTCGATCGCGGGCGCGCTCGTGTACACGATCGGACTGCCGTACGGCTGGGTGTACAGCGCGCCGGAGACGCCGACCGACGGAACCGGCTGGGCGACGATCCAGATTCGCCCGACCCGGAACCTGCCGCTACGCCGCGGCGACCTCGTCATGTTCGTCCGCGCGAGGAAGCCGGGCGACAGCCTGCTCGCAGGCGTCTCGACGCGGCGCCTCGTACAGGAGCCGATCGGGTAGTCGGCCCGTTGCCAGGGTCGGCGACGTTTCGGGCCACGCGGCGGTGGACATAACCGCTGCGTGGCCCTCTCGCCGCTCCCCGCTGCGGCGCCGCCGGTTCAGACCGAGCGTCCGCGCCTCATCCTCTTCTACTCGTCCGTCTCCGGACGCTGCCGCCGGACGGAGGGGTTCCTCGCCCAGGTGCTCCAGCGACGGAAGAACCACGAGACGTTCGACCTCGTGCGCGTCCCGGTCGACCGTCGCCCCGACCTCGCCGGCCGCTTCCTCGTCGACGAGGTGCCGACGCTGCTCGTCGTCGAGGGCCGCAAGGTGAAGAAGCGAATCGTCGCCCCGACGGGGTGCCGCGATCTCGAGGCAGCGCTGGCGGCCTGGCTCCGGTAGTCCCCTAAGAACCCAATCCCTCCACCGAGTGATCTTGAGTGCGGGTCACCCGAGTGAGGGAGATCCCCCAGCATCACCGCGCCTAAGGTGCGACCGCTTACGGACTGGGGGCAAATGGAACGACTCGAGCGGCGCGGCGCGCTTGCGC
The DNA here is from genome assembly GCA_964645445.1 of uncultured Gaiellales bacterium. Classification (GTDB taxonomy): domain Bacteria; phylum Actinomycetota; class Thermoleophilia; order Gaiellales; family Gaiellaceae; genus Palsa-739. Next base: position 3,447 of record CAZXZX010000080.1, read on the forward strand.
TCGTCACATCTGCGGTGGTACTGCTCGCCGGGCTTGCGCAGACGGCATCCGCTGCGCGTGCAACGGCGAGCTCAGCCCCGCCGACGCCGCCGGGACTGCTCGCGCAGGCGAAGGCGAGCCCGCAGCAGACGTTCGACGTCATCATCCGCGGCACGCGCGGCATCTCCTCCGACGGCGTCGCGAATGCATTCGGCCTCGTGGCCCACGGTCGGATCGGCCACCGCTACTCGTCGATCAACGGCATTTCGGCGACGGTGAACGGTGCCGAGCTCACCGCGCTCGCCCGCAACCCGAACATCCTCTCGATCGTCCCCGACGCCACCGTCGTCCCGATCGGGATCGAGGAATCGGTGCTCTGGCGCCGCTCGACCGGGGCGAGCCAGGTGCCGAAGCTCACCGCGGTCGGAAGCCTGCCCGCGATCGCGATCGTGGACAGCGGCGTCGACGCGACGAAGACGCAGGACTTCGGGTCGCGCGTTGTCGCGAGTGTCAACCTGAGCTCCGACACCCCGAGCGCGACCGGCGACGACGAGGGTCACGGAACGATGGTGGCCGGCATCGCCGCAGGCGCTTCGTCCGTCTACCCCGGCGTCGTTCCGGGCGCGCCGATCGTCAGCATCCGGACGGCCGGCGCCAACGGCGCCTCGCACATGAGCGACGTTATCGCCGCGTGCGACTGGATCCTGCAGCACGCGGCGACGTACAACATCCGCGTCGCGAACTTCTCGCTCGTCAGCGAGGCGCAGTCGAGCTTCACCAACGACCCCCTCGACGCCGCCGTCGAGCAGCTCTGGTTCCACGGCATCGTCGTCGTCGCCGCGGCCGGGAACTTCGGGACGGGCGGCGGCGTCGTCATGTCACACGCGCCGGGGAACGACCCGTTCGTCGTCACCGTCGGCGCACTCGACACGAGCGGGACGACCACGCCGAGCGACGACACGGTCGCGCCGTGGTCGGCGTACGGCCACACGGGTGACGGTTTCGAGAAGCCGGAGATCTCCGCGCCCGGGCGCTGGATCGTCGCACCCGTTCCGCTCGGCTCGACCCTGGCGACGTCCGCGCCCGATCGCATCGTCGCGCCGGGGTACATGTGGATGTCGGGCACCTCGCTCGCTGCGCCGATGGTCGCCGGCACGGCAGACGCGATCCTGTCCCTCCATCCCGATTGGACGCCGGGCCGGGTGAAGGGCGCGCTCATGCTCAGCGCCTCCGCCCTGCCGCGTGCCGGGTTCGCCGGCGGAGTCGGCGAGCTCGATGCGGCGCAGGCGCTGCGGCTTGCGACCGCCCCCGACGCGGACGCGAACCTCGAATCGTTCGTCGCGAGCGACGGCTCCGGGTTCGACGCTGCCGGCTGGGAGAACGCCGTCCAGGGGCAGACCGATTGGAGCGCGACGGACTGGAGCGCGACCGATTGGAGCGCGACGGAGTGGAGCGCCACGGATTGGAGCGCGACCGATTGGAGCGCGACGGATTGGAGCGCGACGGATTGGAGCGCGACGGATTGGAGCGCGACCGACTGGAGCGCGACGGACTGGAGTGCCGCGAACTGGGTGCCGTAGCGCCCCGTTCCGCGCCGCCCGGCCTGCTATCGAGGATTCGCGGCCACTGGGCCGCTGCGGCGGTCGCCTCCGGCCGCGGGCCGCTGGTCCTCTCCGGACCGGCCCGCCTTTACTACGGCCTCGTCGTCGCCGGCGCTGTTGCAGCGTCCGCCTACACCCTCACGCTGCTGCCCGCGCGCGTCCACGGCTGGGAGGCGTTCGCGGCGCTCACCGGTCTCGCGGCCGCCGCGCAGCTCTACATCGTCGAGCGCGGCCGCAACCAGTCGTATCGCACGGCCGTCGCGTTCATCGTCGCGGGTGCGGTCGTGCTGCGCCCGGCCTTCCTTCCCGCCCTCGTGCTCCTGCACTATCTGCCGGGCTGGATCAAGTCCCGGAAGAAGTGGCTCGTGCAGAGCTTCAATATCTGCAACACGACGCTCGCCGTGCTCGCCGCGGGCGCCGCGTTCCACGCGCTCTCCGGCGCGAACGCCGAGCACGAGCCGATGGGCCGGTATGCGGCCGCCGGGCTCGTCGCGTGTGCGGTCTTCGTCGGGATCAACCACGTTCTGCTGGCGCGCATGATCGAGCTGACGAGCGAGCGCTCGATGCGGGCAACGGGCCTGTTCTCGTTCGAGAGCGTCTCGACCGACCTCGGGCTTGCTGCGCTCGGCATCGGCGTCGCCGCGTTCTGGTTCGTGAACGCCTGGCTCATCTTCTTCGTGCTCGGACCGCTGCTCATCATCCACCGGGCGCTGTACGTGCCGCAGCTGCGGGAGCTCGCGCAGTTCGACGTGAAGACGGGGCTGATGAACGCGAAGGAGTTCGAGCACGCAGTCGACCTGGAGGTCGCGCGGGCCGAGCGGACCCGGACGCCGTTCTCGCTCCTGATGATCGACCTCGACCACCTGCGCGAGATCAACAACGCGCACGGGCATCTCGCCGGCGATGTCGTCATCCGCGGCGTCGCCGACGTCTTCCGCGAGGAGCTGCGCAGCTACGACGTGCCGGCCCGCTTCGGCGGCGACGAGTTCTGCGTCCTTTTGCCGGAGACGCCGCCTGACGAGGCGGCGGACATCGCCGAGCGGGTCCGGGCGGCCGTTGCCGGCCGTGTCTTCATCGCCGAGGGATCCGATGAGCCGCTCAACGTGACCGTCTCGATCGGGCTGGCGACGTCGCCCGGGGACGCGGTCACGCGGCAACAGCTCGTTCACCGCGCCGATCTCGCCGCGTACCGCGCGAAGGCGGAGGGCGGCAACCGCAGTATCGCGGCCTGACCCCGAAGGTGGTTGAATCGCCTCGACGATGGCGGTCGAGGGCATTCGGGTCACCCGCAGGGGCTTCGTCGCGCTGGGCGGCGCCGCCTGGGCGGCGCTCATGGGCGTACGCGCTCCCGCTGCCGGCGCCACGCGGCGCGCTGCGACGATCAACGGGTACGTCAGCCGTCCCGATCTGCTCCCGCCGGCGCTTTCCATCGACGTTCCCGCCGACGGGACGTCCCCCGGCTACATCTTCCTGGCGCCGTTCGACATCACCGCCGCGTCGGGCGCATACCAGTCGACGCCGAATAGCGAGAGCCATTCCGGGCCTCTCCTCGTCGACGACAGCGGCGAGCCGGTGTGGTTCCTCCCCCTCGGCTCGACGACCGCGATGGATGTCCGCGTGCAGAAATACCGCGGGCGGCGCGTGCTCACCTGGTACGAGGGCACCGTGCTCGGCGCCGAAGGGGGAAGCTGGGTCATCTTCGACCCGACATATCACGAGGTCGCCAGGGTGAAGGCCGGTCGCGGTCGCCACGGCGACCTGCACGATCTGCAGCTCACACCTGAGGGGACGGGGCTCATCACCATCTACCGTGAGATCGCCACCGACGAGGTGCCGCGCCTCGTGACCGGCATCGTCCAGGAGGTGGACGTGGCGACCGGGCGCGTGCTCTTCGAATGGCGTAGCAACGAGCACGTCGGTCTCGACGAGTCGTTCATGCCGCAGGTGGCGGCAGCGGGCAACGTTGATTACTTCCACCTCAACTCGATCGACATCGATTCGGACGGCAATCTCCTGCTCTCGGCGCGCAACACGTCGGCGGTCTACAAGGTCGACCGCAAGAGCGGCGAGGTGCTGTGGCGTTTGGGCGGCAAGAAGAGCGACTTCGCTGTCGATCCCGCTGCGTCGTTCGCGTTCCAGCACGATGTTCGGCGGCGGCCGGATGGCACGATCACGATGTTCGACAACAATGCCGCGGTCCCCGGCGCTCAGACGCTCTCGCGCGGCCTGCGGATCAAGCTCGACATGAAGATGAGGCGCGCGTCGCTTGTCGTCGAGTATCCCGCGCCCACGCCGCGCACGGGGTGGGCGATGGGGAACGTGCAGCAGCTCGAAGACGGCGGCGTCTTCATCGGCTGGGGCACGGACGGGTCGTTCACCGAGCTCGGGCCGGATGGAAGCGTGCGCCTCGACGCGCGCTTCGCCGAAGGCAGCGTCAGCTATCGCGCATACCGCTTCGAGCTCGACGCGCGGCCGAAGGGGCGCCCGGCGACGTGGGTCGTGCAGAACGGCGACGGGACGATGACCGTCTACGTGAGCTGGAACGGCGCGACGGACGTTGCAACGTGGCAGGTGGTTGCCGGGCCGGACCGCGGCAGCATGAAGCCGGTGACGACGGCGCGCCGCACCGGGTTCGAGACGGCGATCACGGTGCCGACGATGAACGGCTACGTGTCGGTGATCGCGCTCGACGCGCACAAGAAACAGGTGCGCTCGGCAGCGGCGACGCCGGTGCGGGCCTGACGGCAAAATTCCGATTGCGGCCGGGGCACGACGGCGCGATGCTCGAGGCGTGATCCTCGCAGCCCTGCTCGCCTCGGCGGCGCGCCCGCCGGCTGCGGGACGCTGCGCGTCCCCGAGAACCGGGCGAACCCGGCCGGCCGAACGATCGGTCTCCACGTGGTGGTCGTTCCGGCGCTGCACAAGGCCGAGCCCGATGCCGTCACGTACCTCGCGGGCGGCCCCGGTGAGGCGGCGACCGACGAGACCTATGGGGTCGTCACGCTGCTCG
>CAZXZX010000081.1:0-54987 GCA_964645445.1 uncultured Gaiellales bacterium
TTGCGGGGGTACGGAGGCGACAGTCCCCTCGAGGATCTTCAGCAGGGCCTGCTGGACGCCCTCGCCGGAGACGTCGCGCGTGATCGACGGGTTGTCCGCCTTCCGCGCGATCTTGTCGACCTCGTCGATGTAGATGATCCCGGTCTCGGCCTTCTTGATGTCGAAGTCGGCCGCCTGGATGAGCTTCAGCAGGATGTTCTCGACGTCCTCGCCGACGTAGCCGGCCTCGGTGAGCGCGGTCGCGTCCGCAATCGCGAACGGGACGTTGAGGATGCGCGCCAGCGTCTGCGCCAGCAGCGTCTTGCCGCAGCCGGTCGGGCCGAGCAGAAGGATGTTCGACTTCTGGAGCTCGACGTCGTCCTCTTCGGTGCCCATCTGGACGCGCTTGTAGTGGTTGTAGACGGCCACCGACAGCGTCCGCTTCGCCTCTTCCTGCGAGACGACGTAGTCGTTGAGGACCGTGTAGATGTCCCTCGGACGAGGGAGGTTGTCGAGGTCGAGCTGGGTCGGGGAGGTGAGTTCCTCGTCGATGATCTCGTTGCAGAGATCGATGCACTCGTCGCAGATGTAGACACCGGGGCCGGCGATCAGCTTCTTGACCTGCCGCTGGCTCTTCCCGCAGAAGCTGCAGAGGAGCTGCTCGTTTCCTTCGCTGGCCCTGGCCACAGTCTCTCCTTGTACCTCGGATCCGGCTTTTCGTCTACCTACCGGTGGGCGACGACGTTGTCGACCAGCCCGTAGTCCTTGGCCTCGTCTGAAGTCATGTAGTAGTCGCGCTCCATGTCCTTCGAGACCTTGTCGACCGGCTGATTCGCGTGCTGGGCGATGATCTCCTCCAGGCGCCGCTTGAGATTGATCGTCTCCCGCGCCTGAATCTCGATGTCGGTGCCCTGGCCCTGGAATCCGCCGGAAACCTGGTGGATGAGGATCTTGGAATTCGGCAGCGCGGCCCGCTTTCCCTCTTGGCCGGCCGCGAGGAGCAGCGCGCCCATCGACATCGCGATGCCGACGCAGGTGGTCGCGACCTCGCAGCGGATGAACTGCATGGTGTCGTAGATCGCGAGGCCGGCGTACACGGAGCCGCCCGGAGAGTTGATGTACAGCTGGATGTCCTTGTCGGGGTCCTCGGACTCGAGGTGGATCATCTGCGCGACGACGAGGTTCGCGACCACGTCGTCGATCGGCGTCCCGAGGAAGATGATTCGCTCGTTCAGGAGCCGCGAGTAGATGTCGAAGAAACGCTCGCCACGCGAGGTCTGTTCGATGACGGACGGTATGACGAGATTCGACGGTGTCGTATACATGTGGCTCCTCAACTTCCCGGGGTCCAGAGTTTCGCTTCGGTCTTTGGCTGTTCCTTGTCGGGTGTCCAGATCGATTCTCGCGCAGCAGCGAGCTCGCGGGGGATCCGCTTGACCTCCGAGGCGATCCGGTCGAGCGTCTTGCGCATCTGCAGGCTCTCGCGGTCGCGCTCCCAGAGCTCGGTGCCCTTCATCTCGGCGATCGCGTCGTCGGCGTCCTCGAACCGCTCGTGGAGCCACGCTTCGAGCTCCTCGTCGGTCACCTCGATGCCGAGCTGCTCGGCGGCGGCCTCGAGGACGAGCTCGCGCGCGACGGACCGCGTCGCCTCTTCCCGCAGACGCTCGAGCAGCTCGTCGGGCGACTGGCCCGTCATCGTCAAGTACGTCTCGACGCGCACGCCCCGCGACTCGACCTGGCGCGCGAGGGTGCGGAGGAGTTCTCGCGTACGCGCCTCGACGAGCGGTCCCGACGCGTCGACCTTCGACGCCTCGACGAGTGCGTCGGCGACGTCGGAGCGGAATTGCGTCTCGATCTCCTCCTCGATCTGCTCGCGCAGCCGCGACTCGACGTCGGCGCGCAGCTCGGCGAAGGTGTCGAACTCGCTCGCGGCGCGCGCCAGCTCGTCGTCGAGCGGCGGCAGCACCTTCTCCTTGATCTCGTTCACCGTGATCGAGACCCCCTGCTTCGATCCGTCGGCGAGCTCGAACTCGACCTGCTTCATCTCACCGACGCTCATGCCGACGATGGCCTGCTCGATCTCGTCGACGACGGAGCCGCGGCCGAGCTCGACGACGTAGTCGCGCCGTGCCTCGCCCTGCGGCGACACCATGTCGACGACGACGGTGTCGTCGGGGCCGACGGGCCGCCCCTCCACGGGGACGAGCTCGGCGACGGTGCCGCGGACGGCGTCGAGCTCGCGCTCGACGAGCTCATCCGGGACCTCGGGCTCGTATGCGCCGACCTCGAGGGTCTTCCAGTCCGCGACCTCCGGCTTCGCCTGCACGGCCACCGTTGCGGTGAACTCCCAATCCTGGTCGTCCGAGTCCGGGAGCTCGAAGTCGTACTCCGGCTGCTCGACCGGGCGGACGCGCGACTTCGCGGCGGCGTTCCAGAACCAGCCGCCGATGTGGCTCTCGACCGCCTCGGTCATGAGCCGCTCGCGGCCGACGCGCTGCACGAGAACGTTACGCGGCACCTTGCCCTTGCGAAAGCCGGGGATCTTGGCACTCTTCGCGAGGTCGGTGGCGGCATGCTCGACTGCGTGGTGGACGTCGTGGGACGGCACCTGAACGGTGATCCGGACCCGGTTCTCGGGCAGCTCCTCGACCTGGGTCTGCACCCGGCCATTCAAGCAGAGGAGGTGTAGCCTGCCGCCCCAGTTGCGGCTGTTCATCCTCACCCGGCACGCCCATTCCACGCTCAACGAGGAGGGCCGTGTGAACGGCGATCCGGCCGTCCCGGTGCCGCTCACGGCGGAGGGGAAGGCCGAGGCTGCCCGGCTCGGGCACCAGCTCGTCGCCCTGCGGATCGACCTCTGCGTCCATACGCGCTTCCAGCGGACGCGGGAAACGGCGGAGCTCATCCTCAAGGGCCGGTCGGTTCCCTTCCTCGAGGAGCCCGAGCTCGACGACGTCCGAATCGGAGAGCTCGAGGGCGAGCCGCTCGAGAATTACCGCGCGTGGAAGCGCGCGCACACGCGCGCTGACCCGTTTCCCGGCGGAGAGAGCCTCGACGACGCCGCTCGGCGGTACGCCCGCGCGTTCCGCCGACTGCTCGATCGCACCGAACCGGTGACGCTCGTCGTCTGCCACGAGATCCCGATCCGCTACGCGCTGAACGCGGCCGAGGGGTCGGACGACCTCGACGCGCCGGAGCACACGATCCCGAACGCGACGCCGTATCTGCTCGACGACACCAGCCTGGCCCGCGCTGCGGAGGGAATCGAGCGGCTCACGACGAATCCCACGCCACGATGACCGCGCTGTCCTGGCTCCTCGTTGCCGTCGTGTCCCTCATCTGGGTCGCGATGTTCGGCGCGGTCGCGTGGCGCGCGCGCTACACGTCAGGACGTTGACGCACGTCCTCCACGAGCTGTGGCGAGCGCTGAGCTTCGCCTTCGGCATGACGTGGACGATCCTCTGGGCGCTCGTCCTCGGCTTCGCGCTCTCCGCCGCCGTGCAGGCGGTGGTCTCGAAACGAGAGATGCGCAAGCTGCTGCCGGACGCCTCGCCGCGCACACTCACCGTCGCAGCCGGCCTTGGCGCCGCGTCGTCGTCGTGCTCCTACGCGTCGGTGGCCCTCGCGCGCTCGCTCTTCCGCAAAGGAGCGAACTTCACCGCGGCGATGGCGTTCGAGATCGCGTCGACGAACCTCGTGATCGAGCTCGGCATCGTCATGGGGCTGCTGCTCGGATGGCAGTTCGTCGCAGGCGAGTTCGTCGGCGGCCCGCTGATGATCGTGCTCGTGGCGGTGCTCTTCCGCGCGTTCCTGCGACCGCGTCTCGTCGAGGAAGCCCGCGCTGAAGCCGACAAGGGCCGGCTCGGGTCGATGGAGGGGCACGCGGAGATGGATATGTCCATCGGCCCGGGGAAGCGTGTGCTGTCGCCGGAGGGATTCACGTCGACCGCGGATTACTTCGTCATGGACTGGGCGGCCGTCTGGCGCGACGTCTTCGGCGGGCTGCTCATCGCCGGAGCGCTGGCCGCCTGGGTGCCCGACTCGTTCTGGCGCGGACTCTTCCTCGAGCACCACGGGGCGCTGTCGAAGGTGTGGGGGCCGTTGATCGGGCCGGCGGTCGCAATGCTGAGCTTCGTCTGCTCCATCGGGAACGTGCCGCTCGCGGCCGTCCTGTGGAACGGCGGCATCAGCTTCGGCGGCGTCATCGCGTTCGTGTTCGCCGACCTGCTCATCCTCCCCATCCTCGACATCTACCGGCGCTACTACGGCAAGCGCATGGCCGCATTCATCCTCGTCACCTTCTACGCGTCGATGGCGGGAGCCGGCCTCGTCGTCGAGCTCCTCTTCCAGGCGCTCGGCATCGTGCCGACCGAGCGCAATGCGAAGGTCGTGACGGCGTCGGTGACGTGGAACTACACGACGTTCCTGAACATCGTCTTCCTGCTCGTCGCCGGCACGCTCGTGTGGCGGTACTTCCGCCGCGGCGGCGGCTGGTCGATGCTGAAGATGATGGACACGCCGATGGACGAGCACGCACACCACCACCACCCCGAGCACGCGCATCACCATGCGTGAATGCGGGCGGAGGGACTCGAACCCCCAAGAGCTTTCGCTCAATGGCTCCTAAGGCCATCGCGTTTACCAATTCCGCCACGCCCGCTTACGCGCGTCTAACGGTACTCGGCACGAACCGTGCCCATCAGCGTCCCGCCGTGGACGGGCGTCCCGTCACGATGGAGCACGTCCACCTCGAAGCCGGGATAGCGGAGCCGGAAGCGCCCCTCCCGCCACGCCGTGACGCTCGCCGCGTCGGGCATCGCACGGCGGTACGGGTACGTCGGCATGTGCGTCCGGTCTCCGCGGACGTTCCGGCCGTCGAGGTGACGGATCGCGACGAGGAAGCCCTCGACGTTCCAGATCCGCCGCTCGACCGATTCGACCGTAGCCACGCGCCAATCGTCTCATGCCAACGTGGTCCGATCTATAGTCCCCGCCCGTGGCCGGGATGAGACCCGAGGACGTTTACGAGCTCACCGGCGTCGCCGATCCTCGCCTCTCTCCCGATCGGACACGGGTCGCGTACCAGGTCTGGTCGCTCGACAAGGACAAGAACGAGTACCGCGGCGCGATCTGGGTCGCGCCCGTCGACGGCTCCGACGAGCAGCGACAGTTCACGTCCGGCGAACGGCGCGACGGCATGCCGCGCTGGTCGCCCGACGGCAGGTGGCTGTCGTTCGCGTCGAACCGCGGCGAGGACAAGACACCGGCGAACCTCTACGTCATCCCCGCCGAGGGAGGCGAAGCACGCAAGCTCACCGATCTGAAGGAGAGCGTGGAAAGCGCGGAGTGGTCGCCGGATTCCTCGCGCATCGTCTTCACCGCACGCGACCGTGACGAGGCGTACGACGAGGAGGACGACCGCAAGCGCAGACCGCGCCGGTTCCGGCGCGTCTTCCACAAGCTCGACAGCGTCGGCTGGACGGGCGACCGGCGGAAGCACCTCTGGATCGTCGACCTCGACGGCAACGTGCGACAGCTCACGGGCGGCGACTTCGAGGACGATACGCCGGCGTGGTCGTCGGACGGGAAACGCATCGTCTTCGCAGCGCTGCGCACGCCGGACTGGGACGTCGAGCTGATCTCACGGCTCTATTCCGTCGACGCCGACGGCGGCGAGCCAGACCAGCTGACCGGGGGCGACGGCGCGTTCGGCTGGCCGGCCCTCTCGCCCGACGGGCGCCTTGCGCACGAGTGGACGATCGAGGACGGCACCGATCCGCACCACACGCAGATCGCAGTGGCGGAGAAGCCCGGCGCGCCGGCAACGGTCCTCACCGCGTCACTCGACCGGCAGTGCGGGCCGTATCCGCCGATCCGCGGCCCGGTCTGGAACGGGGAGCGCATCGTGTTCGCGGTCGAGGACGGCGGCAACGTCCACCTCTACTCCGTCGCGGCCGACGGTGCGGGCAAACCGGAGCTGCTCGTCGGCGGGGAGCAGGTGATCAGCGGCTTCGACGTCGCCGCAGACGTGCTCGTCTACGTCGGCAGCACCCACACGACGATGCGCGAGCTCTACAACGGCGATGGGACGCAGCTCACGCACGTCGGAAAGGACTTCGTCGAGAGGCGCACGCTGAGCGAGCCCGAGCGCTTCACCGCGGTGTCGCAGGACGGCACCGAGGTCGACGCCTGGATCGTCCGCCCTCCGGACTTCGATCCGTCCAAGCGGTACCCGGTCATCCTCACGATCCACGGCGGCCCGTTCGCGCAGTACGGCACCGGCTTCTTCGACGAGGTGCAGGTAATGGCCGCCGGCGGCCATGTCGTCCTGTTCTCGAACCCGCGCGGCGGATCGGGCCACTCGGAAGCCTGGGCTCGCGCGATCCGCGGGCCGGTCGGCGACGCCGGGCCGGGCTGGGGCAGCGTCGACTACGAGGACGTCATGGCCGTCGTCGACACCGCGCTCGAGACGTTCGACTTCCTCGACGGCGACCGCATGGGCGTGATCGGCGGCTCGTACGGCGGCTTCATGACCTCGTGGATCGTCGGGCACACGAATCGCTTCAGGGCGGCGATAACGGAGCGGAGTGTCAACAACCTCGTGAGCATGTTCGGGTCGAGCGACCTGTTCTGGGTGTTCGAGCGGCAGTTCGGCGGACCGATGTGGGACAACGTCGAGGCGCACCTCGAGAAGTCACCGTCGACGTACGCGAAGGACATCGAGACGCCGCTGCTGATCCTCCACTCGGAGAACGACCTGCGCTGTCCGGTCGAGCAGGGCGAGCATCTCTTCTCACTGCTGCGCCTGCTCGGCAAGGACGTCGAGATCGTGCGCTTCCCGGCCGAGAGCCACGAGCTCACGCGCAGCGGCTCCCCGATCCACCGCGTGGAGCGCTTCGAGATCGTCCTCGACTGGTTCGGCAAGTACCTGCAGCCGTAGACAGTTCGCCAAAGCCTCCGCCCCGCACGCGGAGATGGCACAGCCACCGCCGCGTGCGCGCAGAACAAGACCTGGAACGAGACTCGTAGCCGCTAACCGGTGAAAGTGCGCAGCACGTTCACCAAGAATCCCAGTGGACCATCGAGTCGAGCGGCTTGCGCTTGCCCGGCTTGAAGTCCGTGCCGATCGTGTACGCGAGCGGGATGAGCGCGACCTGCGTCACCTCGTCGTACGGAATGCCCAGGATGTCGGCGGCCGCCCGCTCGTGCATGAGGTGGAACGTCGTCCAGACCGTGCCGAGGCCGCGCGCGCGGGCGGCGAGCATGAACGACCACGACGCCGGGATGATCGACCCGAACATCGACGCGACGAGGGGGTTTGACTTCCCCTCGTACCGGCCGACGACGCAGGGGATCACGTGGACGGGCACCTCGTGGATGTGGTCGGCGAGATGGACGACGGCGTCGCCGATGCGGGCCATCTGCCCCTCGCGCGGGCCGCCGCCGCGCTGGAGGTACGGGAACGCGACCTCGCGCCAGAGCTCGCCGAGAGCGGCGCGCTTCTCCGGGTCGGTGACGACGACGAAGTGCCAGTTCTGCGAGTAGCTCGCCGTGGGCGCCTGCTGCGCGAGTCGCAGGCACTCCTCGATCACCTCCCGCTCGACCGGCCGCGTCAGGTCGAGGCGCTTCCGGACGGCGCGGGTCGTCGAAAGGAGCTCGTCGGGGGTCAGCTCGAGCACGTGGGGAACCTACCTCCCGTCGGAGGTCACGTGAGCGGCAATCGACCCCTCGGCCGCAAGCCCGGCCTTCGCGTCACGGCGGGCCTGGTGCCGAGCGCCGGATCCCTCGAAGGGGGCAAGCCGTCCCGGGAGGAAAGGACTGTTCAGGCGGCTGATGCATCGCGCGACCGGCCGAAGATGATGCTGTGTAGGCGGATGAACTGGATTACCGGAGCCCAACTGCTTGCCGACCGGATCGGCACGAAGCCAGCCAGAGAGCCGAAGTACATTCCGGCCGACGCGCCTGCCCTCTGGCACTGGTGTGGAGTGAGTCCCGATCCTGCGCCCGTAGCTACCGGCAACGACGTCGCGCCCTTGCCCAAACCTCAGCGGCCGGTGATCGTGTCTTCCCCCGCGCGCGCGCTCCGCATGTCCGCCCTCGCCGCTCGGCGAGCTTGACCCACAAGCGCTCCCGGTTGCGGCGTCGACCGGCTCTCCGCGCAGCTTCCCCGTCCCGGTGCACGGCGTGACGGGACCTGACCGTCGCGGCGGATCCGCTCGACCTTCCATGAGTTGGCCGCGCTGTGGACGAGAACGTGCCCGTCGAGGCTCGGATCGTGGCGGACACGGGGCTCGTCGAGCGACTCCTGGAGCGCAAGTACGGACTGTTCTACCGGCTCATCCACAGCTACGGCGTTGTCAACCGCCGGCTTCGACACAGGCCGGTCCCGGCGTCGGTGACGATCGAGATCGTCGCGCCGCCGCAGTAGCAACGGCGACCCGGGATTTGCAAGACGCCGCCATCCGACGAGCCTCGAGTGCCGGCCGCCATGTCAGCCCTCGCACGGCTTCGAGAGCGGACTCCGGCCGGCTGGCCGGCTGGCGATGGCCCCGGGAGGAATCGAACCTCCGCGCGCAGCTTCGAAGGCTGCCGCTCTATCCGCTGAGCTACGGGGCCGGACGGGAAGCGTAACTGGGCCTTCAGGCGGCGACGGGCGCGCCGTACTTGCGCTTCAGGTAGGCGAGGTACGGCTTGGGGTCGATCGTCGAGCCCGTCGCCCGTCGCAGCGTCTCCTGCGGCGTGAACTTGCGGCCGTACGCGTGCACGTTGTCCCCGAGCCATTCGCGGAGCGCCGTGAAGTCGCCGCGCTCGATCCGGTCGTCGAGATCGGGGATGTCCTCCCCGATCTTTTCCCAGATCTGCACGGACATCACGGTGCCGAGCAGGTATGTCGAGAAGTAGCCGATGAGGCCGGCGGCCCAGTGCATGTCCTGGAGGACGCCGTTTGCATCGTCGGGCACGTCGACGCCGAGGTACTCGTCCATCTTCTGCGCCCAGTGCTGCGGGAGGTCGCGCAGCTCGATGCGGCCGTTGACGATGTCCTGCTCGAGCTCGAAGCGGAGGATGACATGCATGCCGTACGTGACCTCGTCCGCGCGGACGCGGATGAGCGATGGGCGGACGCCGTTGACGGCCGCGTAGAAGCGCTCGAGCTCGACGCCGCGGAACTGCTCCGGGAACACCTCCTGGAGGCGCGGATAGAAGAACCGCCAGAACGGCATGCTCCGGCCGACGAGGTTCTCCCACAGGCGGCTCTGCGACTCGTGCAGGCCGAGCGAGGCGCCCGTCCCGATCGGCAGGTTCGCGATGCGGCGAGGAATCTGATGCTCGTACAGCCCGTGCCCGTACTCGTGCATCGTGGAGAACAACGACTTGAGGCTGTCCTCGTAGTAGTGCGTCGTGATGCGTATGTCGTCGATGCCGGCGCCGGCCGCGAACGGGTGCTCGGTCGGATCGATGCGCCAGGTCTGGGGACGGTGCCCGAAGAGATCGACCACCTCGTGGTCGAGCGCGACCTGCCGGTCGAGCGGGAAGTGGCCGAAGAGGAACGAGTCGTCGACCTCCCGGTCGCGGAGGTCGGCGATCAGCGGCACGAGCTCGGCCTTGATCTCGTCGAAGATGCGCGTGACCTCTGCGGTGGCCATCTCCGGCTCGTAGTCGTCGAGAAGGACGTCGTACGGCTCGTCCTGCGGCCCGAAGCACTCGACGTAGCGTCGGCGCAGCTCGACGTTTCGCTCGAGCGGGCCGAGGAAGAGCTCGAAGTCCGAAGTCTCCTTCGCCTTCTCCCACACCGGCGTTGCCTCCGCCGAGGCGACCGCCATCTCGCCGCGGAGCTCGATCGGGACACGGACGGCCTTGTCGTGCATCCGCCGCGCGAGGCGGAGCAGGCCTCCGTCGTCCGAATCGGGGTCGAACGAGGCGACGGCGATCTCGTCGAGCAGACGGCCGACCTCGGGATCTCTCAGCTTCTCGTGCGCGAGCCGCTGCATGAGTGCGATGTGCTGCGCGCGCTGGCCGATCCCGGCCGGCGGCATCGTGGTCCGCTGGTCCCAGACGAGGAGGTAGGCGACATCCTGAAGACCATGCAGGTCGGTGAGGCGCGCCTTCAGCTGGCCCAGAGCGTCGGCCACGACCCGGCACCCTACTAGAGTCCGTCGTCGTGGCGACGTATGCGCTGCGGCAGCTCGTGCTCACCGTCTCGGTCGTGGTCGCAGTCTCGTTCGCGGCCTTCGTCGGCTTCGGGCTCTCGCTCGATCCGAGCTATCCGCTCGCCTTCAAGCCGCGAGAGCAGGCGGTCGTGCGGGCCGCCTACCACCTCACCGACCCGATCCTCTGGCGGTACTGGCGCTGGGCTTCAGGCCTATTGCATCACGGCTTCGGGACGACGGTGTCGACGCAGGTCGGCGGCTCGCCGCCGAAGCTGCTCGCGCCCGGAACGCCGATCGGCCCCGAGCTGTTGCGCGCGACGGCTATCAGCGCGGTGCTCATCGCGCTCGCCCTCGTCTTCGTGGCGCTCGGGAGCGCCGCCGTCGGCGTCTTCGCGGCCCAGCGTCGACGCTTTCGCGCCGACCTCGGCACGCGTGCGCTCGCGTACCTCGGCGCGGCCGTCCCGACCTTCCTGCTCGCCGACCTGCTTCGTCGCGCGATCGCGCCGAACCCCAAGGCCGTCTTCAGCCACGGCCACTTCACCCTGACGGCGAATGCCGGGTGGTTCCTCCTCGGGCCGCCGACCGGCGGGCCGGTCGACTGGTTCCGGCACCTGTTCCTGCCGGCAGCGGTGCTCGCGCTCGGCCTCGTCGGCATCTACTCGCGCTACGTCCGCTCCTCGATGGTCGCCGAGCTCGGTCGCCCGTACGCGACCGTCGCGCGCGCGAAGGGCCTCAGCGAGCGGCGTGTCCTCATCCGCCATGCGCTGCGCAACTCGCTCGTGCCGGTCACCGCGCTGCTCTCGCTCGAGATCGGTGGGATCGTCGGCGCGTCGCTCGCCGCCGACTGGGTCTTCGGCGCCGGCGGTCTCGCCTCGGTCTTCCTCGGCGCGCTCGGGCACGCGGATCCGTTCGAGCTGACTGCGATCGTCGTCTTGAGCGCCGTCGTCGTCTGCGGGTTCACGCTGGCCGGCGATCTACTCGTCAGCCTCCTCGACCCGCGCGTCTCTAGGTCGTAGTCGGGTTCAGCGCGTCGTCGAGGGCGTCGCCCGCGAACGCGACTGCAAGCAGGACGAGCACGAGCAGCACGGCGGGGATGACGTACAGCCACCACACGGATGCGATCGACGGCGCGCCGGCCGCCGAGGTCGCGTTGGAGGCGTCGGCGAGAAGGCCGCCGAGCGTCGGCCGCTCCGGCTGGTTGTAGCCGTACCCGAGATAGTCGACGGTGGCGATGATCACAATCGACTGGCCGACGATCGACGTGGCCGCGACGATGATCGGGCCGGTGGCGTTCGGGAGGACGTGTCGTACCAGAACGCGGAGTCCCGACGCGCCCGACGCCTCGGCCGCCTCGACGTACTCCCTGACGCGCAGCGATTCAACCGTCGCGCGCGTGACGCGCGCGACGGCCGTCCACAACAGCGCCATCAGCCAGAGACCGTCCGTCAGCGGCGTCAGCGGCAGCGTCGACCAGACCGCGAGCAC
This sequence comes from uncultured Gaiellales bacterium, assembly GCA_964645445.1. Taxonomy (GTDB): domain Bacteria; phylum Actinomycetota; class Thermoleophilia; order Gaiellales; family Gaiellaceae; genus Palsa-739. Next base: position 11,613 of record CAZXZX010000081.1, read on the forward strand.
GATGAGCACCGCGATAGCGGGGACGGCGACGACCACACGCGTCGCGAAGCCCACGACCTCGTCGAACCAGCCACCGTAGAAGCCGGCGAGGGCGCCGACGATGACACCGATGATCGTCGAGCCGCCGGCGCAGACAAGCGCCGACAGCGAGGTCTCACGGATTCCGTAGACGAGCTGCGTGAGGAAGTCCCGGCCGAGCGGATCCGTTCCGAGGAAGTGGTGCGGCGTCAGGGGCGGCTGCGGATGCGAGATGAGCTGGACGAACTCCTGGCCGGGGTAGTACGGCGCGAGCACCCCGGCGAGCGCGCCCGCTATCGCGAACACCATGAGCAGTACGAGCGCGGCGCCCCCGAGCGGCCGACGGCGGAAACGTGATGCCGCCTGCCGCCAAGGTCCGAGGCGCGGGTTCACGAGGGTGGCGGACGGGATTCGAACCCGCGACCACCGGGACCACAACCCGGGGCTCTACCAACTGAGCTACCGCCACCGCGAAGCGGCTACAGGGTACCGCCTCGCGCACGTGCAGGTCCTTGCCCGAACACGTTCGAAGGCAGCTGTACCCTCTGCGGGAGGCGCCCGTAGCTCAGTGGACAGAGCGGCGGACTTCTAATCCGCGGGTCGGAGGTTCGAATCCTCCCGGGCGCGTCACGAAGCTGCTGCCGAGACGACCTGCGGTTATTGCTGCTGGGAGCGTGAAAATCAGGCCGCGCGGCGTTGCAGGTAACCCACTTCGGAGTTAGGCTCGCGACGCGGCATGGCGGACCAATCCGATGAAGGAGCGGCAGCTGCGGCTCATGGGCTGAGCGCCTTGCAGGAAGCACTCGGTGCGAGGGTCGAGACGTGCTGGGATCACCTCGACGATGTCGTGTCCGAACTCGTCTCGTTGCACGAGGTGTCTCCGGAGTTCATCGTCGCGCGCGTGAGAAAGTCCGCCAGGGCCGAGGAAGCAGGCGCAGCTCCCCTGCGATCTCGCTGACGCGCGCTTCAACCCGCTACTTGCGGACGCCGAAGTCGGTCGTGACGATCGTGACCGCCAGACCGTGATAGACGCCCGGCGCGCGCAGGCTGTGCACCGCCGACACGCCGATCTCGCGCCACTGCGGATCGAGCATGTTCTTGCGATGCTCGGGGCTCCCCTCCCACATCGTCAGTGCCTTCCGCGCATCGACGCCCGGCGACGACCAGAGGAGATTCTCGCCGACCGACCAGAAGCCGAAGCGGTTCGAGGGATAGAAGCCTTGGATGCGCTTCCAGAACGCCGTTCCGTCGACCGAGTTGTGCTCGAAGTACCCGTCGGTCTCCATCTGCACCGAGTGGCTACGAGCGGCGGCGCTGAGCGACGCCGAGAGACGAAGCGGAGCGAGATGGTGCGCTGACCGGAACGCGTTGATGCCGGTGAGGACGCCCTGCTCGAGCGATGACAGTGCCACCGTTCGCCGGCTGTCTGCAGCCGACGCGGGCAGCGCTGCCGCAGCGGCGGCGAGAGCGACGACGACGATGACGATCCCCCGACGCATTGCCGCCAGAGTCGCGTCGGCCTCGGACGGCGTCCATGGGCCGTTCGGCCCCTTCTCGCGACCCGGAGGTCCTACCGTCGGGAAGAATGGCGGCGTGACGCTCCGAGCAGGACCACTCGAGCGCGACGCGACCCTGCCGGACGGGCGGGTCGTCCACGTGCGCGTCGGGCTGCCCGAAGACGGCTACATCACGCCGAAGGACCTGGAGACCGTCACGTTGGAGCTGTCGGGCAACGGCGAGCATTTGGCTGCGGTGACCACGATCCTCGAGCCTGCGCAGGTGGACGAGGCGCTCGTGCTGCTCCGCCGCGTCGTCGACGGCCTGGAGAGCGGGGAGCTTGCGCCCACCGCCCACGCGATCGAGCCGCTCGCGGATACGCTGCCGACGTGAGCGCCGCGACGCTGCAGACGAATCAGGGAGCGATCGCCGTCGAGCTCTTCGACGGCGATGCGCCGAAGACGGTCGACAACTTCGTGGCGCTCGCGCGCAAGGGCTTCTACGACGGCGTCATCTTCCACCGCGTCATCCCGGACTTCATGGTCCAGGGCGGCGACCCGACGGGCACCGGCTCCGGCGGCCCCGGCTACACGTTCGAGGACGAGTTCAACGACCATCCGGTCGCGCGCGGCGCCCTCGCGATGGCGAACGCGGGGCCGAACACGAACGGCAGCCAGTTCTTCATCGTCACCGCCGATGCGTGTCCCTGGCTGGACGGCAAGCACACAGTGTTCGGCCGCGTCACCGACGGCATGGACGTCGTCGACGCGATCTCGGCGCTCGAGACTGATGCACGCGACCGCCCGCGCGACGACGTCGTCATCCAGCGCGTCGAGCTCGCCTGACCTCCTGCAGCTTCGTCCTGAGGGCGGGGCCGTACCAGAGCGCAGCCACGACGACCGCGAAGCTCACGGCGGTCGCAACTCCGATCTTCCTGCCGAACAGGACGGACGTAACCGTCAGGAGCGCGGCGATCATCGCGATCGCGAGCGCGAGGAACCCGACGATCGCGAACCGGTTGCCGTACACGATGATCCTCTCCTTGTCGTCGGCCCGGAACCGGAGCCGGTGCAGCGAAGGGGTCGCGACCAACAGTGCCGAGGAGACGGCCGTCGCGCACAGGGACACGAAGAACGAGACCTTTTCGAAATGGGTGATCTTGCGATACCCGCTGCTGAACGGAACCGCAAGGAGGAACGCGAACAGCACCTGCACGCCGGGCAGCGCGACGCGCAACTCGTTGAGGAGCTCGATCAGCTCGCGGTTGTGCCGCTCCTTGGGAGTCTCTTCCACACGCGAAGGGTAGGCTCAACGCCGTGCTGACGTGGGATGACCTCGTCGAGTTGGCGCGCGAACTGCCGGAGACGGAGGAGTCCACCTCCTACGGCCGGCCTGCGCTGAAGGTGCGCGGCAAGTTCGTCGCGGCGATGCGCACGAATCCCGACGCCGTCGTCCTCCGCTGCGACCTGGACGAGAAGCCGCTCCTCCTCGAGGCCCGTCCGGAGATCCTGTTCGAGACGCCGCATTACCACGGCTGGGGCTATGTGTTGCTCCGGCTCGACGCCTCGCTCGACGACGCGCGCGAGTTCCTCACCGACTCGTGGCTGCTCGCCGCGCCCAAGCGGCTGGCGGACACCATCAGCCTCGAGTAGTCCGTCCCGCCCTGCTCCTCGCGGAGGAACCGGAGCAGGTAGTGCGTGAACACTACGAAGAACACGAGCGCTTCCTCGGCGGCCATTGTCACGCCGGCGATTTGCTGGTCGGATTCGGGCGACGGGCCCCACGTGCGGGGCGCGTGTGCGTAGAACGAATAGATCGGGCGGGGGAAGAGCGCGAGCACGAGGCCGAGCGGCGACGCGAGGACGAATGCGGCGAAGAGATACGCCGCCTTCGCGCCGGAGGAGATGCGCCCGTGCACGACCGGCCACCACAGGCAGATGCCGGCGATGAGATACATCAGATGCTCGACATGCAGCAGCGAGTGTGGATGGCGCAGCGCGACGTCGTAGATCCAGGGCAGATGCCACACGTAGTACGTAGCGAGCCACAGCGGCAGTGCGACGAAAGGTTGGAAGAGCGGGAAACGCTGCGCGCGCTCGACGACGGCGCGCGGCAGCGCGAGCACGAGCAGCGCCGGCGCCCACTCGGCGAGGGCGACGTTCTGCAGCAGGTGCGCCCACAGGAACGTGTGGATCGCAAACGGCTGCAGCTTCGTCGCGAACGCGGCGAAGATCAGCGCGAGACCGGCGGCGGCCGGAAGCGGCCGCGCGCGGAGCGCGAAGCACGCGAGCGCGAGCAGCGGGACGAGGACGACGGCCTCCGCAGAGAAATACATGGCGCTACGCTAGTCGTCCCTAGCGGGCGTAGCTCAACGGTAGAGCACCAGGTTTCCACCCTGGGTACGAGGGTCCGACTCCCTTCGCCCGCTCTCATATCCGTCCGGGTGGACCCTCCATCCGGGAGTACGGCGGCTTCGACCGTCCCGAGTGACTCGACTGATCAGAGCGCGACGCCGGCCGGCAGCCGCTGCGCGACGACATGCTCTGCGGAATCGCGACTGGGGGCGTGCCCTGTCACCGTCGCGATGAAGTCGTCGCGCTCGAGCGCGTACAGCCCGACGTCGTCGAGGGCGCGCACGGTCGCGGTGCGGGGCACGTCGCGCAGGAGCGCGATCTCACCGAAGAAGTCCCCGGGACCGAGCGCGCGCGCCCCGCCGTCGGCCTCCACCGCGACGCGGCCGGACGCGATGACGTAGAAGCGGTCACCGCGCTCGCCGCGCGAGAAGAGCGTCGCCCCTCCCGGGAGCGCGACCGCCACCGCGGCAGCCGCGAGCCGTTCGAGCACCGGCGCAGGCAGGACGTCGAGAAACGGAACACCGCGCATCAGGTCGAGGGCCTGGCCGGGGACGTCCGAGGCCGCATCGATCGCGCGCAACCTCGGTGCGAGCAGCAGCACGCAGGCCGGCAGCACGAGGCCTGCGACGACGAACGATGCGCGTATCCCGACCGCGGAGACGAGCGCGGGGGCGACCGCGGCGCCGACGGCGAGCGACGCGAGGATGAGGCTCTCGAGAACGCCGAACACGCGGCCGAGCACGTCATCAGGCGCGCTCCGCTGCAGGAGCGTCATGCCCGCGACCTCCGAGAGCGTGTTCCCCACGCCGACGACGGCGAACAGCACGAGCGCGAAGCCGAGGCTCGTCCACGCCGCCACGAGCGCCATCGGCACGCCCCAGAGGAGCACGCCGATGCCGAGGTCGGCCGCGAGCCGTTTCCGGCCGGCGAGCCCCGCGACCGCGAGGCCGCCGACGACGCCGCCCATGCCGAACGCGGCGTTGAGCCAGCCGACGCCGCTGTTGCCGGCATTCAGCAACTGCAGGGCGAAGACGACGAGCAGCACCTCGAAGATGCCGATCACGACCTGCTGGGCGCCCGTCAGCGCGACGACGACGCGGAGCGCGGGCTGCGAGCGGATCGCGCGGAAACCGCCGAGGAGCGCCGGCACGAGCGGCTCGGCCTCGCCCGCCGCAGGCCGCCTGTCGGCCGGGAGCCCGAATACGCACGCCGCCGACCAGGCGACCGTCGCGGCGGTGACCGCGAACACGGTCGACGGGCCGGTCGCGGCCAGCAGCACGCCGCCCAGCGCTGGGCCTGCGAGCGTGCCCACGCTCCCGATCGTGCTCATGGCCACATTGGCGGAGGTCAGTTCCTCCGACGTCGACGCGAGAGCGGGAAGGAGCGCAGCCTGCGCCGGCTGGAATGCAGTCGCCACCATCGACGCCGCGACGGCGAGCGCATACACCGCGAGCGCCGGCCCGTCCGCTGCAACGAGCGCCGCCATGCCCGCAACGAGCGCGACACGCGACAGGTTCGACAGGAGCATCACGCGCCGCCGAGAGCCGCGGTCGGCGAGCAGCGCGAGCCATGGGGCGAGCGCCGCCGCCAGCCCCCAACGCGCGAACAGCAGCAGTCCGACGGCGCGCGCACCGCCGGCGTGGTACGCATACACGGACAAGGCGACGCCGTACGCCCAGCTTCCGAGCGTCGAACCGATTCCCGCGAGCTGCAGCCGCCGGAGCTGCGGATTCGAGAAGGACGTGGAGAAGGCGCGCAGCGACTCCCGGACCCTGCCCATCGGGCCAGGATCGCAGGCCGCGTTGTGTTTTTGAAGGCGGAGTGGGAAGATTGCCGCCCGCACGACCGTCTAGAGGGGGACAGCGCGCGAGCGCGCAGGCTTCCGACAAGGAGGGATCCGATGTCCGAAGACGAGGGCCGGAGGGTCGAGGCGCAAGACGACGACTCCGACGAGGTGGAGCTGCATGGACGTCGCGTCGAGGCCAACCAGGAGCCCGGCGACGACGGCGACGACGACGAGGTCGAGGCGCACACGCGCCGCGTCGAATAGCTCGCTCTTCACGTGCGACTGAGGAAGCCCGGGACGACCGGGCTTCTTCGTGGACCTACTCGGGCTGCAGAAGCAACTCGAGCGCGCGGAGCAGGTCGAGCCCCGCGGCGCGCGCCTCCTCGCCTGCGTTCTCGATGCGCGCCGCCACGCGCGCGAGCGCACCAAGCTCCCCTTCGCCCGCGAGCGTGGCCCGCGCGCGCCGTGCACGCAGCAGCAGGTCGAGGGCGACGGCGGCCTGATTCGCGAACAGTCCGAGCAGGCTCATGTCCGCGAGCGAGAACGGCTGCTCGCTCGCGCGATCGAGGACCTCGAGCACGCCGAGCGCCCTGTCCTCGGCGAGCAGCGGCACGGCCATCAGCGCCTTCGGCACGTATCCCGTCGACTCCGCCGCTTCCTGCGAGAAGCGCGTATCCGCGGTGAGGTCGTCGACGACGAGCGGCTGCCGGGTTACGAGCACCCACCCGGCGACGCCCGTGCTCGACGGGAAGCGCTGGCCGACAAGCGTCTGCGCGCCCTCGCCCGCGACCGCCTCGAACACGAGCTCGTCGGTCTCGCTGTCGAGCAGGAAGATCGACGACGCCTTCGCCTTGAAGATCGCGCGCGCGACCTCCGTCGTCGACTGCAGGAGCGCGCGGTGGCCTTCGTCGGCGCCGAGGACACCGGCCGCGACGGCCGCCTCGAGCTCACTCATGGCCGACGTTCGACGCGGTCAGGTGCAGCACGCTCTTCAGCTCGTACGGCGTCAGATCCGGGTGCTTGCCCAGGATGAGGGCGCACAGGCCGGCGATGTGCGGCGTCGCGAAGCTGTTGCCGGTCGAGCGGAGCGTGCCGCCGCCGAGCCATGCCACGTCGATCTCGAGCCCGCGCGCGAAGAACTCCACGGGCGGCGACGGGTTCGAGTAGAACGTGAACGGATCCGCCTCTTCGTGGCTGCCGACGGAGATGACGCTCGCGAACCGCCACGGGAAGCTCTCCACCGGCATGTTGTGCGCAGACGCGACGAGCATGGTGCGCTTGAAGTACGCAGAGTCGGCGAGCTCGTGCAACCGGTCGACGTGGTCGCGCTTCGTCGTCGAGAGGCTCATGTTCACGACGTCGAAGCCCTGCTCGATCGCCCACTCGAGCCCACGCAGCATCACCTTGGCGCTACCCGTGTAGCCGGCGCCGAGCACGCGGACGCTCACGAGCTCGCAGTCGGGCGCGAGTGACCGGACGATTCCCGCGCACGCGGTGCCGTGGCCGCACAGGTCGCCCTCCTCGTCGTTCTCGCGAACGATCACACAGCCGTCTTCGCGAACGATCGCGACCGACCGGTCGACTCGACCGACGAGCGGGTGGCTGTGCTCGATCCCGCTGTCGAGCACGCACACGCGCACGCCCTTCCCCCTCGAGCCGCCCCACGCCCACTCGCGCGTCACCGGTGCCGTCCAGGCGGTCGCGCGGCGGATGGAGGCGCCCGCGTCGGCGGGCAGGCTCCAGGCCGGCAGCTCCTCGTTCGACTCGTGCGCGAGAACGGACACTCCCGCCGATCCTAGTAGGCTCGCCGCGTGGCGACATCGACCGACGCCCAAGTCGTCGCCCGCTGCCGCGCCGGCGACCCCGAGGCCTGGAACGAGCTCGTCGAACGGTTCTCGCGCTACGTGTACGCCATCTGCGCGCAGGCGTTCCGCCTGAGCCCACACGACGCCGAGGACGTGTTCCAGGACGTCTTCGCGCGCGTCTACGTCAACCTCGACAGCTTGCGCAGCGACGACGCCGTCCGACCGTGGATCGCGCAGCTCACGCGCCGCCTCTGCATCGACCGCCTGCGCGCAGGCCGGCGCGAGTCGCCTGCCCCGGACGACGCGCTCGAGTCGGGGGAGGCGGACGAGACCCTGCGCGCGATCGACGAGGCGATTGCCGTCCGCGCCGGCCTCGATGCCGTCGGCGAACCGTGCCGCGAGATTCTCGACCGCTTCTTCTGCCGGGACGAGAGCTACCGGGCGATCGCGGACGCGCTCGATCTTCCCGCCGGCACGGTCGCGAGCCGCATTTCCCGCTGCCTGACGAAGCTTCGCGGAGAGCTGGAGGGAAGATCCTGAGCCGCGCCACCGTCATGAGAACGAGATGACCGGATACGACGAAGAGCGGATCGCGCACCTGCTCCGCCTGCTTCCGCCCCCGCCACGGGGCTGGGTGGAGGCGGCGCAGGAGCTTCCGCTCGCCCGGGCCGCGATCGAGTCGATCGTCGCACGCGCGGAGGCCGACGCAGCCTTCCGGGCCCGGCTCGTCGCGGATCTCGAGGCCGCCGTCCGGGAAGCGGGCTTCGAGGCGACTCCCTCCGTTCTCGCCTCGCTCAGGCTGCGCATCGACGCCGGCTGACGCCGCACCCGGGGGCGTCGTGGGACAATCCTCCCATGGCGTCCCCGGATCGCGCCGACGCGGAGCCCATCGCGGCAACCGCGCTTGCGGCGGCGGCGGCGGCCGCCACCAGCGCGCTCGCCGCGGTCGCCCGCGCGTCCGACCGGGGGGCGATGGCGGCGCAGGCCGAGGTGCTGCGATTGCGGGTCGCCGGCGCCGCGCGGGTCAATGCTCTGCGCTATCCGCGCGCGCTCGAATCGCAGGAGACAACCGCCGCGCTTCCGGAGGATCGCCGCGACTGGGAGATCGGCCAGGCTTATGCGCGCGCTGCGGAGCCGCCGCTCGAGCTCGTGCGCATCGCCGCGGACACCGCCGAGCTCGCAGCCGAGCTCGCCGGTGAGGCGCTCGCCGGGCTCCGCGCCGACGCGACCGCCGTGGCGGCACTCGCCGCGGGGGTCGCGCGGGGCGCGGTCACGCTCGTCGAGATCAACCTGACCGCTGGGCCGAACGACGAGCGCGTTGCGGAGGCTCGACGGTGCTCGGAGACGGCCGAACGCGCAGCGGCTCGCGCTGCGAGAGCTCTCTGAGCGCGTCGATCTCGGCACCGAGCAGAAGCGCGAGCGCAGTGAGCCACAACCACGTCAAGGTCACGATCACAGCCGACAACGATCCCCACGTCTTGTTGTACGAGCCGAACGCGCTCGAGTAGAGCGCGAAGGCTCCGGACGCCGCGATCCAGACTGCCGCAGAGACGAGGGGGCCTGGCGACTGCAGCCGCCAGGGTCGTCTCGGGACGTCAGGGCCGAGGTAGAGAAGCGTCTCGAACGCGGCGACGAGTCCGACGATCAGGATCGGCCATTGCGCGATCCACCACATCCACCCGATGACGCCGGAAGCCGCGCCGGCATGCGAGGCGATCAGCCGCTCGACCGCGGGACCGAACATGAGCAGCACCGCGACGAGCAGGAACGCGACGCCGATGACGGCGACCATCGCCAGCGCCACGAGGCGCCTGCGAACGAAGCCACGGCTGTCGCTCTGCTCGTAGGCGAGGTTGATCGCGGTCATGTATCCCGTCATCGCTCCGGTCGTCGACCACAGCGCGAGCACGGAGCCGATGACGGTCGCGAGCACGCCCTGCGCCGGATGCGCGTCGAGACGCTCGAGACTCGAGCCGAGCAGCGACGTCGCCTGCGCCGGCATGACGTGTTGGAAGTGCTGCATGAGCGACGTGATCGTCCCCGGTCCCGCGACGAGCGTGAAGACGCCGACCACGACGAGCAGGACGGACGGGATCGCGAAGAACGCACCGTAGGCGAGCGCGGACGCGAGCATCGTGCCGTTGTGTGCGAGGAGCCGCTTGCCGGCGCGGACGAGAGTCATCGCCTCGTCAACGACGGCTCGGCCGGAGAAGGTGCGGCGAGGATGGTATGACCCAGCCGTGGAGCATCGCGAACTCGTCGTCATCGGTGCCGGCTCGGCGGGCCTCGCCACGGCCGCGCTTCTGCGCCGTGAGGGCCTGGAGCCCCTCGTCCTGGAAGCGGGCGCCGAGCCGGGTGCGGCGTGGCGCGAGCGATACGACCGGCTGCGGCTGCACACGCCGCGGCTCCTGTCCGGATTGCCTGGGCTCCGCATTCCACGGCAGTACGGGCGCTGGGTGAGACGCGACGACCTGATCGAGTACTTCCACGAGTACGCCTCGACGCACGGAATCGACGTGCGCACGGGGGTGCGCGTCGATCGGATCGATCCCGGCTGGGTGCTCACGACGTCGGCGGGGCCGATCGAGGCCGGCACGGTCATCGTCGCGACCGGCTACAACGGCGCGCCGTTCATCCCCGACTGGGCGGGCCGCGACGCGTTCGGCGGCGAGCTGATCCACTCGACGCAGTACCGGAACCCGGCGCCGTATCGCGGTCGCGATGTCGTCGTCGTCGGCGCCGGCAACTCCGGCGCGGAGATCGCCACCGACGTCGCCGACGGCGGAGCTTCGCGCAGCCGCCTATCGGTCCGCACGCCGCCGCAGATCGTGCGCCGGGCGACCGCGGGCATTCCCGCGCAGTTGATCGGCATCGGGATCCGCAAGCTCCCGCCGGGTTGGGTCGACCCATTCTCGATCGCGCAGCGGAAGCTCTCGATCCCCGATCTGTCCGCACAGGGGCTTCCGCGCCCCGAGCACGGCATCCGGACGTCGTTCCTCGCGACGGGCACGACGCCCATCCTCGACGTCGGCATCGTCGACGCTGTGCGCCGCGGGCGCGTCGAGGTCGTCGCCGCGGTCGAGCGCTTCGAGGGCAACGAGGTCGTCCTCGCCGACGGGTCGCGGATCGCGCCGGATGCGATCATCGCTGCGACGGGGTTCCGAGCCGGCCTCGAGCCGCTCGTCGGGCATCTCGACGTGCTCGGCCCGCGGGGATTGCCGGCGAAGACCGACGGCGAGCCCGTGTTGCCCGGCCTGTGGTTCGTCGGCTTCATGCCGACGCTCGGCGGGCAGCTCCGTGAGGGAAGCATCGCCGCGCGCGAGGTGGCGGCTGCCGTCGCCGCGACGCTCACCTAGTCGGGGCGGGCAGACTCGAACTGCCGACTTCTCGCTCCCAAAGCGAGTGCTCTACCAGGCTGAGCTACGCCCCGTCTGACCAGGAGGCTAGCGTGCCCGCGTGACCGAGCCGCTATTTGCGCCCCGGAAGCTTCCGAGCGACCGGCGGCCGGTCGTCGGCTACTTCATGGTCATCGTCGCGGCCACGCTCTTCGGAGTGAACGGCGCCGTGTCGAAGGTTGCGCTCACGTCGGGCCTCTCCTCGCTCCGTCTGACCGAGGCTCGGTCGGCCGGAGCATGCATCGCGCTCACGCTCATTGCGCTCGCCCGCTCACCGTCGTCGCTTCGGGTCGAGCGGCGTGACCTCCCGCGCCTTGCGCTCTTCGGCGTCGTCGGGGTCGCCTTCGTGCAGCTCTTCTACTTCCTCGCGATCAACCGCCTTCCGGTCGGCATCGCACTCCTCATCCAGTACATCGGGCCTGTCCTCGTCGCGATCTACGCGAGCACGGTCGGCCGCGAGCACGTGCGGCGCCGCATCTGGCTCGCGCTCGCGCTGTCGCTCGCGGGGCTTGCGCTGATGGTGCAGCTCTGGAGCGGCGTCACGCTCGACGGGCTCGGAGTCACGTTCGCGCTCGTCGCGGCCTGCGTCTTCGCGGTCTACCTCCTCCTCGCCGAGCGCGAGGTGCAGAAGCGTGACTCGATCCCGTTACTCGCCTGGGGCTTCTTCTTCGCCGTCGTCTTCTGGACGATCGTCCAGCCGTGGTGGAGCTTTCCAGCCTCGGCCGCGGCGCGCACGGTGTCGCTGCAGGGCCACTTGAGCTCGCTCCACCTGCCGGTGTGGGCGCTCGTGCTCTGGGTGATCGTCCTCGGCGCGGCAGTGCCGTTCGCGCTGATCGTCGGCGCGATGCGCCACATCACCGCGACGCAGGTCGGCGTCACGGCGATGCTCGAGCCCGTGGTCGCGACCGTCGCTGCGTGGCTCTGGCTCCGCGAGTCGCTCTCGGCGGCGCAGCTCGCCGGCGCGGCGGTTGTGCTGTGCGGCATCGCGCTCGCCCAGACGGCCCGCTAATTCACCCTGTTGAGGGAGGACGACCGGCGAACCGCCTGCAACGCTGGGGGTAGGCCGAGGGCTGAACTTCATCGGGAGGGCATGAGGGGCGCCGCGAGGCGCCCCTCGCCCATTCGGGCGCTCCTACTCCGCCTGCATCAGAGACCGGAGCTCGGAAAGCTTCTCGCCGCGCAACTCGTCCCGCTCGCCGCGCTCGATCCGGTCCAGCAGCTCGCGCACGAGCGGGGCGAGATCGAGCGGGTTGAACGGCTTCGTGACGTAGTCGATGCCGCCGATGTCGAGACCGCGCGCCCGGTCGCGAAACTCGGCGCGCGCGGTCAGGAAGATGATCGGGATCTCGCTCGTGCGCGCGTCCTCGAGCAGCTCCTCGGCGACCCGCCAGCCGTCGAGCCGCGGCATCATCACGTCGAGGAGCACGACGTCGGGCCGCTGCTCGCGTGCGAGCTCGAGGCCGCTCGGGCCGTCGCCGGCCTCGATCACATCCATCCCCTCGGCCTCGAGGTTGACGCGGCACAGCAGCCGGATCGGCGCTTCGTCGTCGATGACGAGAACGCGAATCACGACGGTGTCCCTGCGAGCGGCAGTTCGATGGCGAACGTGGAACCTTCCCCTTCCCTCGAGCTGACGGAGATCTTTCCACCCATTGCGGTCACCAAGCCCCTGGCGATGAAGAGGCCGAGCCCCGTGCCGCCGGCGCCGACTCGTGCATCGGCGCCCGTGCCGCGGTAGAACTTGCGGAAGATCTGGTCCTGGTCAGAGAGCGGGATGCCGATCCCCTCGTCCTCGACGACGAGCTCGACGGTGTCGTTCTTCCGCTCGGCGCCGACTCGCACCGTCCCGCCGGCCGGCGAATAGCGCACGGCGTTGTCGAGGAGTATGGCGAACACCTGGAGGAGCTTGTCCGGATCGGCCTGCGCCGCAACCGGCTCTTCGGGGAGGTCGACGACGAACGCGCGACCGTTCGACCCTCCCGCCTGGAGCACCGCCTCGCCGACCAGCTCGCGTACGTCCGTCGGAGCGATCCGAACCTGCAGGTCGCCGGTGTCGAGGCGCGCGACGTTCAGCAGCGCGTCGACGATCTGCGTGAGCCGCTTGGACTCGGACGCGATGTAGCCGAGAAACGTCGTTCGCTCCTCTTCACCGAAGAGCACGTCCTGGCGGAGCAGCGTCTCCGCGAAGCCGTAGATCGACGTCAGCGGCGTGCGCAACTCGTGCGATACGGTGGAGACGAAGTCGGACTTCATCTGCTCGACGAGCCTGTCGGCAGAGATGTCGCGGAACGCGAAGATACGTCCTGCCACGGCACCGACGGGGTCGCGCATCACTGCCTCGCTGACGGAGAGCCATACCTCCTCGCGCCCGCGCATGATCGGCACGAGCCGGTCCGCCGGCGGAGTCCCGGGATCTGATTCGAGGTTCCGCTGCAAGACGTCGACGGGCGTCCGCCCGAGCGCGTCCGCGGCGGGCACACCGGTGAAGTTCTCCGCCGCGGCGTTCCAGAGGACGACGGTCCCTTCGCGGTCGACGGCGACGATACCGTCGGCGATGTTGGCGAGAATCGCGACGCTGCGCTCGCGCTCGAGCGCGACGCGCTGGTAGAGCTCTGCGTTCGCAAGCGCGGCCGAGGTGCTGGCTGCGAGTGCGTGCAGTGCGTCGATCTCCTCGTCTCGCCAGACGCGCGGCTGCGCGCAGTACACGGAAAGGACACCGCGAGGCGACCGGTCGGCGCCGGCGAGCGGCACGCCGAGATATGCGGCGTTGCCGGCCGCAAGCATCGGGTCGAGCTCGCGCAGCCGCGGATCGGAGCCGGCGTCCTCGACGGCGACCGGCGCGCGAGACTGTACGACGTCGCCGGAGAGCCACGCACGCGCGGAGCTGCGCGAGCCGAGGGCGGCTTGCGCACCCGAACCGCCGGCGGCGCTGACACGCAGCTCGCCGTCGTCGAGGACGCGGATCGCGCACGCGTCTGCGCCGAGCAGGCTCTGTGCCTGCTCGACCACCTCGTCGAGCACCGCTTCCGGATCGAGCTCCGTGGTGAGCAGGCGCCCGGTGCGCGTGAGTTGCTGCGCGAGCGAACGGGCACCGCGCTCGGCCTCGTACAGCTCGCTGCGCTCGAGCGCGCCCCGCGCGGCACGGGCGAGATGCTGCGCCAGCTCGAGATCGTCCTCGCTGAACGGGTGCGCCTCCTCGAAGAAGACGGCGACGAGACCACCTGCGCCGTCGCGCGGGCTCACCACCGGCACCGACAGGAATGCCTTGAAGCCCGCCTCGGCGGCGGCTGCCCGCCAGTCCTTTGCGACGCGCTCGTCCTCGGCCAGCTTGGGTGACGCGACAACGCGGCCGCTCGCCGCCGAGCGAAGAACCGCGTCCGCACCGGACGGGGTCACAGAGACGAAGACCTCGGCGAGCTCGGGAGGCAGCTTGTGGGAGCCGCTCAGCGCCAGCCCCCCGCCGGCGGGCATGAGCGCGACAGCAGCTGCACCCCCGAGCGCCTCCGATGCCGCCTGGGCGATCGCGTCTAGCGTTGCGCTGCGTGACAACGACTCGCCGAGCACGGCGGCAATCCGATAGAAGCCGCGCTGCACGCGTGCCTGCCTCGTGCTGCGACTGAACGTCTCTGCGTTGCGGAGCGCAAGCGACGCGAGGCCGGCGAACGCCTCGAGCACGTCGCTGTCACGCTTCGAGTACGGCCTCGACGCTCGCCGCCCGACGCCGAGCACGCCGCGGATCTCATCGCTCCAGCGCATGGGCGCGACGATCGCGTCGCTGAATCCTGCGTAGAGGGGATGCGGTACCTCGTCGGCGACGCTGCCGTACTCGGTCGCGATCAGCGGTCGGCCCTCGCGGATCGCGAGACCGGACAGTCCGCGATCGGCCGCGAACTCGAACCCGACGAGGGACTCGTCGAGACCGTGCACCGCTGCGCACCGCAGCACGCCCCGGTCGCGGTCGTACAGATAGCAGTCCGACGCGTCGGCCTGGAGGAGCGCTGCGACCTCGTCGGCGAGCCGTTGCAGCACGGCCGTCAGCTCGAGCTCGCCGCTCACCACCTCGGCCGCGCGCATGAGCGCAGAGCGCTCGCCGAGGCGCTCGCGATTCTCGTCGATCAGGTGCGCCAGGCGAAGCGCGAGCCCGACCTCGACCGCGATCCCCTCCAGCAGCGCGAGATCGGCCTGCGTCCATACTCCCGGGTCCCCGCGGTGCGCCGTGAGCACGCCGAGCTGCGGGCCGTCGGCGCGGACAGGCGTCGACGCAGCCGACCTGACGCCGAGCGCTCGAAGGCTGCGGAGATCGTCTCCGGCGAGCTCGGGGGCATCGTCGAGATCGGCGATCGCGACGGTGCGTTGCTCGGTCGCCGCGATGCTCGATACCGGGAGATGGTCATCGGCGGCGGACATCCGGCCCACGCCGTCCGCCGCCCACTCGGCGACAATCGGCCGCGACCGGTCTGCGTCGACTCGTACGAAGCAGCGATTCGCACCGAGGGCCCGAGCCGCCTCCGCGACGGCGGTTTGCAACGCACCCGCGAGATCGAGCTCGGTCCGGAGACGGCGTCCGATCGACATGACGAGGCGTTCGCGGTCGAGTGCGGCCGCGAGGGCGATCGCAGACCGCGCTCGCTCGAGCGCGATCGTCGCCTCGGAGGCGAGTGTTTGCATCAGTGTCAGCTCGTCTGGCGAAAACGCCCGCCTCTCGTTCGTCGTCGCGACGGAGATGACTGCGATCACGCGGTCCGAGCTGATCAGCGGGATGTACGCGGCGCTCTTGGCACCTGTTGCCTCCGCGAGGCTCCGGCTGAGACGCGCGTCGGCGACGTCCTCGACGGCGAACGCTCGCGTCTCCCGAGCGGCGGTCGCGATGCCGGACGGCTCGCGCTCCAGATCGACGTGCACGTGCCGCCACCACGCGACGTCCTCGCCGTCCGAGCGTGCGAGGTAGCCCGACGCCTCACGACCGTCTTCGGAGATGAAAGACAGCGCGGCGAAGTCCACTGCGAAGAGGCCGCCGATCTCGTCGAGAAGCGCACGCGCGACGCCCTCGATGTCCGGGGTTCGCGCGAGCTCGGCGGCGACGCGTCGAAGGCTTGCCCGTTCGCGCTCGCTCACCGCGATGACCGCTCGCTGGCGCCGCGCCGACCTGATCCGGAATGCGGTGCCGACGAGCAGCCCGATGAGCAGCGCACCGACGATCGCGGCGACGGTGTTCCACGCCACGCCGAGACCGAGAAGGCCAGTGACCTGCGAGTCGACTGTCGACATACCGGGCGGCGAGATCATACGGGTCGCTGAAACGGGGCGAAAGCCGTTTTCCGCCGAGAGAACATGATCCTCATCCGTTGTAAAGATGGGCCGTCCGGCCCATTGTCGGGGCTTCGGCGCCCCAGTACGGTCACAGCACTGGGCGATGCACACTGCGGCGTGCGTTTGCAGTCGTGGTGGGCAACTTGGGAGAGCCCGCCGCACCGACCCCCCCGAGCGGCGGGCTCACCCTTTTTCCGGGCGAACGTGCTGCGCGCTACCGCCCGTCGGAGGTTCCCGCTTCGCGGGAGCGGAGCCGGGGCCGATCCCGCCTTCCTCACTCGGGCACTCTCTCCCAGCTGTTCTTAACCCCACGCTCATCGACCCCGGCTACCCTCGTGATGCTTTGGTGAAGCGGGTCCTCCTGGCCTCTCCGCGGGGCTATTGCGCGGGTGTCGAGCGGGCGGTCGAGACGGTCGAGCGAGCCCTCGCCCTGTACGGGGCGCCCGTCTACGTGCGCAAGCAGATCGTCCACAATTCGCACGTCGTCCGCGAGCTCGAGGCAGGTGGCGCCGTCTTCGTCGACTCCGTCACCGATGTGCCCGAAGGAGCCCCCCTCGTCTTCTCCGCGCACGGGGTCGCGCCGGCCGTCCGCCATGCGGCGGCGGAACGCGGACTGACGACGATCGACGCCACGTGCCCGCTCGTCACGAAGGTGCACACACAGGCCCGCCGGTACGCGGAGCAGGGCTACCGGATCGTGCTCATCGGCCACGCAGGCCACGAGGAGGTCGAGGGCACGACCGGCGAGGCGCCCGACGCGACCACGCTCGTCGAGTCGGTCGAGGACGCCGAGCGCCTCGAGAGCGACGGCGCGCGGATGGCATACATCACGCAGACCACGCTCTCGGTGGACGAGACGCGCGAGATCATCGAGGTGCTGCGCCGCCGGTTCCCCCACATCCAGGGACCCGCGCGCGAAGACATCTGTTACGCGACGTCGAACCGGCAATGGGCGGTGAAGGAGCTACTCGGCGAGGTCGACCTGCTGCTCGTCGTCGGCTCTCGGAACTCGTCGAACTCGCTGCGGCTCGTCGAGGTCGCACGCGCGGCGGGCGTCGACGCGCATCTCGTCGACGACGCCTCGGAGATCGACGAGAGCTGGCTCGCCGGTGTCGAGGTCGTGGGCGTCACGTCGGGCGCGTCCGCGCCCGAGCGGCTCGTCCACGGCGTGTGCGATTGGTTCCGCGCACATGGCGTGCGCGACATCGGCGAGTTCCGGTCGGCGTTCGAGGACGTCACGTTCCGCCTGCCCGTCGAGCTCCGCCGTGCCGGGCGGTCCGCCGCGTAGCGGCCCTCAGGCTTTCGCGATCGATATCGCAGCGTCGCCGTCGAGGCGGATCTCCACGGCGAGCACCTCGTTCTTGATCCGGTCAGCCCAGAGGAGAAGCGGCTCGAGCTCCGACGGGAGCGTTAGCACGATGCGGTCGGTGATCTCGAAGCCCTGTTCCTTTCTCATCGAGTTCACCTGACGGATGAGGTTGCGCACGCGCCCCTCGAGCAGAAGCTCATCGTCGAGCGTCGTGTCGAGAGCAACGGTGACGCCGTCTGCCGACGCGACGGCATAGCCCTCGCGCCCGAGGCGCTCGACGAGCACCTCGTCTGGCTCGAGCTCGTGGCCGGCTACCCGGAACCGTCCGCCGGAGAGCTCCTCGAACTCTCCAGCCTGAAGCGCCTGCTGCACCGCCCGCAACTCCTCGCCGAGGCGCGGGCCGAGCGCCGGGAGGTTCGGCTTCACGCGAAGCTCGGCCTCCACAGGGGCGAACTCGACCTCCTTGACGTTCACCTCGTCGGCGATCTCGGACGAATGGCCACTCTGCGATGCGCCTTCGACGACGAGCTTCCGCAGCGGCTGTCGGAGGTTGTAGCCGGCCACGTTCCTGGCCTGGTGGGCGAGCGTGACGACGCGGCGGACGTCCGCGACATCGTCGAGCAGCGCCCTGTCCGGCTCCGGAACCTCCGGCCAACCGGCGAGATGAACCGATCCCGGCCCGTCGAGCACGAGTATGCGCCAGAGATGATCGGTGACGAACGGAAGGATGGGCGCCATCACGCGCAGCGTCTGCACGATGGCGTACCACAGTGTCTGGAATGCCGCATCGTCGCTGCCCGACCAGAAGCGCGGGCGCGAGCGGCGGATGTACCAATTGGAGAGGTCGTCGACGTATGCCTGGTACGCGCGCATGACGTCGACGCTTAGATACGACTCGTATCCCGCCTCGGCGTCGCGCACGAACGCGTGCGTGCGCTCGACGAGCCAACGATCGAGGGGCGCGATGTCGCCCTCGAGGTTGAGGGCCGACCACGACGGTCGGAAGCCGTCGATGTTCGCGTACTCCACGAGAAACTTGACGGAGTTCCAGAGCGTCAGCAGCTCGCGCTTGATCGCCTCCGCCGGGCCGAAACCGAAGAGGAGGTTGCGATCGGGAGGCTGCGCGCAGTACTGCCAGCGCATCACGTCCGCGCCCATGCGCGCGAACGCGTCGTTCGCCTCGATCATGTTCCCCCAGGAGCCGTGCATCTCGCGGCCCTGCTCGTCGAGCATCTTCTCGTAGCCGAGCACACGCTCGAACGGCGCGCGGCCGACGAGAACGACCGACATGAAGAGCTGCGAGTAGAACCACAGCCGGATCTGCTCGCGCATCTCCGACACCCAGTCGGCGGGGAACCACTTCTCCCAATACGCGTGGTCGGGCAGGTCGGCCTTCGTCAACCCGCGCGCCGCTCCCGTCGCGTATCCCTCCGGGATCCAATCCGGGCTCTGCCAACCGAGCGTCGAGAAGGGCACGATGCCGGCGTCGAGCCACACATCGCCGACCTCGACGACACGCTCGACCGGCTCGCCGCACTCCTCGCAGCGCACGGGCACGCGGTCGATCCAGGGGCGACGAAGCTCCTCGAGCTGGTCGATGCCCTCGATCGCGCGTTCCTCGAGCTCGCTGCGGGACCCGATGACGTTCAGGTGCCCGCACGCGCACGGGTAGAACGGGAGCGGCAGGCCGTAGTAGCGGCGCCGTGAGATGTTCCAGTCGCCCATATTTCGCAGCCAGTCGTCCATGCGCTTGCCCATGTATTCCGGCGTCCACTCGACGGTCGCGTTGGCGTCGAGCATCTGCTGTCGCAGATCGCGCACGGAGATGAACCAGTCGTCCGCGATGCGGAAGATGAGCGGCGTGTCGCAGCGCCAGCAGTGCGGGTAACGGTGCTGGTAGAGCCCGGACTCGACGAGAAGGCCCTTGCCGGCGAGATACCCGACGATCTGGTCGGCGGCCTCGACGGTCGAGAGCCCCTTCAGCCAACCGAAGTTCGCATAGAAACGGCCGGACCCGTCGACGGGCGTGATCACGTCGAGGCCGTGCACCTGGCTCAGCTCGAAGTCCTCGCCGCCACAGCCCGGCGCGATGTGCACGATGCCGGTGCCTTCGTCGAGCGAGACCTCGTCCCACGAGATGACTCGATGGGCGATCTCGACGAGCTCGTCGAACGGCCCGCGGTACGTCCAGCCGACCATCTCGGAGCCGCGCATGCGCGTCGTGAGCTCCTCGTCGGGGTAGCGCGCGACGGCGACCCACTCGCCGTTGCTCCGCAGGCCGTACTCGGCGTCAGGGTTGACCGCGGCCGCGACGTTCGCCGGCAGCGTCCACGGCGTCGTCGTCCAGATGACGAGTGACTCGCCCTTGCGATCGACGAGTGGGAAGCGGACGAAGAGCGAGGGATCGGCGCGATCCTGGTAGACGCCCGACATCGCCAGTTCGTGTTGCGAGATCGACGTGCCGCAACGTGGGCACCACTCCGTCGAGCGATGGCCCCGGTACAGCCAGTCGCGCTCGTGCACCGTCTTCAGCATCCGCCAGACGTACTCGATGTTCGTGTCGCTGAAGGTGTAGTAGTCGTTGCCCCAGTCCATCCACTGACCGAGGCGCTTCGAGCCGGCGATCAGCTCCGAGGCCGACCAGACGACGACGTCGCGGCACTTGCGAGCGAAGCGCTCCAGGCCGTACTCCTCGATCTCTCGCTTCGAGTTGAGCCCGAGCTCGCGCTCGACCCCGACCTCGATCCAGAGCCCCTGGCAGTCGAAGCCGTTCTGGTACCGCTGGTCGAAGCCGCGCAGCGCCTTGTAGCGCTGGAAGACGTCCTTCAGCGTCCGGCCCCAGGCCGTGTGCACGCCGAGACTCTTGTTGGCGGTCACCGGGCCGTCGACGAAGGAGAAGGTCGGGCCGCCGCGGTTCTGCTCCCGCAGCGCCTGGAAGGTCCCCTCCCGCTCCCACGCCGCCAGTACGGCCTCCTCCAAGGCAGGGTGGTCGGGTACCGTCGGGAGCGGCTGAAAGACTGGCTCTGCGGTCATCGGGAAGCGAAGTCTAGAGAGCGACGTTCTATCTCTAGACGGACCGAACACTGAAAGGACTGAAATGGCTCATGACGTGACCGACTCGACCTTCGAGAACGAGGTGCTCCAAAGCTCGGAGCCCGTGCTCGTCGACTTCTGGGCGGAGTGGTGCGGCCCCTGCCACGCCGTCTCCCCGGTGCTCGAGCGCATCTCGGAGGAGCGGAACCTCAAGCTCGTCAAGGTGAACATCGACGAGAACCAGAACCTCGCGATGCGGTACGGGATCCAGTCGATCCCGAACATGATCCTCTTCGAGAACGGGCAGCCGAAGGCGAACGCCATCGGCGCCATGCCGAAGGGGATGCTCGAGAAGCAGCTGGGACTGGCCGAGTAGTCGCGGAGGGTGTCAGGCACCGGACGGTGTCTGACACCCCGCGTCAGCTGTCGGCGTGACCCTCGAGGAAGCTGAGGAAGGCTGCGTGCTTGGAGAGGAAGTCCTCGATCTCGGCGACGCCCGCCCCGGCCCAATCCTCGAGCCAGGTCTCGGCGAGGTCGTCCTCGATGCGATGGAGGCCGCGTTCGCTCATGCGGGGATGATCGACCTGATGTCGGATGGCCGCCATGGGCCGATCGGCTCAACTTCGCGGCCGCAGAGGCCCACGGGCACAATCGAGCGGTGCCCAGGTCCTCCGCCACCCAGCACGAGCTGAACCGCGTCGAGCTTCTGGCCGGCCTGCCGGGAGAGACGCTCGCGCGGCTGGCGAAGGGGATGGAGCGGGAAGAGGTCGCCCCCGGGACGGTGATCGTCCGCGAGGGCGAGCCCGGCGACCGCTTCTACGTCCTTTTCTCGGGGATGCTCTCGGTCAGCCAGGCGAGCCTGGGCAACCGCAACGTCCTCCGGCCCGGCGACTACTTCGGCGAGGTGGCGCTCGCGATGGGCATGCCGCGCACCGCGACGGTTGCCGCGATCACCCCGGCGGTGGTCGCGAGCTGCGACCGCGAGACGTTCGACGAGCTCCTACGCCCGCTGTTCGCGGAGGACTGAGTCGGAGAGCGCCGGCCAGGCGTCCTTCGCCCACTCGCCGAACTCCTTGTCGGTGAGGACGCCGAGCGCGAGGCCCGCGTCGGGATCGATCCACAGGAACGTCCCCGCCGCGCCGAAATGCCCGAAGGTCCGCGGCGACGCGAGCGCGCCCGTCCAGTGCGGCGTCTTCGCGTCGCGCAACTCGAATGCGAGGCCCCAGTCGTTGGGATCCATCCGGCCCCAGCCCGGCAGCACGCCGGCCAGGCCGGGAACCTGCACCGAGGTCGCCTCCGCGACCGTCTCGGGCGCGACGAGCGTCGGCGCGAGCAGCTCGCGCCCGAGTGCGAGCAGGTCGTTGAGCGGGCCGCGGTAACCCCAGGCGGGCGAGCCGTGCAACGCGCCTGCGAGGCCGAGCGGCGAGGCGACGGCATGGTCGAAGTACTGGGCGAACTCCATCCCCGCGCGCTCGGCGACGCGCGCGGCCGCGAGCTCGATCCCGTAGTTCGAATAGATACGCCGCTTGCCCGGCTGCATGAGCGGCGGCCCCTCCTCCGGCGGCAACCCCGACGCATGCGCGAGCAGATGGCGCAGGGTCGATCCCTCGGGGCCGGCGGGCTCGTCGAGCTCGACCGCCCCCTCCTCGACTGCGACGAGCGCCGCGAGCCCCGTCAGGAGCTTCGTCACCGATGCCCACCGGAGCTCCTCGTCACGCGGCCCGCGTACGACGTGCCCGCCGTCTGCGCGGACGACGCCGGCCGCCGCCGTCCGCGCGCCCCAGGAATCGACGGCCGCGAGCGCGTCCACGAAGCGATACTAGGTGGATGGGCAGGCAGTTCGTCCCCGCCGTCTCGCCGCAGGCGGCAACGGTCGGCTACTCCCGCGCGGTACGCGACGGCCGCCACGTCCATGTCGCAGGAACGGCGCCCATCGGGATCGACTCCGCCGATCCGTACGACCAGGGGAGGCGCTGCCTCGAGATCATCACCGACGCGCTCGCCGAGCTCGGCGCCGCGCCCGAGCACGTCGTGCGGACACGGGTCTACCTCATCGACGCCGCCGACTGGGAGGAGGTCGGGCGCGCCCACAGCGAGGTCTTCGGCGCGACCAAGCCCGTGACGGCGTTCGTCGTGGTCGCGGGCCTTCTCGACCCCGCCTGGCGCGTCGAGATCGAGGCCGAGGCGCTCTTGCCGTGACGCAGCTCATCCCTCCGAGCATCACCGGGAAGGGCAGCCGCTACGCCGAGGGCGGGAGCGTCCTCGACCACGCCTTCGGCAAGAGCGACCGGTACACGCTCGGCGTCGAGGAGGAGTACATGCTCCTCGACGGCGAGTCGTTCGACCTCGTGCAGCACATCGACACGGTGCTCGCCGACGTCGCCGGGCACGAGCTCGAGACGCGGATCAATGCGGAGCTCATGCAGTCGGTGCTCGAGGTGGCGACGCCCGTCTGCCACACCGCCGCTGACGTCACGGCGCAGCTGCGGACGCTGCGCGGCTACGTCGGTGAGGTCGCGCGCGAGCGCGGGATGCGCGTCGGATCGGCGGGGACGCACCCGTTCTCGCTCTTCGAGCGGCAGCGCATCACCGCGAAGGACCGGTATCGCGCGCTCGTCGACCAGCTGCAGTACATCGCGCGGCGTGAGCTCATCTTCGGGATGCACGTCCACGTAGCCGTCGACGATCCGGAAAAGGCGATCCAGGTGGTCAACGGCCTCATCGGGCACCTCGCGGAGCTGGTCGCGCTCTCGGCGAGCTCGCCGTTCTGGCGCGGCGAGGCAACCGGCCTGCATTCGTCGCGGCACATGGTCTTCGCCGCGTTTCCGCGCTCGGGACCTCCGCCGCGCTTCCGCGACTACGCCGACTACGCCGAGGTCGTCGGCCAGCTCGAACGCACCGGTTGCATCGCGGACTACACGCACATCTGGTGGGACATCCGGCTCCACCCCCGCCTCGGGACGATCGAGATCCGCATCTGCGACGCGGTGACGCGACTCGACGACGCGGTCGCCATCACCGCGTTCTGCCAGGCGCTCGTGAAGCACTACAGCGAGCGCTTCGACAGCGGCGAGGAGATCCCGTCGTTCCACCGGATCCTCACGACGGAGAACAAGTGGCTCGCAGCACGCTACGGGCTTGCCGCGCCGGTGATGGATCTGCATACAGGTCGCCGGAACCGTATGCCGGTGGCACAGGCGATCAGGCGCACGCTCAAGCTCATCGAGCCGCACGCGCGCGAGCTCGGTTCCGACCGCGAGCTTTTCGGCGTGGAGGACATCCTCCGACGCGGGTCGAGCGCCGACGCGCAGCTGCGAGTCTTCAATGCGAACCGCGACATCGTCGAAGTCGTCCGGGAGATCGCCGCGGCGACCGAGGACATAAGCTGACGCCGTGATCGACGTAGGCCGACACATTCCCGAGGCGACCGTCTGGACGACGCCACAGGAGAGCGCGACGCTCGAGCAGCTCGTCTCCGACGGCCCGATCCTCCTGCTCTTCTACTTGTTCGACTGGTCCTCGACCTGAACGAACGAGATGGAGCTCCTGCGTGACAGGAGCGACGAGTTCCGCGCGGCCGGCGTGCAGCCGTACGCGATCTCGCGCGACTCGCCGTGGACGCACGTCGCGTGGATGCAGGCGCTCGATCTCGACTTTCCGCTCCTCTCGGACTGGAACGGCGAGGCGACCCACGGCTTCGACGTTGCGATCGACCACCGTGGCCTGCGTGACGTGTCGGAGCGCTCGGCGTTCCTGATCGACCGCGACGGCACGATCAGGGGCGCGTGGCGCTATGGGACATCCGAAGTCCCCGACTTCGACGTGCTGCTCGCTGCCGCCCGGGCCTTGTAGTCGTCCACCCGATCACCTATCAATCACTCGCATGGACAATCCCATCGCCGTCGAGGCGCCGGCTGAACGCCGCTCCTCGGCTCGTATCACCGTGGGCATCGGACTCGCGATCGTGGCCGTCGGCCTCGTTTTCGCATTCGATGCAGCCGACGGTCCGCATTGGTTCGCATTCTTCAAGTGGATCCACGTCAGCGTCGCACTCTTCTGGGTCGGCGGCGGCGTCCTCCTCACTGTCCTCGGCCTGAAGGCCGAGACCTCGAACGATCCCAACGAGATCGTCACCCTTGCTCGCTGGGCGGCCTGGGTGGGCGAGCGGCTCTTTGCGCCCGCCGGCGGCGTCGTGCTCGCGATGGGCATCGCAATGCTCATCCACGGCGGCGATCCCATCATCGCCTGGGGCAAGTTCTGGGTGATCGTCGGGCTCGTCGGCTACGCGATCACCATGACACTCGGCATCGGTGTGCTCTCGCCGCAGGCGAAGCGCATCGCCGAGCTTTCGGAGACGAAGGGCACGACCCATCCGGAGACGCTCGCGGCCATCCGCCGCATCCTTCTCATCTCCCGCTTCGACGTCGCCATCCTCCTGGTCGTCGTCGCGGACATGGTGACCAAGCCCTTCAGCTAGGCAGCTCTAGACGCTGCGAAGCGATGTCCGACCAAGGCCGTCGCGACCACGTTCGCGACGGCCGGACTCGCGTGCGGGGATGGCGTAGCCACCACCGCACGCGCAGCGGAAGACCTTCACACAGACTCGTAAGAGAGGCGGAACCTACATCCCCATCGCGTGGTAGCCGGAATCCACGTAAAGCGTCGTGCCCGTGACGTTCTTGGCGCCGTCGCCGAGCAGGTAGGCGGCGGCGACGCCGACGTCTTCGGCGGTCACGTGCCGGTGCAGCGGTGCTCGCTCCTCGACGATCGCCTCCATCGTCGGGAAGCCGGCGATGGAACGCGCGGCGAGCGTTCGCACCGGACCGGCCGAGATCGCGTTGACGCGGATGTTCTTCCGGCCGAGGTCCCACGCCAGGTACCGCATCGACGCGTCGAGCGTCGCTTTCGCCACGCCCATGACGTTGTAATGGGGCACGGCGCGCTCGCCACCGAGGTACGTCATCGTCACGATCGAGCCGCCCCCCGCCTTCTCCATCAACGGCTCCGCCGCGCGCGCACACGCGACGAGTGAGTACGCGCTCACGTCGATCGCCAGCCAGAAGCGATCGCGCGGGGTGTCGGTGAACCGGCCCTCGAGATCCTCCGCGGCCGCGAAGGCGACCGAGTGCACGAGATAGTCGAGCTCGCCCCCGAACGTATCGGCGACCTCGCCGAAGACCCGCGAGACATCGCCGTCCGATCGCACGTCGCATTCGGTCACGAGCGCGGCGTCGACGCCCGCCGCGAGATCGCGAACGCTCTGCTCGATCCGCTCACCCTGGTACGTGAACGCGAGCTTGGCGCCGCCGGCGGCGAGCTCCTGCGCGATCGCCCAGGCGATCGAGCGCTTGTTCGCGACGCCGAGCACGAGTGCGCGCTTGCCTGCGAAGCCGTCTGCCATTCGCGGCGATCCTAATGAGCGTCGGGGCCGAGGACTCGTCGAACCCGACCCGCAGGGCTGGATCTCCGCCCCGAGCGAGGATTCCGCCTCCCCCGGTTGGGTGTTGCAGACTCGTTCGTAGGACGATAGACAAAAGGCAAGGTACTGCGGTAATCGATACGGGGGAACAAATGATGATGGACGTCGAGGACGTGCGGCTTCTCGGCCGTGACGCGCTCTACCGGCTCGTGGTCGTCGTCGAGCGGCGAAGCGGCGACTTTGGCAGTCACAGCAAGCGAACGGCGAAGCTCGTCGACGCCGTCGGCAGCCGACTCGGCCTCTCCGAGACCAGCGTCGGCCTACTGGCGCAGGCGAGCCTGTTCCACGACATCGGCAAGGTCGCTGTCCCGCACGGCATTCTCTCCAGAACGGGGCCGTTGACGGCCGAGGAGCGGGCCGTCGTGGAGACACACTCGGAGATCGGCTCGTGGCTGCTCGCCGAGCGCCGCTGCCCGGTGCTCGACCTCGCCGCCGAGATCGCGCTCCAGCACCACGAGAACATCGACGGCAGCGGGTATCCACACGCCCTCGCAGGCGAGGAGATCACCCTCGAGGCGCGCATCGTTCACCTCTGCGACGTCTTCGACGCGCTGACCAGCGACCGGACCTACCGGCCCGCCTTCACCGTCACCGAAGCGCTTCGCATGATCGTGGCGGACACCGGCGGCGCGTTCGACCCCGACGTCGTCGATGCGCTCACCACCGTGATCCCGGAATGGGAGCGACTCTGCGCCGCCTGATCGCAAGCTAGTCACCTCCCGATCGGCGTAGGGTGACCCCGGATGGAAAGGGTCGCCGTCATCACCGGCGCGTCGTCGGGCATCGGAGCCGAGATCGCACGCGGGCTCGCACGCCGGGCCTGGCTCTGCGTGCTGCTCGCGCGCAGAGAGGACCGTCTGCGTGCATTGGCCGGCGAGATCGGCGCCGAGGTCGAGGTGTGCGACGTCGGCGACCGCGCGGCGGTGGAGGCCACGGCCGTGCGCGTGCTCGAGCGCCATCCGCGCATCGGCGTCCTCGTCAACAACGCCGGCATCTCGGCACGGGCCGGCTTTCTCGACGGCACCCCGGAGGCGATCGAGGCGGTGATCCGGATCAACTACCTCGGAGGCGTCTGGTGCCTGCGGGCCTTCCTGCCCGGGCTCGAGGCCGCTGCGCCGTCCGACGTCGTCAACATCGTCTCCGTCGCGGGCGAAGTCGCGTTCCCACCGTCCGGCCCGTACTCGGCGTCCAAGCATGCACAGCTCGCGTTCTCGCGGGCGACGGCCGCGCAGCTCCGCCCGCGCGGCATCAGGGTGCACACGATCAAGCCGGGCTTCGTCGAGACGGAGGGCTTCCCCCAGGCCTGGCTTCCAGCGCCGGTGCAGCGCCTCGTCATCGGTCCCGAGGCGGTGGCCGACCACGTGCTCGCCTCGCTCGAGCACGGGCGAGGCGAGACGAGCGTGCCGCGCTACTACGGCCTCGCCGGCAGGCTCCAGGCATTCATACCGAATACATTCGCGCGCGTTCTCGGATTCTCACGACGCGATGCATAGGATCGAACGATGAGCTCCACCGGTTACGGGATCGACGACGTCATCGCAGTCGCCGACTTCCGCGCGGCGCTGCGCTCCTTCCTGCGGCAGAGCGAGCGCGTCGCACGCCAGTCCGGCCTCACTCCACAGCGTTATCTCCTGCTCCTGATGATCAAAGGGGCGCCCGACGGGAGCGCGCAATCGACCGTGACCGAGCTCGCGCGCCGACTTCAGCTCGCGCAGAGCACCGTCACCGAGCTCGTCAGCCGCGCCGAGGAGACCGGGCTCATCGAGCGCAAACAGTCCGGCCGCGACGGGCGGGTCGCATATCTGCGGCTGACGGAAGAAGGCGAGCGCCGCCTGCACCTGTCGTTCACGGGGCTCGACATCGAACGGCAGCAACTGCGCGACGCAGTCGACCACCTCCGTCCGCTGACCGGCTAGCGCCGGTCGAGCAGATACCAGGCGAGCGTCGCGGTGTACGCGTCGCGGCCCTCCGGCGCGAGCGAGAGCGCGCGCTCTCGCTCCTCGCCTTCGCACGCAGCCAGGTCGAGGTAGGCATCGAGCTGCCGCCGCTCGACCTGGCGGCGGTCGCGCACGAGCACGAGCCCGTTCGCCTCGAAGAGCTGTCGCAGGTCGATGTCCGGGAGCAGCCGGGTGTGATCGGGGTCGCGCGCACGCTCGAACCGGTCGACCGCAAGCGCCTCCAGCGGATCGACGGGCGCGATCTGGTCGACGACGAGGACGCGGCCGCCCCGGCGCGTCACCCGGACGAGCTCGGCGAGAACGAGCTCCGGCCGTGGCACATGGTGGAGCGTTCGCAGCGTTCCCGCGAGGTCGAAGGCCCGGTTGTCGAAGGGCAGGCGCTCGGCATCTCCCTCCACGAACGTGACGTTCGCGGGGGCGCGCTCGCGCGCAAGCTTCAGCAGCTCGGAGACGCGATCGACGCCGACGACCTCGCGCACGAGCGGTGCGAGCGCGAATGCGAGCGCTCCCGCGCCGGCGCCCACATCGAGGGCGCGCTCGTCACCGCGCGCGAGCACGAACGTCCGGACGGCTTCGGCGAGCGCGGCGGCGCGCTCGTCCTGGCGCGCCGCCATCTGGTCCGCCGTGTGTGCGAAGCGATCACGCATCGATGACGGTGCGGCGTGCACGCGTGGGGCTGCTGTTGATGCCGCATGCGAAATCGTGCGGGATGGTTCCCGCGACGCGCGCGTGCTCCTCGATGAGCACACCGTGGCCGACGACGACCACGGGCGTCCCGATCGGGACTTCGACCTCGAGCTCGACGGCGAACGCGTCCATCGAGACGGCCCCGACGACTCGACGAGGATCGCCGCCGACGCGCACCGTCGTCCCGGTGAGGTCGCGTCGGAATCCGTCGGCATAGCCGATCGGGACGATGCCGATCCACGTGTCGCGCTCCGCGACGAAGCGCCTCCCGTACCCCGTGCTCCCGCCCGCGGGGAGCAGCCTGCACAGAGCGACGTGACTCGTCCAGCGAAGGACGGGCTGCAGGCCGTCCTCGGACGGGTCGGTCCCGAATGGCGACAGGCCGAGCACGGCGATTCCGCAGCGAGCCGCGTCGAACGCGGCGGAGGGATAGCGGAGTGCGCCGGCGCTGTTCGCGATGTGCCGCTCGAGATGCGTGTACGGAGCAGTGGCCGCGCGGAAGCGCTCGATCTGCCACTCCGCGTACGCGGCGTCGGTGTCCGCGGTGGCGAGATGACTCATGAGCCCGACCACCTCGAGCGCAGGCGACGTCAGCTCGGACAAGCCCCACCGCCCCATCCCCGTGTCGAGCTTCACGTGCACCGACACGCCCGGCGGGACGTCGTCGGAGGAGACGACGAGCTCGATCCGCGCATCGCGCGCCTGGCCGACCTCGCGATTCTGCGTCGGCCCCATGACGATGATGCGCGCGGTGGGGAACTCGCGCCGGAGCGCGAGCCCCTCCGGCACGGTTGCGACGCACAGCGCCGACGCGCCCGCGCCGAGTGCTGCGCCCGCGATGTCGGCCGCGCCGTGACCGTAGGCATTCGCCTTCACAACGGCCCACAGCTGCGAGCCGCGCAGCGCCTCGAGCAGCACCCCCACGTTCCGGCGGACGGCGCCGAGGTCGATGGTGATCTCGCTCCGGTGCATCTATCGCAAGACGCGCGGAAGCGCGTCGATCAGGTCGCTCGCGACGAGGCCGGCACGCTGCGGCGCCTCGACGGACGCGCGCTGCTGCGCGACGGAAGCCGCGGCGGCGGCGAGCTGCGCGTCCATCCCCTTCGCGAGGAAGGCGCCGACGATGCCTGTGAGGACGTCGCCCGTGCCTGCGGTCGCGAGCGACGACAAGCCGAGCGAGGAGACCAGGAGGCCACGGCCGGGAGCCGCGACGAGCGTGTCCGGTCCCTTGAGGAGCACGACACAGCCGAAGCGCTCCGCCGCCTCGCGGACGGATGCGATGCGGTGCGCCGCGACCTCACTCGAGTCGCGGCCGAGCAGACGCCCGAGCTCGCCCTCGTGCGGGGTCAGGACGCGCGGTGCCGGCCACTCGTCCGGCTCGAGCCCGAACAGCGCGTCGGCGTCGACCACCGCCGGAAGACGAAGCTCTGCGAGCGTGCGCCGCACGAGAGCATGCGCGCCGTCGCTGCGCCCGAGCCCCGGGCCGATCGCGAGCGCCGACGCCTTCGCCGCCAGCTCGGCGAGGTCGTCGGAGAGCGGGCGCTTGACCACTTCGAGCAGCCGCTGCTCGAAGACGGGCAGCGTCGACTCGGGAGCGGCGAGCGTGACGTAGCCGGCATCAGCGCGCAACGCCGCCATCGCCGTCAGCGACGGCGCGCCCGTCAATCCCGGGGAGCCGCCGACGACGAGCACGTGCCCCGCCGTGTATTTGTTGTCGCGCTCGCCGCGGCGCGGGACGGCGCGGAGGATGCCGAGGCCGGCGAGCCGAATGTCCGTCTCGGTCGCGTCCAGCCCGATGTCCGCGACGCGCACGGTGCCGGCGTGGAAGCGTCCGGGCGCGACGACGAGCCCGACCTTGCGCCCGTGGAATGTGACCGTGGCCTCCGCGTCGACGACGGCGCCGGCGACCTCGCCGGTCGAGGCGTCGACGCCCGACGGGAGGTCGACCGAGAGCACGTGCGCAGGCGACGCGTTCATCTGCTCGATCAGCGCCGCCGCATCGGGGCGCGGCTCGCCGACGAACCCGGTGCCGAAGAGCGCGTCGACGATCACCTCCGGCTCGCCGAGCTCGCTCTCGCCGGCCTTGGCGTCGGTCACATGGACGTCACGACCGGCCCGCTCGAGCTCCCGCGCGGCGATGCGGCCGTCGCCGCCGTTCGCGCCACCTCCGCACACCACCGTCCAGCGCGAGGCGCGGGGATACAGCTCGAGACCGACGCGCGCAACGGCGGCGCCCGCGCGCTCCATCAGCTCCTCGACGGTTCCGTGATAGCGCTCCTCTGCGGTGCGCATCTCCGCCGACGTGTACAGCGGCTCGAACTCAGTCATCGACGACCGCCACAGCCTGCGCGAGCTCGCGCGAGTGCGTCATGGAGAGATCGATCGCCCCCGCGCCGACCTGCTCTGCCCAGGCTGCGACGCGACCGGACAGGCGCACCGCAGGCTTCGGCCGGCCGACGATCTCGATGTCCTTCCACGCGAACGCGCGGGCGACGCCGAAGCCGAGCGCCTTCCCGACCGCTTCCTTGCCCGCGAAGCGCCCTGCGTAGCTCTGCGCCGGGTTCGACCTCGAGTCGCAGTACGCCTGCTCCGCTGCCGTGAAGCAACGATCGCGGAAGCGCTCGTACCGCTCGAGTGCCCGTCGTACGCGCTCGATCTCGATGAGATCCGTGCCCACGCGAGTGCTCAAGCGGGTTCCTCGGCGGCGCGGCTCAAAGGTGAGCCTCGAGCCAGTCGGGGAGCTGACCGATCGACGACACGATGCCGTCCGGCCGCACGCGCGACGCCTCGACGGTGTCCGGGCGGAACTTCCCGGTGCGCACGAGCACGGTGTTGATCCCGAGCGCCTGCGCACCCGCTATGTCGCTGTCGAGATCGTCGCCGACCATCCATGCCCGATCCGGATCGGTGTCGAGCGCCTCGAGTGCCGCCCTGAAGTAGGAGGGGCTCGGCTTGCCGATGACGACGGCCTCGACGTCGGCCGCGTACTCGAGGCCGGCGACGAACGCACCGGCGTCGAGGAGCGGGCCGCGCGCCGTTTGCCACCATCTGTTCTTGTGCAGGCAGAAGAGCTGGGCGCCGAGCTCGAGCTCGGCAAACGCGCGCGCGAGGTTCATGTACGAAAACACGAGGTTGGTCTCGGGGGTCTCGTCGGCGCCTCCGATGAGCACGGCGTCGGCGCTCTCGCCGACGAGCTCGATCCCCTCGAGGTCGCCGACGAGCGCGTGCATGACGAGCGCGAGCACGCGCCGGCCGCGAAGGGTGGTCACAGCGGCATCGGCCGTCGTCTGCACCTCGGCGTCCTCGACCTCGATCCCGGCCGAACGCAGGTCCTCCGCCAGGCGCGCCCGCGAGCGCGTAGTGGTGTTCGTCACGAAGCGGAGGCGATGGCCGGCAGCCCGGAGGCGGCGCACTGCCTCCGCGGCGCCGGGGATCGGCTGCCCGGAGACGTGCAACACACCGTCGACGTCGAGGAGAATCGCAGCCATGGACGGCGAGTCTATTCGCGTCACCCGCTCGGTCGTTCTCCCCCTGCGCGAGATCGACCTACGCACGTCGCGGTCGAGCGGCCCGGGCGGACAGCACGCGCAGAAGTCGGAGACGCGCGTCGAGGCGATCTTCGACGTCGAAGCGTCGAGCGCGCTCACGGCGGCGCAGAAGCGGCGCGTCGTCGCGAAGGCCGGTCCGGTGCTGCGCGCAGTCGCGCAGGACGAACGCAGTCAGCTGCGCAACCGCGAGCTCGCGACCGAGCGCCTCGTTGGTGCGCTGCGGGAAGCGCTGCACGTGCAGCGCCGGCGAACGCCTACGAAGCCGACCGCGGCATCACGTGAGCGGAAGAGAGAGGACAAGCGGCGGCGCGCCGAGACGAAGCGCCTCCGCCGGCCCCCTACTCCACAGTGACGGTCTTCGCCAGATTGCGCGGCTGGTCGACGTTGAGGCCGCGGAGCCGGGCTATGCGGTAGGCGAGCAGCTGGAGCGGGACGACCGCGAGCACGGCCTGGAGGAACGCAGGCGTTCGCGGGACGAAGATGACGTCGTCGGCGTGGTGTTGGATGTCCTCGTTGCCCTCGGTGGCGATCGCGATCACGTGCGCGCCGCGGGCACGGGTCTCCTGGATGTTGGAGACGATCTTGTCGTACACGTGGATGTTCGTCGCGACGACGACGACGGGTGTGCCCTCGTCGAGCAGCGCGATCGGCCCGTGTTTCATCTCGCCTGCCGAATACGCGTCAGTAGGGATGTACGAGATCTCCTTCAGCTTGAGCGCGCCTTCGAGCGCGACCGGCAGCCCGATGTGGCGGCCGAGGTAGAGGAAGAACGGCTTCTCGTAGAACCGCTGCGCGATGGCGTCGATCTGATGGCGGCCGCCGTCGACGTCGTCGAGGAACGTCTGGATCTTGTCCGGCAGCTCGTGCAGGCGGTCGAGGATGAACTCGACCTCGTCCGCAGGCAACGTCTTGCGGATCTGCGCCAGCTTCAACGCGATCAGACATAGCAGCGCAACCTGCGCGGTGAACGTCTTGGACGCCGCGACGCCGACCTCGAGCCCGCAGCGCGTGTAGATCGACGACTCCGCCTCGCGCGTGATCTGCGTCCCCATCAGGTTCGTGATCGCGAGCGTGCGCGCACCCGACTCGCGCGCGAGCTTGACGGCGTTCACCGTGTCGCGCGTCTCGCCCGACTGCGAAATGCCGATGACGAGCGTGTCCTTCGACAGCACCGGGTTGCGGTAGATCCACTCACTCGCGATGTCCGGCTCGACGGGGACGCGCGCCCACTCTTCGATGACATAGCGGCCGACGACGCCGGCGTGGTACGCCGTGCCGCAGGCGACGAGAACGACGCGGCGCAGGTTCTGGATCTCGAGCTCGGTCATCCCGAGCGCCTCGAGGACGAGGCTGTGACCGCGGACCCGGTCGCCGATCGTCTCGCCTACGGCCTCGGGTTGCTCGTAGATCTCCTTCAGCATGAAGGTCTCGTAGCCGCCCTTCTCGGCGACCTCCTGGTCCCACGAGATCTCCTCCGCCGTGCGCTCGACCTCGGCGCCGTCCACGAAGAAACGGGCGCCGGCCGGGGTTATCTCGACGATCTCTCCGTCGAGTGGGAAGTACGCGCGCCGTGTCTCGCTCAGGAAGGCCGCCACCGACGACGCGATGAACATCTCGCCCTCGCCCATGCCGATCACGAGCGGCGTCTGGTGCCGTACGCCGGCCAGCAAGTCGGGATGGTCGTGATGGATCGCAACGATCGAGAAGTGGCCCTCGAGCTGTGGGTACACCCGCATAAGTGCGTCCGTGAGGTCGCCGTCGTACTCGCGCTCGAGAAGGTGCACGACCACCTCGGCGTCCGTCTCGGATGTGAACCGGTGTCCGTCCGCCTCGAGCTGCCCCTTCAGCTCGCGGTAGTTCTCGACGATGCCGTTGAGGACGATCGCGAGCTTGGCCGCATCGCACCCCACGAGCGGATGCGCGTTGCGCTCGGTGACACCGCCATGCGTCGCCCAGCGTGTGTGCCCGAGCCCGTGCCGCGACCTCGAGCCGTTGGGGCCGACCGCTTCGACGAGGTTCTGGAGATTGCCGACCGCGCGCACGTACTCGATGCGCTTCTCCTCGCGCAGCGCAATGCCCGCGGAGTCGTAGCCCCGGTACTCCAGGCGCTGAAGGCCCTGCAGCAACAGGGGCTTCGCCTCACGCTGTCCGACGTATCCGATGATTCCGCACATATCGCCTCAGAAAATGGAACGAGCCCGGCATCCAGACCGGCCCGCGGCGTCGCGGAACGGTCAGCCGAGCTCTTCTCGAACGAGTTCGACGATCCTACCACAGAGGGCTTCCGACTCCGCCCTCGTCGCCGCCTCAGCGAGCACGCGCACGACGGGCTCAGTGCCCGACGGCCGCACGAGCACGCGCCCGTCGCCGTCGAGCTGGGCGTTCACGCGGTCGACCGCGTCGAGCAGCGATTGCGGTAGCGGCCCGCGGCCGGCGCGTGGCAGGTTCTTCTTCACCTGGGGATAGCGCGTCATGACGGACGCTGCTTCCGCCAGCGTCGTGCCGCGCACTGCTTCGCACAGGAGCAGCGCGGCCGCGAGGCCGTCGCCGGTGACGTGCTCGCGTAACACGATGATGTGCCCCGACTGCTCGCCACCGAGCATTCCGCCCTCGCGGTAGAGCGCCTCGAGCACGTAGCGGTCACCGACGTCGGTCGTGACGACGCGGATGCCGCGCTCTTCCATCAGGCGGTGGAAACCGAGGTTGGCCATCGTCGTCACCGCGACGAGGCCGACGCCGAGATGCAGAGCCAGGAGCGCGACGATCTGATCGCCGTCGACGATCTCGCCGGTCGCGTCGACCGCCAGCATGCGGTCGCCGTCACCGTCGAACGCGACACCGAGGTCGAAGTCGCCGCTTGCGACGAGTCGTTGCAATTGAGCGAGATCAGTGGCGCCGCAGCCGACGTTGATGTTGTTGCCATCAGGCGCGTCGCAAATCGCCGTCACCGCCGCGCCGAGCTGCTCGAATGCACGCGGAGCGATTCCCGAGTACGCACCGTTCGCGCAGTCGACGGCGATGCGCATGCCGGAGAGGTCGCTTCCGAATCGCTCGAGCACGTGCTCGAGATAGCTGTCGACCGCGACGCCGACGCGATCGATCTCACCGCCGCCCGGCGCGCCCGCGTCGAGCAGCGCCTCGATCTCCTCTTCGACCGCGTCGCTCAGCTTGCGGCCGTCGCGGTCGAAGAACTTCACGCCGTTGTACTCGGGCGGGTTGTGCGAGGCGGAGATGACAACACCGAGGTCGAGGCGTAGCAGCGCGACGGCCGGCGTCGGGACGACGCCGGCGAGGACGGCGACGCCGCCGGCCGACGCGACGCCTCGCGCGAACGCTTCCTCGAGATCCTCGCCCGACGCGCGCGTGTCGCGGCCGATGAAGACGCGGCCGCGGCCCGACCAGAGTGCCGACGCCTTGCCGAGTCGCTCCACGAGGTCGGTGGTGATGTACTCCCCCACGATCCCGCGCACTCCATCCGTGCCGAAAAGCTCCCGCGCCACGGCGGGTGACTCTAGCGGTGCCATGTGCAGCCTCCGATGACCGCCCCGAGGCGGGGCGAAACCTAGCGCTTCGAGAACTGGGGCGCCTTGCGCGCCTTGTGCAGCCCGGCCTTCTTCCGCTCGACCTGGCGTGCATCGCGCGTGAGGTAACCCTCGCGCTTGAGGGGGACGCGAAGCTCCGGGTTGAGCTCGACGAGCGCACGAGCGACCCCGTGGCGAACGGCGCCGGCCTGACCGGTGAGCCCGCCGCCGTGCACGCGCACGCGCAGGTCGTACTGGCCCTCGAGCCCGGCCGTGCGCAGCGGTGCAGTGGCGAGCGAGCGCCACACCGAGCGCGGGAAGTACTCGTCCAGCGTGCGGCCGTTCACCCAGGTGGCGCCGTCGCCGGGCCGGAGGATGACGCGCGCGACCGAGGTCTTGCGCTTACCGGTGCCGCGGTACTGAGCGATCTGGCTCAACTCAATTCTCCAATTCCAGAGGCTTGGGGTTCTGCGGGCCGTGCGGATGCTCGGGCCCTGCATAGATCTTCAGCTTCGTGATCTGCTGGCGGGCAAGTCGGTTCTTCGGCAGCATCCCCTTGACCGCGGTGCGCAGCACCTCCGTCGGCCGGCGGTCGAGCTGCTCGCGCAGCGTGCGCTCCTTCAGCCCGCCGGGATAGCCGGAGTGGCGGTAGTACTTCTTCTGGTCGAGCTTGTTGCCGGTCACATGGATCTTCTCGGCGTTGACGACGACGACGAAGTCTCCGGTGTCGATGTGCGGCGCGAACTGCGGCTTCCGCTTGCCGCGGAGGGTGTCGGCGATCTGCGTGGCGAGCCGGCCCAGGGTCTTGCCCTGTGCGTCGACGAGATACCACTCGCGCGTGATCTCTCCGGGCTTGGGTGAGTACGTCTTCATAGGAAAACGGCGCGGCTGGCGCGCCGGGGCGGGATTGTAGCGAAATACGACCGCAATCCCTCTGCAAATGGGCCTGCCCCACCGTGAGACGGGTGCCGGACATATGGAGCATCGAGA
The DNA here is from genome assembly GCA_964645445.1 of uncultured Gaiellales bacterium. Taxonomy (GTDB): domain Bacteria; phylum Actinomycetota; class Thermoleophilia; order Gaiellales; family Gaiellaceae; genus Palsa-739. Next base: position 48,303 of record CAZXZX010000081.1, read on the forward strand.
ACCGCCGCCGCCAGGCGACCGATCGCCACGACGCGCCTCCCCTGCGTGACGGACCGGAGGAAGGGGCGCGCGTCCTCCACCTCGGTCCGCGTCGGGGGCCGGTTCGAGGTCTCGGTGCCCGGATGGGTCGGGACGACGTTCCAGAGCAGCACCGTCTCGCCCAGGCAGAGCTCGGCGAGCACACGGTGGACGATCGTTGCGCTCGCCTCTGCCGGCCCGCAGCCGGTCAGCTGCCGCTCCGACGTGAAGGCGAGCCCGCTCACCCGCGCACCGCGATAGCCTGCCGCCTCCCCGACGAGGACGGTGTCGGCGCCGCCCCGCCCGTCGAGATAGGCGCGGAGCCGCTCGCGGCGAAGCTCCGAGCCGGCGTACTGGTTGTAGGTGAGCCCGATGCGCGCGGCAGCGAGCCGGTCTACCAGGTGTTCCACCGCACCAGCTCGTCGAGCGCGCGGCGTCGCTGCGTCGCACGACTCGTCTTGCCGCTCCAGCCCGGGTCCGGCGCGCCGCGACCGATGGTGACACCTGCGACGATCCGCACGTCGTTGGGGATGCCGAGCAGTGCGCGCCACGCCGGATCCTGCTCCACCGGGACGCCGTAGACGCCGGCGGAGAGGCCTTCGTCCACCGCAGTGAGGAGGACGAGCATCAGCATCGCGCCCGCGTCGACGTACCAGAACGGGACGGGCCACTCGATCTCCTCGCCGTCCTGGAGCTTGTCGTCGCTCCGATAGCGCTCGTGGTAGTCGGCCTCGCGCGTGAGCACGAGCACGTGTGCGGGCGCGCTCGGGAACCACGGCTCCAGCTCGGGGTCGTCCGGGCGGCCGGCGAGGGCGGCCAGGTCCGCGAGGAGCCCGGGATCGTCGACGACGAGCAACCGCTGTCCCTGGCTGAAGCCGGCGCTCGGCGCGCGCTGCACCGTCGCCACGATGCGCTCGAGCGTCTCGCGTGGGATGGCCTCGCCCGTGTAGTGCCGAACCATGCGCCGCCGCTTGAGGATGTCCCTGAGGTCCATCAGGAATAGGAAATCAGCTCGAGGAGCGTTCCGTCCGGATCGCGGAAGTAGACGCTCGTGCCGTTCCCGCTTCCGCCGTTGCGCTTGGCAGGCCCGAGCTCGATCTCGACCCCGTGGGCGATGAGGTGCTTGACCGCCTCCTCCGCCGTCCCCTCCCATACGAAACAGAGGTCGCTGTTGCCGGGCCGCACCGGGTCGGCGGCGCGCGGAACCGGGCTGGAGCCGGGCCCGTGGACGTTCAGCTGCTGCCCGTTCTCGAGCCGGTACGCGTACCGTCCGCGCGGGATCTCGACGACATCGACACCGAGCACGTCCGCGTAGAACCGGTTCGACCGCTCGTAGTCGGTGACCGCGATCACGACGTGATCGAGGCGCCCTACTCCCATTCGATCGTGGCTGGGGGCTTCGAGGTGACGTCGAGCACGACGCGGTTCACGCCGGGGATCTCGTTGACGATGCGGCTCGAGATCGCCTCGATCAGCTCGTAGGGAAGGCGGGCCCAATCGGCAGTCATCGCGTCGTCGCTCGTCACCGCGCGCAACACGATCGGATACCCGTACGTCCGCTCGTCCCCCTGCACGCCGACCGAGCGGATCGCCGGCAGCACCGCGAACGACTGCCACAGGTCGCGGTACATCCCTGCGCGGCGCACTTCCTCTTGGAGGATCGCGTCCGCCTCGCGCAGGATCTCGAGCCGCTCGGCGGTGACGTCGCCGATGATGCGGATCGCAAGGCCGGGCCCCGGGAACGGCTGCCGCCAGACCATGCGCTCCGGCATCCCGAGCTCCTCGCCGACGCGCCGCACCTCGTCCTTGAACAGCAGCCGTAGCGGCTCGACGAGCTTCATCTTCATGTCGTCGGGCAACCCTCCGACGTTGTGGTGCGACTTGATGGTCGCCGCGACGCCCTCCGTGCCGCCCGACTCGATCACGTCGCTGTACAGCGTCCCCTGCACGAGCCACTTCACGTCGCCCGACTTCCGCGCTTCCTCCTCGAAGACGCGGATGAACTCGCGCCCGATGATCTTGCGCTTCTGCTCGGGATCCTCGACGGCGGCAAGCAGCTCGAGGAACCGTTCCTGTGCCTCGACGTGCACGAGGGGAACGTGGAAGTGCTCGTCGAACGTCTCCACCACCTGAGCTGCCTCGTCCTTCCGCAGCAGCCCGTGATCGACGAATACACAGGTGAGCTGGTCGCCGACGGCCTTGTGCACGAGCAGCGCGGCGACGGCGGAGTCGACGCCACCCGACAGCGCGCAGAGCACGCGGTCGTCGCCGACCTGCCTGCGGATTCGCTCGACCTGCTCTTCGATGACGGCGGCGGGCGTCCACGTCGCGCGCGCGCGAGCGACTACGAGCAGGAAATTCTTGAGCATCTCCATCCCGTGCTCGGTGTGCACGACTTCAGGATGGAATTGCACGCCGTAGAGCCCGCGCTCCGTGTCCTCGAACGCCGCCACCGGCGTTGAGCCGGAGCTCGCCGTCACCGAAGCTCCTCCGGGGGCGGCCACGATCGTGTCTCGGTGGCTCATCCAGACGGCCTGTTCTTCCGGAAGGTCTCCGAATAGAGAACTACGCTCCACGCGGAGCGCGGTTCTCCCGAACTCGGAGACGCCGGTGCGGTCGACGCGTCCACCGAGGTCGAGCGCGAGCAGCTGCGCGCCGTAGCAGATGCCGAGCGTCGGGATGCCGAGCTCGAACACCCGCGGGTCGACGTGCGGCGCCCCGTCCGCGTACACGGACGCGGGCCCGCCGCTGAGGATGAGTGCGTACGGGTTACGCGCGCGCACGGCCTCGGGCGAGATCGTGTGACCGACGAGCTCGGAGTACACGCGGCACTCGCGCACACGTCGCGCGATCAGCTGCGAGTACTGCCCGCCGAGGTCGATGACCAGCACCGGCCGGTCCTCGGCGGCCGGAAACTGGATCACCTGCGACGGCTCAGCGACGATAGTTCGGCGCCTCTTTCGTGATCGTCACGTCGTGTGGGTGCGACTCGCGAAGTCCCGCGCCGGTGATGCGCACGAAGCGCGCGTCCTTCAGCTCACCGATCGTCGGAGCTCCGCAATAACCCATCGCCTGGCGCAGCCCGCCGACGAGCTGGTGCACGATCGGCGCGAGGGGGCCCTTGTACGGGACGCGACCCTCGATCCCCTCGGGCACGAGCTTCTCGACGTCCTCGACGTCGTTCTGGAAATACCGGTCCTTCGAGAACCCGCGCGCCTTCATCGCCCCGAGCGAGCCCATTCCGCGGTACTCCTTGAAGCGCTCGCCTTGATGGACGATCACCTCGCCGGGCGCCTCGTCGGTGCCGGCGAGCATCGAGCCGAGCATGACCGCGTCGGCGCCGGCGGCGATCGCCTTCGCGATGTCGCCGGAGGACGTGATGCCGCCGTCACCGATGACGGGGACGCCGACGGACTGGGCGGCCTCGTGGATCGCGGTCACCTGCGGGACGCCGACGCCGGCAACGACACGCGTCGTACAGATCGAACCAGGCCCGACGCCCAGCTTCACCGCGTCCGCGCCCGCCTCGACGAGCGCCTGCGCAGCCTCGCCGGTGGCGATGTTCCCCGCGATCACCTCGACGGCGACCGCGTCCTTGATCTTCCGCACCATCTCGAGCACGCCCACGGAGTGACCGTGCGCGGTGTCGACGACGAGCACGTCCGCGCCCGCGGACGCGAGCGCCTGTGCGCGCTCGAGGGCGTCGGGCCCGACGCCGACTGCCGCGCCGACGCGCAGCCGTCCGCGCTCGTCCTTCGTCGCGTGCGGGAACTGCACCTTCTTCTGGATGTCCTTGACGGTGATCAGGCCACGCAGCCGGCCGTCGGCGTCGACGACGGGGAGCTTCTCGACCTTGTGGCGGTGGAGGATGTCCTCCGCCGCGGCGAGCGTCGTGCCGACGGGCGCGGTGACGAGATTGCGCACGGTCATGAGTGCCGAGACCGGCTGCTCGATGTCGTCCTCGAAGCGCAGGTCGCGGTTCGTGAGGATCCCGACGAGGATCCCGTCGGCGTCCGTGATCGGGACGCCGGAGACCTTGTAGTGCGCCATCAGCTCGAGCGCTTCGCGGACGAGCGCGTCCGGCGGCAGCGTGACGGGCTCGACGATCATCCCGGCCTCGGAGCGCTTCACCTTGTCGACTTCGGCCACCTGATCCTCGATCGACAGGTTCCGGTGGACGACGCCCATCCCGCCCTCGCGCGCGAGCGCAATGGCGAGGCGCGCCTCCGTGACCGTGTCCATCGCCGCCGAGACGATGGGAATGCTGAGCTCGATCGAGCCCGTGAGCCGCGTGCGCGTCGACACCTCGTTCGGAAGCACCGCCGACTCGGCCGGGACGAGCAACACGTCGTCGAACGTCAGCCCCTCCCTCGCAAACTTCCGGTCCAGCTCGAGCAGCCGATGCAGCTCGTCCGGGCGGAGGTCGACGTTCAAGAAGGCAAGGGTACCAACCTCGGCCGACGGCGCCTCCTCCGTTCAAACACCCTCCTAACACCGGCGCGTTACCGTGCGATCGATGCGCATGCTGCTCGGCGCGATCGCTCTTGCGGCCTCGATCGTCCATCCGGCGGCGCGAACGGGACAGGTGCAGACGATCTTCACCGGTCCCGCGCACCGCACCATCGCCGCGTTCGCACAGGACGGCGGCCTCGTCGCCTGGTTCGCGCCGGGCTCGCGGCCGTGCAACGACGTGTGGCTCTGGCAGCTCGGGAGCGGCCAGGTGCACCTTCCGGCCGAGGGCTCGAAGTTCCGCAACGTCACCTGCGGCTGGCAGGTGCCTCCGGGATCACCCGTCGGCCTCGCCGTCGCGTCGAACGGAGGATCGCCGGCGCTGCTGTGGACGCTGCACGAGTCGGCCGCACAATCGCTTCGGTTCGACTACGTGCTCGGAGCCACCGTGGCGGATCAGCGGGAGCGCCGCTTCCAGCAGGTCGCGCACGCGAGCCACGGTGCCGGCCTCTGGCTCGGCGGCGTCGCCGGCAACGGCACGACGCTCGTCTACGCCGTCGCACAGGTCGCATACAGGAACCAGGTCGACTGCCTGTCGACGCCGAAGGCGCCGGGCGCGTGCGACTTGAAGATCGTCGGCGGCGGCATCTACCGCATCGTCGGGCGCAGGACCCCGGTGCCGGTCAGGGGCGCACGCGCAGCCGTCGCGGTGGCCGCGTCGGGCAGCAATGTCGCGTTCGTGCCTGCGGTTGGCACCTCGACGACGGATGGACATCCGCTCGCATCCCCGAACGTCCCGGTCGAGGTTCGCAATGTCCTCACCGGGTCACTCGTCGTGAGCGTCTCGCCGAGCGGAATGCCGGTCGCGATCGCCCTCTCGGGCGGCACGCTCGCGCTCCTCGGCCGTTCGGCCGGAAAGCTCGTCCTCAGCTGGTACGAGTTGCCGGCGGGGAGGCAGATCGGCACCCTGAAGTTGCCGCCTACGACCGCGCCGACCCTCTCGGTCGGCGATCGAACGATCGTGTTCCGCGTCGGCCGGTCGATCCGCGCGGTCGACGTGAAGACCAAGCGCGTCCGCACGATCGCGAGGGCCGCCGCCACGCCGGTCGGTCTGTCCATCGCCGGCAGGCGAGTGGCGTGGGCGGAGAACGTCGCCGGCCGCGCGCGGATCCGAGCGATCACGCTCGCACGGTGAGGGCGCCCGTCGCGGCGCCTGCCTCTGTGGCGGCCCTCGGAGGCGGGAACGACGACCGTCCGCGTCGACGGCACCGGCCTGCGCCGGCTGCAGGCGAAGGACGCGTGGACGTTCGACCTCTACACGGTCCGCACGGACGGCAGCGGCGTCAGACGCCTGACGTCGAACCTGGACGTCTCAAGCGCTGACTGGCGCTAGCTCTTCGAGCTTTACGTCAGCGGCGAGGCGGCTCGCCTCGCGCGGGTTGAACCGCCCTGCCCCCACCTCGAGCACGGACGCCGCGGCGCACCCGACCGCACTGCGCAGCGCGTCGTCGACCGGCTGGTCGTTGAATCGTGCGGCGAGGAAGCCGGCGAGCAAGACGTCACCGGCTCCGACCGACGCGACGGGCTCGATGCGTTCGATCGACGCCCGGAACCTGCGAACCGTCCGCTCCTCGCGCACGAGCGCGAAGCACGACGTCTCCTGTGTGATGAGCACATTGCGTGCGCCGAGATCGGCGATCGTGTCGAGCGCCATGAGGAAGTCCGCGTCGTCGGAGAACTCTTGGCCGACGAGGCTCTCAGCCTCACGCTGGTTCGGCGACACGAGGAACGGCTCGGCCTCGACGCCGTACCGCAGAGGCTCCCCCTCGCAGTCGACGACGGACGGCACGCCGCGCCGGTTGAGCTCGCGAATCGCCTCGGCATAGAAATCGTCGTCGACGTCGCGCGGCAGCGAGCCGGAGAAGACGACGAACGACGCGACACGCGACAGGTAGCGCAGCTTGTCGAGCAACATCTCCAGCTCTTCAGCGCGCACAGCGGGGCCCCACTCGTAGATCTCCGTCAGCGATCCGCCGGTCGGGTCGACGACCGCCGTCGACGTTCGCGACTCGTCGGAGATGCGGACGAAGTCGTTGAGGATCGCCTCGAGCGCAAGCTCCTCGACGATGCGCTCGCCGGTGCGACCGCCTGCGAGCCCCGTTGCGATCACCGGTGTCTCGAGCGATTTCAACGCGCGCGCGACGTTGACGCCTTTACC
>CAZXZX010000082.1:0-14473 GCA_964645445.1 uncultured Gaiellales bacterium
GAGTCGCAGACGCTCGCGGCGAACGTCGACGTCGCCTTCGTGGTCACGTCGCTCGGTCCCGACCTCGAGCCCCGCCGCGTCGAGCGATATCTCGTGACCATCTGGGAGAGCGGCGCGACGCCCGAGATCGTGCTGACGAAGGCCGATCGCATGGATGACCCGTGGCCGCTCGTCGCCGAGGTGGAGGCGGTCGCGATCGGTGTCCACGTCCACGTCGTCTCCGCAGTCAGCGGTCAGGGCTGCGACGCGCTGCGCGCGCGGATCGCCGGGGGCACGACGGCCGTGCTGCTCGGATCGAGCGGCGTCGGGAAGTCGACGCTCGTGAACCGGTTCGCCGGGCGCGAGGTGATGGCGGTGAAGGAGACGCGTGCGGACGACGACGAGGGTCGGCACACGACGACGCATCGGGAGCTGATCATGCTGCCGGGCGGCGGGGTCGTCATCGACACCCCGGGGCTGCGCGAGCTGCAGCTGTGGGACGGCGGTTCGGGCGCGGTGGAGGCGGCGTTCGCGGACATCGAGGAGTTGACCCTGCAATGCCGATTCACGAACTGCGGGCACGACACCGAGCCGGGTTGCGCCGTGCAGGCGGCACTCCTATCCGGGGAGCTCTCCCGCGACCGTCACCGGAGCTGGCTCAAGCTGCAGCGTGAGCTGCGGGCCATCGCGATGCGCACGGATGCCCGCCTACGGAGCGAGGAAAAGCGCAAGTGGCAGCAACGCGTCAGAGACGGGAGGTCAAGAGCAAGGCAGCGCTAACGCCGAAACCAAACCCCCGCCCCAGGCGCCCGGGGATGGCCAGGAGGAAGCGCGGCAAGCGCTTACGACGCTACGAGGTCGAGCGGTTTGACGATCTCGGCGAAGTGGCACGCGGCCGGGTGACCCTGACCGCGGTCGATGAGCGCCGGCTCCTCCTCCGCGCAGATCGGCTGCGCCTTCCAGCATCTCGTCCGGAAGCGGCAACCCGAGGGCGGGTTCGCCGGGCTCGGCACGTCGCCCTCGAGGACGATCCGCTTTCGCTTCCCGCGCTGCGTCGGCTCCTCGATCGGCACCGCGGAGAGAAGCGCCTGCGTGTAGGGATGCGCCGGCTCGTTGTAGATCTGATGCTTGTCGCCGATCTCGACGATCTTCCCGAGGTACATCACGGCCACACGGTCGGACACATGCCGCACGACCGAGAGATCGTGCGCGACGAAGATGTACGTCAGGCCGAAGTCGCGCTGGAGTGACTCGAGCAGGTTGACGACCTGGGCGCGGATCGACACGTCGAGCGCCGACACCGGCTCGTCGAGGATGATCACCTGCGGATTCAACGCGAGCGCGCGGGCGACGCCGATGCGCTGCCGCTGGCCGCCCGAGAACTCGTGCGGGAACCGGTTGGCATGCTCGGGGGACAGCCCGACCGTGCGCAGGAGCTCGTCCACCCGCTGCTGCCCGCGATCGCCGGTGTATCCCCCGGCGATCTTCAGCGGCTCGCTGATGATGTCTCGCACCGTCATACGTGGGTTGAGCGACGCGTACGGATCCTGGAAGACGATCTGCATCTCACGGCGCACCGGACGCATGCGCCGCCTCCCCCACCGGCTGATGCCGCGCCCGTTGAAGTAGATGCGGCCCGACGTCGGCTCCACGAGCTTGAGGATCGTCCGCGACAGCGTCGTCTTGCCACACCCGGACTCGCCGACGAGCCCGATCGTCTCGCCCTTGTAGATGGTCAGATCGACGCCGTCGACGGCATGGATCTGCCCGACCGTCCGCTTGAGCAGCCCCGCCTTGATCGGGAAGTGCGTGACGAGGTTCTCGATCCGCAGGAGGCCCGGCTTGTCGGCCGCGAGCGCAGTCTCGGCGCGGTCGAGCTCCGACTCGGCGGCGTCCCACGCACGCGTCAGCGCTGCGAGCGTTGCCAAGCACACGCCGACGACCAGGCACACGGCGATCGTGAGGTAGAGCCCCCAGGCCGGCTGGACGGTGGCCCCGCGCGCCGGCCCGCGGCCGAGCGAGAGATACGGATGAATGCTCTTCGGCGAGGCGGCGACGGCGATCATGAGGCCGCCGATGGCGAACGCGACGATCGCGCCGACCAGAGCGATGAAGAAGAGACGAGTGCGGAAGCCGATCACGCCGACGACGACCGCGGCGACGAGCCCGATGACGACGAGCCAGCCGGCCCCGCTCGTCCCTGTGAGCGTCTTCGCGGGAATGAGCCCGTGCACGAGGCCGACCCGCAGCCAGGGCGTGAACAGTGATACGACCGAAACGCAGGCGACCGCGACGCTCGTGCTGAGCATGCGCTGCCCGAGCGCCTTCAGCCGGTCGGCCCGCTGCTCCCAGCCCTGCAGGCCGGCCTCGAGCGCGGGGAGATCGTGCTCCTGCCCGGCGCCGTTCGTCGCGCTCACGTTCCGCTCCCTGCTTCGACCGGTTCGGAGAACTTCGACTGATGGCCGATCAGTTCGTCGGAGAAGTGACAGGCCGCATCGTGTCCCGCGCCTTCGGCGGAGTGGAGCGCGGGCACTTCCTCACGGCATCGCGCGCGCCCCTGCGAGAGGAAGCACCGCGGGTGGAACGCGCACCCGGACGGCAGGTTGATGAGTGACGGAGGCGAGCCGGGAATCGGCCGCAGCCATTCCTCGTCCTCCGTCAGCTTGGGCAGGCTGTCGAGCAGCCCGACCGTGTACGGATGACGCGGCGCGCGGAAGATCGTGTTCACGTCCCCGGCCTCGACGATGCGCCCGGCGTACATGACGAGCACCCGGTCGCACATCTCGGCGACGATGCCGAGGTCGTGGGTGATGAGGATGGTTGCCGCCTGCGTTTCCTCCTGCACGGTCTTCAGCACCTCGAGCACCTGCGCCTGGATGGTCACGTCGAGCGCCGTCGTCGGCTCGTCCGCGATCAGCAGCGACGGCGAGTTCGCGATCGCCATCGCGATCATCGCGCGCTGTCGCATGCCGCCGGAGAACTCGTGCGGGTACTGGTCGACGCGTGCGTCCGGGTTCGGCACGCCGACGAGACGGAGCAGGTCGATCACCCGCGACCGGACATCGCCGTCCGACACCTTCGGGTAGTGCGTCTTGATCGCCTCGCCGAGCTGGTAGCCGACCTTCAGCACGGGGTTGAGCGAGGTCATGGGGTCCTGGAAGACCATCGCGACCTCGTCCCCGCGGAAATTGCGCAGCTCGCGCGGGCCCATCTTCAGCAGGTCGCGCCCCTTGAACGTCGCCGTGCCGCTGGCGATCCGTCCCGGTGGCTGGGGAATGAGCCCCAGCAGGGCCATCGTGCTCACGCTCTTGCCCGAGCCGGACTCGCCGACGATCCCCAGCGTCTCGCCGGGAAAGACGTCGTACGAGATGCCGTCCACCGCGTGGACGACGCCGTCCTCGGTTCTGAACTCGACCGCGAGCTCGCGGATCGAGAGGAGCGGCTCGGCGGCCATCAGGTTCTGACTCTCCGCTCTGCCCCGCGCAATGCCTCCTGAGCCTCAGGCACGAACTCTCCGCTGCTGCGGGTCGAGCGCGTCGCGCAGGCCGTCGCCGACGAAGTTGACGCAGATGACGATGAGGACGAGCACGAGGCCCGGAAGCACGGTCAGCCACCACTTCTGCGGGAACTGCTGGCCGCCGGCGACGAGCTTGCCGAGCGACGGCGTCGGGTCGGCGATGCCGAACCCGAGGAACGAGAGGAACGCCTCGAGGATGATCGCGTCCGCGACGGCGAGCGTGCCGTTCACGACGACCGGCCCGAGCGTGTTCGGGAGCATGTGGCGGAACATGATCCGCAGGTCTCCGGCGCCGACGGCCTTCGCGGCCTCGACGTACTCCTTCTCGCGCAGCGACAGGAAGACGCCGCGCACGATGCGCGCGATCGGCGTCCAGTAGAAGGCGGCGATGATCGCGACGATCGTCCACTCGTTGCCTGAGCGGCCGAGCAGCGCCGCGGTGGTGAGGAGCACGACGAGCACGGGCAGCGTCAGGACGAGGTCCGTCACGCGCATGATCACGTTGTCGACCCAGCCGCGGTAGTAGCCGGCGATCGCGCCGATGAAGAGGCCGAAGAGCGTCGACACCACGGCGACAGTGAGGCCGACCTGCTCGGACGTGCGGATGCCGTAGATGACGCGGCTGAGATAGTCGCGGCCGATCTCGTCCGTCCCGAAGAAATGGTGCCCGACGGTGGTCGGCGAGTGGAGGACGTTCGTCAGGTCGATCTGGTCGAACGTGTACGGCGCGACGTAGTTGGCGAGCGCGCCTGCGCCGAAGATGATGACCAGGCCGACGAGTCCGATCATCGCGAGGCGATGGCGGATGAAGCGGCGGCGCGCGTACGACCACTGGCTGCGCGCCCTCAGCTCGAGGCCCTCGGCCACCGTCGCGTCGACCGGTACCGCGAGGGCCTTGCCGTCGACGATCGCGGGAGGCGGTTCGACTTCGAGCGGCGTGGTCGGCTCAGTCATAGCGGATCCTCGGGTCGAGGAAGCCGTACAGGATGTCGGCCAGGAGGTTGAAGAAAATGACCGTGATCGCGACGACCATGATGTACGCCATGACCGCGTAGATGTCGTTCGCCTGCAGCCGGTTGATGAAGAAGAAGCCCATGCCGTCGAGCGTGAAGATCGTCTCGGTCACGATCGCTCCGCCGAGCAGCGCGCCGAACTGAAGCGCGGAGACGGTGACGATCGGAATGAGGGCGTTCCGGACGACGTGCCGGAAGATCACCAGCCGCTCCGGCAATCCCTTCGCTCGGGCGGTGCGCACGTAATCGCTGTTGATCACGTCCAGCATCGTCGCGCGCATATACCTGCTGTACAACGCGAAGCTGACAACGGTGAGCGTGGTCACCGGCAGCGCGATGTGCTGCAACCGGTCGATCGACCACGTCGAGCTCGTGACCCCGCTGTTCAGGCCCGACGTGTAGAAGATCCGCACGTGCCACTTCAGGTAGATGTCGACGAAGATGATCTGGAGGATGAGCGCGAGCCAGAACGTGGGCATCGCGTACCCCAGGAAGCTCAGTGATGTGAACGCGTAGTCGAAGGCCGAGTACTGCCGGATCGCCGAGTAGATGCCGACGGCCACGCCGAGGATGAGCGCGATCACCTGCGCGAGGAGGATGATCTGCAGCGTGTGCCCGACCGCACGCGAGATGTCCGGCCAGATCGGCTGCGACGTCAGGAGCGAAACACCGAGCTTGTGCGTGAAGACATCCTGGAGCCAGTACCAGTAACGCACCGGGAGCGACTGGTCGAGGTGGTACACGTGCGCGAGGTGATGAAGGACCGCAGGCGAATTCGTGCGCGGGTTCGCGCGCAGGTTCGCCAGCGGGTCGCCGGCCTTCGTGAGGAACGTGAAGCTGAGGAAGCTCGTCGCCAGCAGCACCGGGATGCTGTAGAGGAGCCGCCGCACGATGTAGGTGAGCATTGTCCGAGGCCTTTTTTCGACCTGGGGCTCCGTCCGCCTGCAGCGGCCGGAGCCCCAGGAATGATTCGAAGTGCGGGCTAGTTTAGCCCGGCTTCGTCGTCGTTACGACTTCCAGTGCCAATCCTGGATGTTCCAGAACGGGCCGATCGTCGCCGGGTTGTTGACCATCCCGAGCAGCGTCGACTTGTAGATCAGCGGAGTCGGCCGCTGGTACAGCGGCATCACGGGCACGCTGTCCGACATGAGCTTGTCCGCCGCCTGGAAGTCGGCGATCCGCTTGGTCGGGTTGAGCTCGGCGTTCCCGGCCTTCAGGAGCTGGTCGACCTTGTGGCTGCAGTAGCCGGTCCAGTTGCCGGCGCCCTGGCAGCGCCACGAGTCGTACCAGTCACCCGGGTCACCGGTCGTGATCTCCGCGAACTCGGCGACGTCGAAGTCACCGGAGGGGAGGCCCGACGAGCCGAAGATGACGTTCGGCGGGATCGGCCGGTCGTTGACCTGGATGCCGATCGCCTTCATTTCGGCCTTGGCGATCGCCTCGGACGTAGCCCGGACCGAGTTGCCCGAGGTCCAGGACCAGTTGATCGTTGCCGGAAGGCCCGAGCACTGCCAGATCTTCGAGTTGCTCGGATCCACCGAGGAGGGACCGCCGGTGCAGTGCTTCGCCATGAGGGCGAGCGCCTTCTGCGGGTTGAAGTTCCACTTCGCGAAGTCCGGGTTGTACGCCGCCTCCGTCGAGTAGTAGATCGCGTTGTCCATCGGCTTGAGGCCTGCGGCCAGCGCGCCGTAGACGGTGTTGATGATGGACTGGCGGTCGATCGACATGGCGATCGCCTCGCGGAACCACGGCGAACGGAGAAGGAGGTTGGATGAACCCTTCGACACGCTGTCCGCGGCCTTCGCATTGCCTTCGCGCATCTCGATGTGCTCGAAGTAGTAGCCGGGGATCTGGTTGAAGGTGATGCCCGGCGTGCTCTTCAGCGGCTGTAGGTAGAGACCGAACGTCGGCGAGATCGCGTCGACCTCACCGCCGCGCATTGCCTCTTCCTCGGAGTTGGTGTCGGCGATGATCTTGAAGTCGATCTCGGCGATGCTCGCCTTCTTGCCGACCCAGAACGGATTCGCCTTGAGGACCGACCCCTGCCCCTTCGTGTAGTTCGAGAGGTAGTACGGGCCGTCCGACACCGGCTTGCCGTCGGAACCGCAGATGCAGTTCGTCCAGATCTTGTTGAAGTCGAGCCCCGCCAGAGCGGTCGACGGGAACAAGGCGGAGAACAGGTACTGCCAGTTCGCGTACGGGCCGCAGGGGAAGTCGGTGGTGCAGTTCTTCGTCTTCCAGAAGAACGTGACCGTGTTCCCCTTGTGCGTGAAGTGGGTCGGGTCGATGTTGCTGTACCCGGTCCGTCCCACGAGATCGTTGTTCGGGTTGTCGATCTGCTGGACCGTGTACACGAAGTCCTTGTAGGTGACCGGAAGCTTCTTGCCGCCCCAGTACCACATCGCCTTCGGATTGATCGTGTAGGTCACGCCCTTCGCGTTCGCGGAGGCCGACGTCGTGATGCCCGTCGGGATCCACTGACCCTTCTGGTTCTGGATGAACGGGCCGTATCCAGTCTCGTCGGCGCCCATCCAACCCGCCCACAGCTCGTTACAGCAGCTGAGCTGCGTGTTGAACCCGTCGATGTCCTGCTCGGCGCCGAACACCACGACGTTCGCAGCCCTACGGCCGGCCGTCGTTCTCGGCACCTGCGCCCACGCCTGGGCGAACGGCGCAGCGGCCGGCGTGCCGTCAGCAACGGCTGCCGAGCCGGCGACCTTGGTCTTCGCGGTCGCGGACGCAGCCAAGAGAAGCACGGCTGCAGCCGCTCCCACGAGGAGCCAGAGGCGTCTCTGCATCGATTTCCCTCCGTTTGGTTCGGCGCCGGGAGCTGGATCTCTGGTCGGCGGCGCCTGCTCCGCTCCCACGCCCGCGAGGGGCGTCCCGTTACGTCGTATGACGACGGCGCGCTAGCTTAGTTAGGAAGTCGTTAAAACGCTAGAGGGCGAGCACCGGACCGACTCGGAGCGTGCTCGCGGGCACGAGCTTCCGCTCCATGGCCAGGATGTGCTGGCTGACGATGTCCTGCTGGAGGCTCGGAGCGGTAACGCTGCGGGTGGCCGTCCGGGCGGAGCCGCCGGTCGAGCGGAGCGCGTGGCCGAGCGCGAGCGAGGAAGCCGCGACGAGCACCGCGGCGGCTGCGGCGGCGATCTGGAGCCCGGGCCGGCGGCGCCGGGCCGGAAGGGCGAGGCCGACGCGAGGCCGCTCGAGCGGGGCGGCCCGAAGCCGGGTCGCGACCGCGGCGACCTCGAGCGCGTACGCCGTGCAGGCGGCGCACTCCCGGAGGTGGCCCGAGAGGCGCGCGGCGCCGAGCTCCGACAGCTCACCGTCGAGCTGGGCGGAGACGGACTTGCGCGCGCGATCGCACTCCGATGATTGCGGCATAGGTGTGAGCATCGTTTCCTTCTGTCCGTTCAGACGACTCCCGGCCGAAAGAGTTAGAACCCCCACTCGAAGCCTCCGGAGGCGGGTCGTTCAACCGACGAAGGTTATGACGAGCAGGAGCACGGATAGCGACGACGTCGCGATAACCGTGGCCCCGGCGAGGAGGTTGAAGACGGGGCCGTTCGCGTGCTCACCCATCAGCTCGCGGTTCGAAGACAGGCGCCACACGAAGAAGAGCGTGACCGGAAGCAGGAATCCGTTGACCACCTGCACCGCGACGAGCAGCTTGATCACCGGGATGCCCGGGATGATCGCGACCGCCGTGCCGATCGCGATCAGGACGGAGATGACCGCGACGAAGACCGGCGCCTCGCGTGGACGATGGCGCAGCCCCTTCTCGAAGCCGAACGTCTCGGCGATGACGTATGCGGCGGTGACCGGGAGGATCGCCGCGGCGAGCAGGCTCGCACCGAGCAGCCCGATGCCGAACAGCGCTTCGGCGAAGCGTCCCGCGAACGGCTTCAGCGCGCGCGCCGCGTCCGCTGCATCGTTGATCGTATGGTCGCCGTGCACGTAGAGCGTCGCGCCGGTCGCGATGATGACGAAGCTCGCGATGACGTTCGCGAAGATCGAGCCGGACGCGACCTCGAGCTGCTCGGCGCCGAGCTCGTCCGGCCCGATGCCGCGCTCGACGACGGCCGACTGGACGTACAGCTGCATGAACGGCGTGATCGTCGTGCCGGCGGTGGCGATGAAGAGGAAGAGGTAGGCGGAGTTGAGCTGGATGTGCGGCTCGACGATCGACCTCCCGACGTCGGACCAATTCGGGTGCGCGAGGATCGCCGCGATCGGGTACGCGAAGAACGGGATGGTCATGAGCACGAACACGCGCTCGGCCACCTTGTACGTGCCGCGGACGACGAGCAGCCACACCCCCACGGCCGCGATCGGCACGGAGACCTGAAACGGCACGCCGGCGAGACCGAGCGCGGCCCCGATGCCGACGAACTCGGAGATGCAGATCCCGAGATTCGCGATCAGCACCGACCCGGTCGCGAAGAACGACCAGCGCACGCCGTACTCCTCGCGGATCAGCTCGGCGAGGCCCTTGCCGGTCACCGCGCCCATGCGTGCCGCCATCTCCTGGACGACGATCAGCGAGACGGTGATGACCACCATCATCCAGAGCAGCTGGTAGCCGTACTTCGCGCCGACGGACGCGTACGTGGCGATACCGCCCGCATCGTTGCCCGCGTTCGCGGCGATGAGGCCGGGCCCGAGGACCGCGAGCAGGCCGACGACCCGCCCGCGGCCCGTCCTCGGGACTACTCGCCGAAGAGCCCGAACTGGCGACGCCATCCGCGGGGGAGAACGAGCTCGAGGACGTCGTCGACGGTGACAACGCCCAACACGCGCTCGTCGGCGTCGACGACCGGGACGACCGTGAGGTCGAAGTCCGTCATGAGGCGGGCGACCTCCTCGAGGTCGGCGTCCGGTCGCACACGCTGCGCGACGTCGGCAACGTCACCGACGCAGCTTTCCGGGTCGGCGCGGAGGAGGTCGACGAGGGCGACCGCACCGCCGAGCCGCCGGTTCGAGTTCATGACATAGATCCACGCGAGCGCCTCGGGCGAGATGGTCGATCTGCGGATCCTGTCGACGACCTCGGATTGAGTCGCCTGCGTGAACACGCACAGGAACTCGGGGCTCATCAGCCCGCCGGCGGTCGCGGGGTCGTACCCGAGCAAGGCGCGCACGCGTCGTCGCTGCACGAGCGGCAGGAGACGCACGACCTCCTCGCGGCGCTCCTCGGGCAGCTCGTTGACGACGTCGACGGCGTCATCGGGCTCCATCCGCGCGAGCACCTCCGCGATCTCCGCGTCCGAACGCTCCTCGATGAACTCCTGCTGGTGGTTCGGCTCGAGCTCCTCGAACACGTCCGCCTCGAGCTCGGGGTCGCCCTCGACCGCGTCGAGGATCTCGCGGCCCTGGTGATGCGAGGCCTGCTCGACGAGGTCCGCGAGCTGCGCCGGATGGAGCCGCGCGAGCTTCGGATGCGGCACGCGCAGGCGCACGGTGGGCACGTGCCCGGTGAACGGCTCGACGGACGCCCAGTCGAGGAACGCTGTCGTGCCGATGGAGCCGGAGAGCGCACGCGGCACGACCCGCCGCAGGAGGCCGCGCATGCCCGTATCGACACCGACGACGCGGTACCAGCCGTCGAGCCGCGCGAGCTCGATCTCGTTCGAGCGCACGAGACGGGCGCCGTCGACGTTGATCAACTGCCGGTCGAGCACGTCCTTCTTCAGCAGCACCTCCGCCGCCCGGCGCTCGAAGGGCTGCAGGTCCAGGCTGCGCGCGCGCAGCCGGACGCGCCCGTGCTCGATCTCCGCGAGCGCGTCGGCTGGGACGAACACTTGGCGCCCGGCGACCGTCGCGAGCAGGCCGGTGACCGGCGGGTACTCGTCGTCGCCGAGACGGACGATGAGATCGTCGACGCGGCCGAGCTTGTCGCCGTCCGGATCGACCAGGTCGCCACCCACGACGAGGGAGAGATGGAGGACGCGTGGCATCGTGGCGGCCGAGGCTTCCATCGGGGCGACCCTACTCGACCGCCGGTTAGCGAGAGGTTGCGGCGAGCCCGTCGCGGACGACGTCCGCGATCACGCGCGGTAGCTCGGCGACGAGCGCCGCGCGCTGCCGCGGCGCGGGACCCGCGCGCAATGCGCCGCCGAGCACCTTCGGCTCGCAGCGGCGCGCGTCGAAATCGGCGAAGTCCCCGTGGAGGTTCGAGTAGTAGAGGTCCGCCGGATATGCCGCGCCACAACGGCGGCGCAGGCGAGGGAAACCCATACGCGTCTCACACCTGGGATCCCCCATCCAGGTGGCGGGCGTGCTTCGGCTTTCGACGACCCTTCTCGTGCGGCTCCATCTGCGGGAACGTAACTGCGGCGAAAGAGACAAAGCGATGCTCGATGCAAGCGGCAACGGCGTGGCGATCGTGCCGGAACGGGACCTTGCACGGCCTCCGCTCGGGCGGCTGCTCGACGTGACCGCGCCGACGATCGCACCGGCGCTGCCGAGCGTCCCACCGATCAGCCCAGCGCCGGCGCCGAGCGAGGCGTCGATGCGAATCGAATCGCTCGAGCTCGAGCTCGCCGGCGCACGCCAGGAGACGCTGCTCGCACGACGGGACGCCGACCTCGCCCGGCAGGAGATGCTCACGGCGAACACCTCGAGCGGGGAGCTCGCGTCCGCGCGCGTGCGGATCGCCGCACTCGAAGGCGAGACCGCGTTGACACGCAGGGCGCTCGACGAGTCATCCCGGAAGCTCTCAGCCCTCGAGGCCGAACGAGATGCACAGCTCGCGGAGCTCCGGCTGGCGCAGGCTCAGCTCGCGTCAGCGACGGAGGACCTCCGGGCGGCGTACGAGCGGCTCCACGAGCTCGAGATCGCCCAAGGGATCGAGCAGCAGCGGCAGCAGCAGCCGCGGACGGCGTCGCGGTACGCCTGGCACTCGTGACGCCGGTCCTTGCGGACAGCGTGCAGATCGGTGAACATGTCGGACAGCGTGCGCGGCGCGTCATGGACGGTGAGGCATCGTCTTGGCCCGAAAAGCCCGGCCATGCGCCCCATCGGAAGTCTCGGTACCGCGCACGCCGCTGTCGGCCCAGGTAGCGGGCGGCCCGGTGCGTATTGATCCAAGTTCAGTGGAGCTAGGCGGGCTCGAACCGCCGACCTCCTGGGTGCGATCCAGGCGCTCTCCCAGCTGAGCTATAGCCCCGCGAGAAGGCCAGTCTAGCCGGATTTCTCCATCAGCCCGCCGTCCCGGATCGTCTGCGCCATCGCGGCTGATTCCTCCCGGTACCAGGTGCCGTCCGCGAACTCGACGGCGGGATAGAGCGGCTGGCCCGTGCCTGCGATCACCGCCGTCCGGTTCTTCCGTCCCGGCCACGGGCCGGGAACGACCTCGTACTCGATTCCCTGCTCGTCGAGCGCCTTCTGCACACGCCAGCACGGGTGGCCGGAGACCTTCACCCACAGGTTCCCGCAGCGGTGGAGCTTGACTGCCATGAACGCCTCCTACGAATCGGCAGGTCCAGCCGATCTTCGCACGCGTCAGGCCGCGAACAGCGTGAGGTCGGGCTCGCGCTCACCGCGAAGGACGTCGAGGTCGACCTCGACGCAGCGAAACCCACGCGCCTCGGCGAGCGCGACTGCCTGCGGCTTGATCGTCTGCGCGGCGAGGATGCCGCGGCATCGCGCCTTCGCCGGGTCCTCGCGGATGAACCCGACGTAGCGCGTCAGCTGCTCGACCGCCTCGATCGTCCCGATGCGCTTGATCTCGACGGCAACCCATCCGCCGGCGACGTCCTTGCACATGAGGTCGACGGGGCCGACGTCCGTCGGCCACTCGCGCCTGACGAGGGCGAGCTCCTCGCCGAGCGCCGACGGCGCCGCGGCGAGCTCCTCCTGCAGATGGCGCTCGACGCCGTCCTTCTGCAGCGCGGCCGACTCGCCCATGTCGTGCTCGACGTCGCTGAGCACCTCGACGAGCTCGATCTCGAGGACGTCCTCGGTCTTCGGCTTGCGCACGATGAGCCTGTCTCCTTCGTCCTCGACCAGCGTCGGCGCCGTCATCCAGTTGAGAGGCTTGTATCCGCCCGCGTCGTCGTGCACGAGCACGGAGCCGTCGGCCTTGAGGATGAGGAGCCGAACGGCCTCCGGCAGGACGGCGCTCAGGCGGCCGGAGTAGCGGACTTCGCAGCGGGCGACGAGCAGGCGCACAGCGGCAACCTACTGTCGGTTCCGGACAGGTCCCGCAGGGGTGCTGCGGGACCTGCCGGTCGGATTGGTGCGGTTACCACCAGGAGCGGCGGGTGCGGCGGCCGGCACCACCCGCGAACAGGCCGATCAGCCACACGAGGCCGAGCACGACCGCGACGACGAACAGCCAATGGATGGTGAAGCCCACGCCGAACGCGACGATCGCGAGCAAGGCCAGCAACACGAGGAGAAGCATCGAGCCTCCCTTGGTCTCGGTACGAGGGATAGAACGGCCGAGCGCCCGCTCCGGTTTCGCTAGCGCTGGACGCGCGACCCGCCGACGATCGCCTCGCCGCCGGCTTCGAAGCGCACCCAGGCCTTGCCCTTGCCGTCGTAGTCGGGCGACCAGACGAGCAGCGTCGCGCCACGGCCTCCGACGGTCACGTGCTCCTTCCCCTCCGGCTCGGCGCCCGACCAGACGCGGACGAACGGGTTGTGCTCGCGCTCGCGGCCGATCGTCGTCTCGTCGGTGTGGCCGGGCAGGACGCGCGTCGCGTCCGGGAACGCCATGAACACATCCATCACCGAGGAGCGAACGCGTGCCGGGTCGCCGCCGCCGACCGCGTCCTTGAAGAGCGTGTCGCCGCTGAAGACGAGCTCGTCGCCGAGCACGAACGCGACCATGTCGTCCGAGTGGCCCGGCGTCGCGATCCCGCGGGCATGGATGCCGCCGAAGTCCCACTCCCCCGGCCCGGCGACGACGGGAACGCCGTAGCGCGATCGCAGCTCGTCCTCCCAGGCGACGTGGTCGTGGTGGGCGTGCGTCCTCAGGATGGCGGCAGGCCGCGCGCCCCAGCGCTCGAGCGCAGCGGCGAGCGGCGCCGGGTCCGCCCCCGCGTCGACGAAGACCGCCGTCCCGCCCTCGGCATCGGCCACGACGTAGGCGTTCGAGAGCCATTCGGGGTGCATGTTCCGCTCGACGAGCATCCGCGGATAGGCTATGCGCTATGGCCGGTCTCATCTCCCGCACGACGCTGATCATCAAGGCGAAGTACTCGAAGCTCTTGAACCGGGCCGAGAACCCGACCGAGACGCTCGACTACTCGTACGAGCAGATGCTCGAGCAGCTCCAGAACGTCAAACGCGGCGTCGCCGACGTCGTCACCTCGAAGAAACGGCTCGAGCTGCAGCAGCAGAAGCTGGAGCAGAACGTCGTCAAGCTCGAGACGCAGGCGCGCCAAGCAGTGGCGGCGAACCGCGAGGACCTCGCGCGGCAGGCGCTCGAGCGCAAGGCGGTCGCGCAGCAGCAGCTGCAGAGCATGGACGACCAGGTGCAGGGGCTCGCCGACCAGCAGGAGAAGCTCGTCACGGCGCAGCAGCAGCTCGAGACGCGCATCGAGGGGTTCCGCTCGCAGAAGGAAGTGCTGAAGGCGCAGTACTCGGCCGCGGAGGCGCAGGTGCGCGTCGGCGAGGCTGCGACCGGCATCGGCCGCGGCATGAACGACACGGGCGCCGCCATCCAGCGCGCGAAGGACAAGACGGAGGAGCTGCAGGCGCGGGCATCGGCGATCGACGAGCTGACGAGCACGGGCGCACTCGAGGACCTGAGCGCGGGCGACCAGACGCAGCTCGACCGCGAGCTCGCGCAGATCTCGGCCTCGTCGCAGGTGGACACCGAGCTGGCGAAGCTGAAAGCGGAAGTCGGCGCGGGCGACGGCGCGACGAAGGAGATCGGCGCGGGCGACGCCGAGCCTGCGCCCGAGCAGCAGCAGCAGCAGTAGCTTGGGCCTGGGCGACGTCCTCTTCGGCCGCA
>CAZXZX010000083.1:0-7576 GCA_964645445.1 uncultured Gaiellales bacterium
CGACGGGTTCCTCGCGCCCCACTGGCCGTAGTACTCGCGCCCCCCGAACGTCTTGGACTGCTGCAGCGCCTGACGACGCAGGCCGACCGCGTCGATCTCGTCGATGAAGACGATGCACTGGCCGCCCCACTTGCGCGCGAGCCGCTTCGCCTTGCGCGAGAGGTAGCGCACGATCAGCGCGTCGATGCCGATGAACGTCTGCGCGAAGCCGGAGCCCGGGATGGAGACGAACGGCGAGTTGAACCCGGTCGCGATCGCCTTCGCGAGCATCGTCTTGCCGGTGCCCGGCGCGCCGAGGAAGAGCAGGCCTCGTTCGCGTTTGCCGCCGGCGGCCTCGAACGCCTCGCCCGACTGCCACAGCGTGACGATGCGCCGTACCTCCTCCTTCGCCTCGGCCTGGCCGCGCACGTCGTCGAGCTTGACGCCCCACTCTGCGTCGCCGGGCTCGTATCCGCGGATCTGCGAGATGCCCATGAGCATCATCGGGCCCATGAAGATGAAGAAGTTCGCGAAGAAGAGGAAGAAGACGAAGACGAGCTGGAGGAGGAGCGTGCGATTCCGCAGCAGGTGGCCGATGCCGATGAGCGTGTGCGTGAGCGTGCCCCACCAGGTGCGGTGCGTTGGATCGAGGATGACCTGCCAGAGCCAGATGATCGTGACGAGCACCGCGATCGTGATCCCGAGCCGGTACCAGAAGCGCCACGTCCACGCGCGCCGGCGGTTGACGACGTCCTCCTCGCGCAGCCGGGCCTCGTCCGTGCCGAACAGGCTCGGCCACGGGATGAGGCGGCGGATGATGAGGTCGACGAAGCCGCGGAAGCCGATCACCGTTGCCACCGTCGCCGCAAGCGACAGGCCGACGCTCAGGTGCTGGCTGTGCCGGTAGAAGAAGTAGGCCGCCGGGCTCGTGAGCACCGCGACCACGGTCGCGACGCGCGCCAAACGGCGCAGCTGAGACGCGAGTGCGACCGACTCCTCGCTGGAGCGGAGAGTGCCTGCTGCTACGTCCGCAGTCGCCATGAATCTGCCAGTGTAGACGTCAACTTCACGGCTTAGTTACGCGCGTTTGAGCTCCTTAGATTTCTCTCAGGAAGACCGGGACCGGGCTGCCCGGTACCACCGGCTGGTGTATGCCGCAGCGGTTGTGCGGTTAGTCATCGTGGTCGCCGTCTTCGGGGCCTTCACGCAGCTGTCGCTCGGCGGCCTCGGCTGGCTCGGGGACGCGGCCGTATGGGCCGTCGTCGTGCCGGCCGCGGTCGGGATCGCGTGCCTGCCGCTCGACCTGTGGCGCGGATTTCTGCGCGAGCGGCGATTCGGGCTCTCGACGCAGACGTTGCGCGGATGGCTCGCCGACCGGGCGAAGGCAGAGGCGATCGAGCTCGTGCTCGCCGCCGCCGTCTGGGGCGCGGCGATCGCTCTCGTTCACGCGTTCCCGCGCTGGTGGCCGCTGCCCGCCGCCGCGGCGCTCGCGCTCTTCGTCCTCGTCATGTCGTTCATCGCCCCGGTCGTCCTCGAACCGGTCTTCAACCGCTTCCGGCCGCTCGAGGACGTGCGACTCGCCGCCGACCTGCGGGCGCTCGCCGAGCGTGCCGGAGTCCCCGTCCGCGACGTGCTCGTCGCCGACGCGAGCCGTCGGACGACGCGCACGAACGCCTACGTCTCCGGTCTCGGGCCGACGCGCCGCGTCGTCGTCTGGGACACGCTCCTCGCCGAGGCGGGGGAGCCGGAGCTGAAGCTGATCATCGCGCACGAGCTCGGCCACCGCCGCGACCGGCACGTGCTCAAGGGCACGCTGCTCGCGATGGGCGGCGCGGTTGCCGTGGTTCTCATCCTCTGGGCCGCGCTCGGGACGCCCGTGCCGAGCGACTTCCCGCGCGCGGCACTTCTCGTCACCGGCGTCGAGCTTCTCACGTTGCCCGTCCTCGCCGCGATCTCGCGCCGGTGGGAGCGCGCCGCCGACCGGTGCTCGCTCGAGCTGACCGGCGACCGCGACGCATTCGTCCGCGCACACGTCTCGCTCGCGCGGAAGAATCTCAGCGACCTGGATCCGCCTCGCCTCGCATATCTCATGCTGTTCACGCACCCCACGCCGCCGGAGCGGATCGCGCATGCACGCGCATGACCACTTCTCCGACCGGCGGCGGCTCGGCGCTGCGCTGGCGCTGATCCTCGCGCTCATGGGCGGGGAGATCGCCGGCGGCATCGCCGCCCACTCGCTCGCGCTTCTCGCCGACGCCGGGCACATGCTCACCGACGCCGCCGCGCTGACCGCGGCGCTCGTCGCTGCGGCGCTCGCGGCGCGCCCCGCGCGCGGCGCGTGGACGTTCGGCTTCCGGCGCGCGGAGATCCTCGCCGCGCAGGGAAACGGCATCGCGCTCCTGCTCGTGGCGGTGTGGATCGTCTACTCCGCCGCGCGTCGCCTCGTATCGCCGCCGGACGTGCACGGGGGCATCGTCGTTGCGGTTGCGCTGGCAGGCGTCGCGGTGAACCTCGTCGCGACGGGCGTGCTCTCCGGCGCCGACCGCACGAGCCTGAACGTGCGCGGCGCGTTCCTGCACGTCGCCACCGACCTTGCCGCGTTCGTCGGGACGGCGATCGCGGGCGCACTCGTGCTGCTCACGGGTTGGAACCGGTTCGACCCGGTCGCGAGCGTGCTCGTCGCGGCGCTCATGGTGCGCGCGAGCTGGTCGCTGCTGCGCGACTCCGGCCGGATCTTCCTCGAGGCGGCGCCGACGGGAATCGATCCCGATTCGGTCGCGGCGACGCTGGCGGCGGACCCTGACGTCGTCGAGGTGCACGACCTTCACGTCTGGACGGTCACGAGCGGTTTTCCGGCGCTGGCGGCTCACGTGCTCGTCTCGCCGGACGCGGACTGCCATGCCGCACGGCGGCGCCTCGAGCACCTGTTGGACGAGCGCTTCGGCCTGCGCCACACGACGCTTCAGGTCGACCACGTCGCCAGGCGGTCCCAGGTCGTTAGCATCGACCGCCGTGGACCTGAGCGGTAAGACCGCCATCGTGACGGGCGCATCGTCCGGCTTCGGCCGGTCGACCGCACGCATGCTCGCCGCCGCCGGCGTGCGCGTCGCGGGAGGCGCGCGGCGCACGGAGCGGCTCGAGACGGAGATCGCGCTTCAGCTCGACGTGACCGACCCGGACAGCTGCGCGCGGTTCGTCGCCGCTGCGGTCGAGCAGCTCGGGGCCATCGACATCCTCGTCAACAACGCCGGGCTCGCCCTCGGCCGCGCGCCGTTCGACGAGTCGAGCGAGGAGGACGAGCGCAGGGTGTTCGAGACGAACGTGAACGGGCTCGTGCGCATGACCCGCCTGTGCCTCCCGCACCTTCGTGACGGCGGTCACATCGTCAATCTCGGGTCGATCGCCGGGCGCCAGGCATACGAGGGCGCGGCGAGCTACGTCGCGTCGAAGTTCGCCGTGCGCGGCTTCACATATGCCTTGCGTGAAGACCTGCTCGGCCGGCCGATCCGCATCACGACAGTCGACCCGGGCCTCGCCGAGACGGAGTTCTCCGTCGTGCGCTTCAAGGGCGACAAGGAGAAGGCGGATGCGGTGTACAAAGGCGTCGACCCGCTCACGCCCGACGACGTCGCCGAGTGCATCCTGTTCGCGCTGACGCGGCCGTTCCACGTCAACATCGACGAGATCGTCATCAAGGCGCAGGCCCAGTCGTCGGGCGGCCGCGTCATCCGCAACCCATGAGAGCGGTCATAGCGACGCGGATCCTCCCGGTCGCGCTCGGGTTCGACGCAGTGCTGCGCGCTGCCGGACACGAGCCGGTCGGGCTCCTATCGATTCGCGACGCCGAGCAGCGCTACGGACCCGAGTTCACGCTCGACGCGCTGCTACGCGGCGTGCCGGGCGACCTCGACGTCGTCATTCCGTCGCGGCGGGCGCAGATCGCGCCGCTGCTCGCGTCGCTCCAGCCCGATCTCGTCGTCTGCATGGGCTTCCCGTGGAAGATCCCGGCCGACGCCCTCGACGTCCCGCGGCTCGGCTGGCTGAACGGCCACCCGTCGTTGCTTCCGCGCCATCGCGGCCCCGTCCCGATCGCCTGGGCGATCCGCAAGGGGGACGACGAGGTCGGCGTCACGTTCCACCGGATGGACGCAGAACTCGACACGGGCCCGATCTTCGCGCAGTCGCGGCTGCCGCTCGGCGAGTACGTCGTCCCGAACGAGTTCTACGAGCGCATCGGCCCAGTCGTGATGGAGACCTTCGCGACCGCGCTCGCGCGGGTCGCCGCCGGCGAAGAGGGAACGGTGCAGGGCGAAGGCGGCGAGTACGAGGGCTTCCTCACAGACGACGACGCATGGCTCGACCTCTCGCGGACGGCGCTGGAGCTCCACCGCCTCGTGTGGGCGTGGCGGTACACGTTCCCCGTCGGCGAGTTGCTCGGCGCGCTCGTCGACATCGACGGCGAGACCGTGCGCGTGCTCCGGTCGTCCCTCGTGGAGGTCGACGGTGCGCCCCGTCTCGACTGCGCCGACGGCGCGCTCTGGCTCGTCGAGGTCGAGCCGGCTCAGGCCGTCGCGGCGACGGCCTCGGCCGCCTCGTGATAGGTAAAGTCGCGGATCGCCGGCAGGCGGACGAGCGCGGCCGTGCTCACGAGGAGCCACGCCGCACCGAAGAGGAGGTAGCCGCGCATGCCGACGACGGACGCGATCGGCCCCGCGAGCGCGTAGCCGGCGGGAAGGAACACCATCGCGGACATCCAGCCGTATGCGCCGACGCGCGCGAGCTTGTCCGGCGGGATCGTCCGCTGCATCGCCGTGTCCCAGACGACCGAGCCTCCGGCGAACCCGAAGCCGGCGAGCGCAGCCGCCGGTGCGAGCGCCACCACGGAGGCGTGGAAGGCGAGCAGGACGCTCTGGATCGCGGTCGGCAGGAAGATCGTGCTGACGACGACGAGCGGCCGATTGACGCGCAGCTTGAGCCCGGCGACGCTGCCGAGTAGCGCGCCGACTCCTTCGCCGGTGACGACCGCGCCCCACGTGCTCGCGCCGCCCATCGAGTGCTTGGCGATGTACGGCCCGAGGACGAAGAACGGCGCGTACGTGAACACGAAGTAGAGCGAGATCCACGCGCACGTCAGCCAAACCCACTGAGTCTCGACGAAGGCGCTCCATCCCTCGCGGAGCTCGCGGAGGACGCTGGAAGTCGCGCGCGCGATCGACTCCACCCGGACGAGCGAGAGCAGGACGGCGCTCGCCGCATACGTCCCGCCGTCGACGAGGAGCGCTGTGCCCGGCCCGATGATCGCCACGATCGTGCCACCCGCCGCGGCTCCGAGCGGGAACGCCGCGTAGCGCGCGATCGCGAGGTAGCCGTTCGCGCGCTGCAGCGAATCGGTCGGGACGATCTCTCGCACGAGACCGTAGAACGCGGGGTTGTAGAACGCGACGGATGCGCCGCCGCACGCCTGAAGCGCGATCAGCTCCCACACCTGCGCGTGCCCGGTGACGAGGAGCACACCCATCGTCACGCGGACGGCGGTGCTGGAGACGTCGGACGCGATCATCACCGTGCGCCGCGGGAGGCGGTCGCCGAGGACGCCGCCGATGGAGAGCATCGACACCTGCGCGAGAGTCCACGCCGCGAACGAGAGGCCGACGGCGGTCGCGCTGCCGTGCAGGTCGAGGATCGCGAACGCGACCGCGATCGGCGCGAGATACGTGCCGACGTAGGAGATCGCGCGGCTCGCGAACAGCAGCGTGAAGTTCCTACTCATGCTGCTGCTCCGCCCAGCGCGCGAGGCCGCGATACGACTGCCACAGCGGCATCGCGACGTCGTACACGCCGGTGTCCTCGCCTGCGTTCGCGAGCTCGGCGCGGCCGTACTCGACGAACTCCTCCTCCGCCGCGCCGCCGCGCACGAACTCGGCCCAGTCGTACAGCTCGAGCCGGAGGTCGGCCAGATGCCGCTGGGGGTCGTCGGCGACGCCGAAGTGGATGAGGGCGAGGCGCTCCGGCCCACGCCGCTCGATCTCGTCGAGCGTCCGCTGCCACAGCTCGAGGTCGAACTCGGGTGGGGGCGTCGGTGGCATCACGTAGCGGCCCGGCTGGATGCGCACGCCCGCGGCATCCCCCGCGTACAGCGTCCCGTCCTCGTCGAGGTACGAGACGTGGTGCGACGCGTGGCCGGGGGTCGGGAAGCACTCGAGACCGACTACCGTGTCGGCGACGACGTGCACGTTCTCCTCCGGAACGGGGGCGAGCTCGCCCCAGAGCGTGTCGAACGAATCGCCGTACAGCCGTCGAGCGCTGCGCTCGAGCCGCGACGGGTCGACGAGGTGCGGCGCGCCGATGCCGGAGACGTGCACCTGGAGGGCCGGGTGCTCGCGCACGAGGATTCCGGCGGCGCCTGCGTGGTCGAGATGGATGTGACTGAGGAGCAGGTGGCGTACCTCCGCGAGCGTGAGCCCGTTCGCGTCGAGGCCCACCTTCAGCGCGGCGACGGTCGTGCTCGGCCCGCAGTCGAAGAGCGCGGGACCGTCCTCCGTGTCGAGCAGGTAGCAGCCGATCGAATGCGGGCGGCCCTGGTGGAGGAGGTCGATCGGCTCCGTCACTGCGGCCTATTTTCGCCGACGGGGGCTATTGTCCGCCGATGGCGTTGCGCGGCGGCATCGATCTCGGCGGAACCAAGATCGAGGGGATCGTCGTCGACGACGCGCACGAGATCCGCGGCCAGGCGCGCCGTTTGACGCCGACCGCCGGTGGGCCGGCCGCCGTCGTCTCCGAGCTGGCCGCGACGATGCGCGAGGCGGCAGCGGCCGCCGGCGTGGAGGTGTCCGCTCTTTCCGGCGTCGGCGTCGGCGCTCCCGGTGAGGTCGACACGGGGGCGGGGACGCTCGCTCGCGCCGGCAACCTCCCGAGCTGGGAGGGCGTGTACCCGCTCGCCGCCGAGCTCGCGAAGGGTCTCGCCGTTCCCGTCCGCATCGGCAACGACGTGCGCGTCGCGGTGGAAGCGGAGCGAGTCCTCGGTGCGGGGCGGACGTACCGCTCGTTCCTCGGCGCGTGGTGGGGGACCGGTGTCGGCGGCGCGCTCGTGCTCGACGGAAAGCTCTGGCTCGGCCGCGGCTCTGCCGGGGAGCTCGGCCACGTCGTCGTCAAGCTCGGCGGGCGACGCTGCCCGTGCGGGCGGCGCGGCTGCCTCGAGGCGTACGCGGGACGCGCGGCGATGGAGCGGACGGCGCGCAAGGCCGAGGACGCGGGAACGAAGACGAAGCTCTTCGCGATCATGAAGAAGCGCGGGCGGGCGCGGCTCACGAGCGGCGTGTGGGACGCCGCGCTCGCGGAGGAGGACAAGCTCGCGCGCAACCTCATCGACGAGGCGGTGGAGGCCCTCGGCGCAGGCGTCGCCTCCGTCCAGAACCTGGTCGACGTCGACGCGATCGTCGTCGGCGGCGGTCTCGGCACACGGCTCGGGCAGCCCTACGTCGAGCGCATCGCAGCGGCTGCGCTGCCGCATCTGTTCGTCGACGACCGCCCGCCTGCGTTCGTCCTGACCGAGCTCGGCGACATCGGCGGCGCGCTCGGCGCCGCGCTCCTCGTCTCA
>CAZXZX010000084.1:0-7194 GCA_964645445.1 uncultured Gaiellales bacterium
CTGCGGTCGACGCGACGAGGGGGCAGGTCGTCATGTACGCCGGGAAGGTCGCGGCGACGTTCTTCTCCTCGAGCTCCGGTGGAGAGACGGAGTCGATCGCGGACGGCTGGGGCGTCGCGCCGGTCCCGTATCTCGTCTCCGTGCCCGATCCGTTCGACGCGTTGTCGCCGTACCACAACTGGTCAGTGCCGATCACCGCCAAGACGTTTGCGACCGCACTGAAGGTGAAAGGGGCGATCCTCGACCTCCAGACGATCACGGACCCCGAAGGACGGGTGAGCAAGGTGATGGTCGTGACGGCGCTCCCGTCCCTCTCGGTCTCGACCACGCAGCCTTCCTTCGGCGGAGGCACCGTCAGCAGCGCACTCGGGCTACGCTCGACCTGGTTCACCGTGTCGATGATGTCGCTCCAGCAACCCACGCCGGTCGCGCCGCTTCCGTACGGGTCGTCGGTGACGCTCACGGGCCTCGTCCGCGGCCTCACGGGCGTTTCGCTCGAGCAGCGCGTCTTCGGCGGGTCGTGGACGCTCGTCGGACCGGTGACGCCGGCTGCGGACGGGTCGCTGCTCCTGCCCGAGGCTCCGACGGTGACGACCGACTACCGGCTCGCGACCTCAGCGGCGGCCGTCGGCTACCAGCGCGTGCGCGTGGCGCCGCTCGTCCAGCAGGCGGACGTCGCCCCGGGCGTCGTGGCCGGAACCGTCCAGCCCCTCCTCGCGGGAGCGCCGGTCGAGGTCGATGTCCAGAACCCCGACCTGACGTGGACCGCGATCGCAACGGGTGCCGTCGATCCCGACGGCACGTTCACGCTCTCCGTCGACGTTCCGGCAGGAACGACGTACCGCATCGTCGTCACGCCCGGGCAGGGCTTCGCGCCGGGCATGACAGCGCCGCAGGTCGCCACGGGTTGATCCGGCGCGCGCTGCTCTTCGCCGTCACCGCGGCGCTCGCGGCGGCGGCCCCTGCGGCTGCCTTCACGCCCCCGAACCCGCTCGCTCCGCGGCAGTGGTACCTCCAGGACGACCACGCCTTCGACGCGTGGGCGACGCCGCCTGCCGACCTCCAGCCGGTGAAGGTCGCGATCGTCGACTCCGGCGTCGACTGCTCGCTCCCCGACTTCAGCGGCCGGCTGTTGACGGAGCGCAGCTTCGTCGGCGGCAGCGCGTGCGTCGACACCGAGGGCCACGGGACGTTCGTCGCCGGGGAGATCGCCGCCAACCTCGGGACGACCGGCATCGTCGGGATCGCGTACACGGCGCAGCTCCTCATCGCGAAGGTCGTCACCCCCGACGGAACGATCCCGCTCGCCGCCGAGGCGCAGGCGATCCGCTGGGCTGCGGACAACGGCGCACGCGTCATCAACCTCAGCCTCGGAGGCGTGCGCGACCCGATGAATCCGGCGCGCGACACGTACTCGGCGATGGAAGAGTCGGCGGTCGAATACGCGTACTCGAAGGGCGCCGTGCTCGTTGCGGCAGTCGGGAACGGCGACGAGGCGCCGACCCAGCCGTGGCCGTATGCGAGCTACCCGGCCGCGCTCCCGCATGTCATCGGCGTCAGCGCACTCACCCGGAGCGGGAACGTCCCGGACTACTCGAACCGCGATCCCGTCTTCAACGACCTGTCGGCCCCGGGATCGTCGATCTTCTCCACCTTCCCGGCGTCGCTGACGGCGCTGCGCACGGGCTGCCCCGACCAGGGGTACTCGGACTGCGGGACGGAGGACTACCGGAACGCGGAGGGGACGTCGTTCGCGGCTCCGCAAGTCTCGGCCGCGGCCGCCGTCCTCTTCGCGGTCGATCCCCTGCTGACGAACAGCCAGGTCGGATTCCTCCTCGAGCGGACCGCCGACGACGTCAACGCGACGAACGGCTGCCCCCGGTGCGGTCTCCTTCGCGACTCGTTCAGCGGCTGGGGCCGTCTCGACGTCGCGAAGGCTGTCGAGGCGCTGGCAGGGCCGGTCCCGCCGGCCGACAATTACGAGAGCAACGACGACGCCGGGACGCAGGCACGGACCGTGTGGGGACTGACCGACAAGCTGCAGGCGACGATCGACTATTGGGACGACCCCGTCGACGTGTACCGCATCCGGCTGCAGAAGCAGCAGCTCCTCACCGCCCGGCTGAGCGCCACCGGCGGGCCGAGCTTGGAGCTGGAGCTGTGGAAGCCGAAGACGCAGCACGTCGACCGCGCCTCGTCGGGGCAGGACCTAGCCGCCCAGTCGGCGACGAAGCGACTCCGGTTCAGGGCGCCGACGGGCGGGTGGTACTACCTCGAGGTGAAGGCGCCGTCCCCGGGCTCCGGCCCCTACGTGCTCGCCTTCACGAAGACTGGTCCAGCAGCTCGTCGGCGCTGACGGCACGCAGCACACGCGCCGGGCTGCCGACCACGAGCATGCGAGGCTCGACGTCCTTCGTCACGACCGCGCCCGCGCCGACGAATGCCTCCTCGCCGACGACGATGCCCGGGCACAGGATCGCACCGCCGCCGACACGCGCGCCGCGGCGGATGGTCGGCCCCTTGATCAGCTCGTGACGCCGCTCGGTGCGGCCCATGAAGTTGTCGTTCGTCGTGACGACGCACGGAGCGATGAAGACGTTGTCCTCGAGCGTCGAGTACGCGGTGATGTAGGCCTCGGCCTGGATCTTCGTCAGCGCGCCGATCGTGGTGTCGTTCTCGACGAGGACGCCGCGACCGACGACGACGTCATCGCCGATGTCGACGCGCTCGCGGATACAGGACTGGTCGCCGACGATGACGCGCGCGCCGATGTGCGAGCCGGCGAAGACGATCGCGCCGGTCGAGATGATCGTGTCGTCGCCGACCTCCACCGGCGGCATCGGCTCGCGCTTCGCAGTCGACCGCGGCGAGAGCGCGGGCTGCTTGCCGACGACCGCGTTCTCGAGCACCCTGACGCCCTCACCGAGGACCGTCCCCGGATAGACGATCGCGCTCGGGTGGACGTCAGCCACGCAACGACTCCGTGAGGCGGTCGAGCGCGCGAACGACACGGGCCCCGTCTTCGGCCACCTTCCGCCGGTCGCCCTCGCCGGCGACGAGCCGGAGGAACTCCTGGCACTCGAGCTTGAGCGGCTCGTCGGTCGGGATCTTCGGGATGGAGATGTCGCCGGAGCGCGTCTGCCACTCGCCATAGCTGTCAGTCCGCTTCCAGGGCGCCTTCTCGTAGATGGTCACCTTGCGCTCGAGCTCCATGTCGTCGAACACGACCATCTTCTCGCGGCCGACGACGGTGATCCGCCGCATCTTGTGCGGGTCGAGCCACGAGAGGTGCATGTGCGCGATCTTGCCGCTCGGGAAGCGCAGATAGCAGAAGACGACGTCCTCGACGCCTTCTGTGAGGAAGTCGCGGCCGTGCGCGACGCACAGCTCCGGCTCCTCGTCGAGAAGGTAGAGCATCACCGAGAGGTCGTGCACGCCGAGCGACCACAGCGCGTTCTCGTTCGTGCGAACGATGCCGAGATTCTGGCGGTTGCCGTACAGGCACAGCACGTCGCCGAGCTCACCGTCGTCGATCAGCTGCTTCAGCTTGCGGATGCCAGGGTGGTAGAGCAGCAAGTGGCCCGGCATGAGCACGAGGTCCCGCTCGGCGGCGATGGCGACGAGCTCGTCGATCTCGGCCGCGCGCATCGCGGGCGGCTTCTCGACGAGGACGTGCCGGCCCGCAGCGAGCGCGCTGCGGGCTAGGTCGTGATGAGTCGGTACCGGAGTCGCGATGACAACCGCGGAAACGTCGTCGTCTTCGAGCAGGTCCTCGAAGCTCGAGTACATCCGCGCGTTGGGGTAGCGCGAGGCGTAGCGGGCGCGCAGCTCGGGATCGAGGTCGCAGAGCGCCGCGAGAACGCCGAGATCGTCGAAGTTCCGCGCGAGGTTCGGCCCCCAGTAGCCGAGACCCGTGACGGCGATCAAAGTTTGAACACCTTGTCCGACGCGGTGCCCTTGGCGCCGGTCGCGTTGCGCAGGTCGACGACGATCCGCGCGTCGTCGACGAGCTTGTCGTAGTCGATGCTCGAGTGCGCGGTCACGATGGTGACGCAGTCGTAGCTCTTCGGATCGAGCGCCACCGATCCCAGCCCGTCGAACTCGGGCACGTGCGGGTCGTGATAGGCGACGTCCGCGCCGGCGTTCCGAAGCAACTCGAGGACCTTCTCCGCCGGCGATTCGCGAACGTCGCCGATGTCGGCCTTGTACGCGACGCCGACGAGCAGGATCTTCGAGCCCTTGAGCGATTTCTGCGCGCCGTGGTTCAGCGCCTGCGAGATGACGGAGCGACAGAAGTACGGCATGTTGTTGTTGATCTCGCCGGCGAGCTCGATGAAGCGCGTGTTGAAGTCGAACTCGCGTGCTTTCCAGGCCAGGTAGTACGGATCGAGCGGGATGCAGTGGCCGCCGAGCCCGGGGCCGGGCTGGAACGGCATGAACCCGAACGGCTTGGTCGCCGCGGCGCCGATCACTTCCCACACGTCGATGTCCATGCGGTCGCACAGCTGGGCGAGCTCGTTGACGAGCGCGATGTTCACCGACCGGAAGATGTTCTCGAGCAGCTTCGTCAGCTCGGCCGCCTCGGCCGTCGAGACCTCGTGCACGTTGTCGAGGGCGCTCCGGTACAGCGCGGCCGCGGCCTTCGTCGACTCCGCATCGAGGCCGCCGACGACCTTGGGCGTCGACTTCGTCGTCCAGTCGGTGCGGCCGGGATCGACGCGCTCCGGCGCGAAGGCGAGATGGAAGTCGGTGCCGCACGTCAATCCGCTCCCCTCCTCGAGCAGCGGCTTCAGCTTTTCGCGCGTCGTGCCCGGATACGTCGTCGACTCGAGCACGACGAGGTGCCCCTTCTTCATGTGCGGTGCGATGTCGCGCGCGGCGCTTTCTATGTAGCGGAGGTCGGGCTCACGCTGGGGCGACAGCGGTGTCGGCACGGCGATGACGACCGCGGCGGCGGCGGCGACGATGCCGAAGTCGGTGGTTGCGGCGATCAGCCCCGCGTCGACGAGCCGCTTCAGGTCCTCGGAGCGGACGTCCTCGATGTGGCTCTCGCCACGGTTGATCCCGTCGACGACGGACTGCTGGATGTCGACGAGAACGACGTGCTTGCCCGCCTCCGCGAACGTCTGCGCATGCGGCATGCCGACGTAGCCGGCCCCGATGATCGCGATGTCAGGATTCACGCCGCGGCAAGGCTAGCTGCGACCCGCTCCGCGGCCGCCCCGTCCCCGTACAGCTGTGGGCGGTCGTCCGGGATGCGGGCGGCGGCGACCGCCGCGGCGATGCGCACCGGGTCGTCATCGACGAGGACGTTCGCCCCGGCTTCGACGGTATCGACCCACTCCGTCGACGGACGTGTGGTGACGCAGGGGACGCCGTACCAGTACGCCTCCTTCTGCAGGCCGCCTGAGTCGGTGACGATCACGCGCGCCTGCGAGCACAGCGCCGCCATGTCGAGATAGCCGAGCGGCTCGACGACGCGCACGTTGGCCGGCACGTCCTCGAGCCGGGAGCGCGTCCGCGGATGGGCGGGGAACACCACCTGCTCGCCGGTGCGGCCGAGCCCGTCGAGGATGCGTGCGAGCCGCTCCGGCCGGACGTTCGCCTCGCGGTGGATCGTCGCCGCGAGATAGACGCTCGGATCGAGCCCGAGCCGCTCGAGAATCGTCGAGCGCTCGCGCGCGATCGGCGCGAGGCGGAAGGACGCATCGGCCATGACGTCGCCAACGACCTCGATCGTGCCGGGTACGCCCTCCTCGATGAGTGTCGCGCGCGAGCGCTCGTCGGGACAGAGGAGCAGTGCAGACACGAGGTCGACGGCGATCCGGTTCCGCTCCTCCGGCATCGAGAGGTCACCGCTGCGGAGACCGGCCTCGACGTGGGCGACGCGGACGGCGCCCGCCGCCTCGGCGCCGGCAAGCGTCGAGTTCGTGTCGCCGTACACGAGCACCCAGTCCGGCTGCTCGTGCTCGACGGCCGCCGTGACCCCGGGCCGCATCGCATCGGGGTCGGCCGTGTGCAGGTCGAGCCGATATGCAGGCTCCGGCAGTCCGAGCTCCTCGAAGAAGACGTCCGAGAGCTCGCGGTCGTAGTGCTGCCCTGTGTGGAGCACGACCTCGTCGACCGCCGCCTCGCGCAGCGCAACCGACACGGGGCCGGACTTGATGAACTGCGGACGGTTGCCGACGACGGAGAGAACTTTCACTACGCCGAGGCTACAATGGCCGCCGCCTCGGGCCGTTAGCTCAGCTGGTAGAGCAGGGGACTCTTAATCCCAAGGTCGCAGGTTCGATCCCTGCACGGCCCACCTCGTTTTCGTTCCACGCGCGCCGCGGTTTTCGCGAGCCAGATAGGAACTGCCGGCCG
Organism: uncultured Gaiellales bacterium; assembly: GCA_964645445.1. GTDB lineage: Bacteria > Actinomycetota > Thermoleophilia > Gaiellales > Gaiellaceae > Palsa-739. Next base: position 6,367 of record CAZXZX010000084.1, read on the forward strand.
GCAGAGTGCCGACCGGCAGGAGAGGAACGCCCGAGCCTCAGTAGGGCGGCGGGCCTTCCTCGATGTACGTCCGGCGACGGTTGAAGTAGCCGGGGCCTGCCCACGACGACCAGAAGATCATCGACAGCAGGATCCCGACGATCCCGACGATCAGCAGGATCCAGCCGACTGCGTGGATGTCGACGCCGGAGACCGTCGCGTTCACCGCGAACGCGAGCACCGCACCCGCGGCCGCAAGAAGCATTCCAACTCCGAGACCCATACCTCCTCCTTTCGACGGTCAGCCCGTGGGGCTTGCGAAAGAACGGAGAAGCGGCCGATACGGGTTCGGGCGGTACCCAGCTGGGCTTTCGTCTAGGCTCCGAGCCGGATGCGCAGGGGCTCGATCGCGTCGCTACTTGGGATCGGCGTCGTCGCGGGCGGAGTCGCCGCCGCGGTGGCCCTCGCCGTCCCCTGGCTCCCGGTCTCGGCCTCGAAAGAGGCGGGCCGGATCGACTTCGAGTTCTGGTTCGTCATCACCATCTGCATCGTCATCTTCGCCGTGGTGGTGGCCGTGATCCTGTACTCGGTCGTGCGCTTCCGGGCGGCGCCTGACGACGACTCCGACGGGCCCCCGATCCACGGCAACACCAGGCTCGAGATCGCCTGGACGATCATCCCGACGGTGCTCGTCACTGCAATCGGGATCACCAGCGCGATCGTCCTCTCCCGCGACGACGCCCTCGCGAAGAACACGCTCCGCATCGACGTCGTGGCGCAGCAGTTCACGTGGACATTCAAGTACCCGGGCGGCCTGACGAGCGCGACGCTCAGCCTGCCGAAGGGCCG
>CAZXZX010000085.1:0-18058 GCA_964645445.1 uncultured Gaiellales bacterium
ACGTAGACCCCGACGGAGTCGAGCGGCACCCAGCGTCGCTCGAGCTCGACGCCGGGCTCGACCTCGAGCCGCACGTCCGGCGGCCGCTGCGCCTCGTGCCAGCGGCGCACGCGGTCGGCCAGCGCAAGCACCGCCTCTTCAGGGAGATCGCCGCTCGGCTCTGCACGCGCGGGCTCGGCGCCGTCGAGGCGCAGCGCCCACTCGCGCACTGCCTCCTCGCCGCGCGCCTTCACGTCTTCGACGATGTTCATCCCAGCATCCGTTCCACCGGAACGAGAAGGATCGACGACGCGCCCGCCGCTTCGAGCTCCGGCAGCAGTCTCCACACGTCGGCGGCGGGAACGAGGCTGTGCACCGCCACCATTCCCGGCTCGGAGAGCGGCAGCACGCTCGGCGCACGCCCGCCGGGCACGAGCGCGCAGATCGCGTCGAGCGCATCCTCGGGCGCGTTGAGCATCAGGTACCGCGTCGCGCGCGCGTCCACCACGCTGCGGAACACGCCCGCGAGCTGCACGGCCTCCTCACGGGGCTCCGGCGGCCCGATGAGCACCGCCTCCGACTCGAGCAGCACGCCGATCGAGCGGAGGCCGTTCGTCCGCAACGTACTGCCGCTGGAGACGAGATCCACGATCGCGTCGGCAAGCCCGAGGCGCGGCGCGAGCTCGACCGAGCCGTGCACGTCGACGAGCTCGATCGTCCCCGGCATGAGCTCGCGCGCAAGCCGCGGGAAGCTCGTCGCGATGCGCGCGCCGTCGAGCTGGTCGGGCGCGCCGACATCGGACTCCTCCTGTACCGCGACTTCCAGGGTGCACGCACCGAAGCCGAGGCGCTGCAGCTCCGAGACGTTCGCACTGCGCTCGCGCACGATGTCGAGGCCGGTGATGCCGCAGTCGACGACACCGTCCTGGACGTACTCGGGGATGTCGTCGGCGCGGACGAGCAGCGCCTCCACCGGCGCGTTCCGGCAAGGGAATGCAAGCGCGCGGTCACCCGGCGTCTCCGGCCCGAGGCCGGCGTCCTCGAGTAGCGCGATTGCCGGATCGCGCAGCCGGCCCTTCGAGGGGACGGCGATCTTCAGGATCTTGTTCGGCGCTGCAGCGCCAGCCGGTAGCCGCCCTCGCCCCCACGCAGCCACTGCGCCACCCGCGTCACCGTCGTCGTCGATGCGTGCGCGCGCTTCGCCACCTCGAGATACGGAAGCCCCTTGTCCAGCAGCTGCGCCACCTGCCAGCGGTGCGCCATCGCGTCCAGCTCCGCCCGCGTGCACAGATCCCGGAGGAAGCGCTCCGACTCCTCCTTGGTCCGCAGCGACGCCACCGTCTGGAAGAGGTCTCGATGCTCCTTGGTCGGCCAATGTCGAGGCTCCGCCGTTGCCATCGTGTTAGCATGGTAACACGGTGAGCAGGCGCTTTCAACTCATTCCGGCGGTGGACGTGCTCGACGGCCGGGCCGTGCGGCTCGAGCGCGGGGACTTCGACGCGGTCGCGCGCGAGGCCGGCGACCCGATCGAGCTGGCGCGCCGCTTCGCCGCGACCGGACCTCCCCTGCTCCACGTCGTCGTCCTCCATGCTGCCCGTGACGGCGGCGCGCCCATCGAGCTGACTCGCCGGCTGGCGGCAGCGATCGCTCCCGTCCCACTGCAGCTGGGCGGTGGCGTCCGCACGCCCGCCGACGCGTATGCGCTCTTCGGCGCCGGAGCCGCGCGGGTGATCGTCGGGACAGCCGCGTTCGAGCATGGTCCCGAGCCGTACGCCGACGCGCTCGGCGATCGCCTCGTCGTCGCGGTCGACGTCCGCGACGGCGAGGTGCGGACGCGCGGCTGGGAGCAGGGCAGCGGACTCTCGGTCGACGAGGCGGTCGACCGGTGCCGCAACGCGGGCGTCTCACGCCTGCTCTGCACCGCCATCGACCGCGACGGGACGCTCGGCGGCCCGGACCTCGAGCTGATGCAGCGCGTCGTCCGCCGCTTCGCGGGGGCCGTCCTCGCCGCCGGCGGCGTGCGCTCGCAAGACGACCTCGACGCGCTCGCCGCGCTCGGGCTCGAGGGCGCCGTCGTCGGGCGCGCGCTACTCGAGAAGACGCAGCTCGAGCACGTGTGACGCGTCGAACCCACGAATGCGCAGGAGCGCGCCCGCCGCGGCGACGGCAGCGCCCCCGGGCATGAGCCCGACGAGCTCGGCGCCGGCGAGCTCGACGCCACGGGCGGCCGCCTCGCGCTCGATGGCGGCCACGATGTCGTGCAGCGCGGCCGCCTCCCAGTCCTCCACGTTCATGCTGATCTGCGCGTGGCCCGCCTGCGGCAGGTCGAGCCCCAGTGCGCGCACGCCCGGGAAACCTCCGTCACGCTCCCGGACGACGCGCGCGATCGCGCGCGCGGCGTCGACATCGGCGTTCGCGAGGTCGACGTTGAACGCGATCAACGGCCTGCGGGCGCCGACCATGACGCCGCCGGCGGTCGGATGGAGGGTCGACGGGCCGAAATCGGGGGCGAGCTCGCCGTCCTCGATGCGCCGTTGAAGCTGCTCGGGGCCGCCGTGCCGGAAGAACGCCGGCCCGCGGCCACGGCCGAGCTCGGCGTAGAGGAACACCGGAAGCCCGAGTTCCTCCCCGACCCGTCGCGCGACTTCGCGCGCCGCCGCCCGTGCTCGTTCGGCGTCCTCGGGCCGCACCGCCACGACGGGGACGATGTCGGCCGCGCCGATCCGTGGATGCACGCCTTCGTGCCGCCGCAGGTCGATGCAGTCGCGCGCGCACGCGATTCCGGCGAGCAGCGCTTCGACGATCTGCGTGTCGTCGCCCACGACGGTGAAGACCGAGCGGTTGTGGTCCGGATCGGTGTGGACGTCGAGGAGACGCCCGTGCGCGCCGAGCGCGCCGCCGATGGCGTCGATGACGCCGCGGTCGCGGCCCTCGGAGAAGTTGGGGACGCTCTCGAGCGGCAGCACGCGGGAGAAGACTACGCCCCGAGAGAGGGAGCGCAGTCCTCGCACACGCTCGACGGGACGAGCCCGAGTCGCATGCCGAGGAAGAACGCCGTGCAGCCGACGCAGAGTCCGAAGCCCGACTCGAGCGACGCGAACAGCGCGATGACGCCGGCGAGGGCGAGCGCCGGCGTGTGCTGGCCGGCCGCGTACCAGAGGAGGGTCGCCGTCATGGTGAACACGGCTCCGATCGACTGCGCGAAGCGCTTCGCCGGCCCGGGCGAATAGCGGTGCGCCACGTGCAGCCGCGGCGTGACGACGCGCGTCGCGACGAGCGCGAGCGGGCTCAGCTTCGGCCCGGTCAGCGCCCGCGCGAGGAATCCGTAGGCGAGCACCGGGAGGATCCAGCCCTGCTGGAATGCGACTGCCACGACGGCGAGCACCGCGACGACGGCCGCAACGAGCCGCGCCGACGTCTCATTGACCGGGTTCGGGAACGAGAAGAGATCGCGCATGACCACCCGCAAGTCAGCGTATCGATCGATTGCATCGCTCCAGCGCGACCTGGCGCGCTGCCGCGCCTGCGCGGAGGCGGGATACCCACTCGAGTCGCGGCCCGTCCGCGCGCCGTTCGCCCACCAGCGGGCGTACCTGTACGGCCAGGCGCCGGGAATCGTCGAAGGCGAGGAGGGCCTGCCGTGGCGCGGCCGCGCCGGGCAGACGCTACGCCGCTGGCTCGGTATGGACGAGGACACGTTCTACGCGACCTTCTACTGCGCCTCGGTGACGCGCTGCTATCCCGGCCGCGCCGCATCGGGCCGCGGCGACCGCACGCCGGCACCGCGCGAACGCGATCTGTGCGCGTTCTGGCGCCGGTGGGAGCTCGAGCTCCTGCGCCCGCGCTTGATCGTCATCGCCGGAGGGCTGGCGCTGCGCGAGCTCCTCGGCCCAGCGTCGCTGACCGAGTGCATCGGCGGGCGGTACGAGCTCGACGGCGTGCCGGTCGTTCCGTTGCCCCATCCCTCCGGAGCGAGCAGCTGGCCCAACGTCCCCGCGAATCGCGAACGCCTCGCACGCGCGCTCGCGCTCGTTCAGCTGGAGCTCACGCGTCTACATTGAGTAAGTGAGCGCAGTCCCGTACCGAGCGACGTTCGTCCGCCTGCTCGGCTTCCTCCGTCCGTACCGCCTCGGCCTTGGCGTCTCGATCGTGCTCGCGGTCGGCTCGCAGGCGGCGCAGATCGCCCTCGTCTGGCTGACCGGTCGCCAGGTGATCGACCAGGCGCTGATCCACCACGACACGCACCGCCTCTGGATCACCGTCGGCGAGATCGTCGCGCTCGGGGTCGGCCGCGCCGCGTTCATGGCCGGCCGCCGCCTGCTCTCGGGGAAGCAGGCGCTCGACGTCGAGATGGACATGCGCAGCGGCATGTACGCGAAGCTCGTCCGCCTCTCGTTCGGCTTCTACGACCGCCACCAGACGGGGCAGCTCATGTCTCGCGCGACCGTCGACCTCCAGGGCGTGCGCTTCTTCCTCGGCTACGGCCTCATCTTCTTCTTCCAGAACGTGCTGACGGTCGTGTCGGTGACCGTCGTCCTCTTCTTCTTCCAGTGGAAGCTCGCGCTCATCGCGCTCGCGATCACGCCGCCGCTCGTCGCGCTCGCGTACCGGTACAGCCACATCGCCCATCCGACGCTGCGCGACGTGCAACAGCGGCTCGCCGACGTCGCCACCGTCGCGGAGGAGAACATCGTCGGCGTCCACGTCGTCAAGGCGTTCGCGCAGGAGCCCGCGGAGCTGGACAAGTTCACGCGGCGCTCCGAGCTCGTGTTCGACCAGACGCTCCGTGCGAACAGGCAGCGCGCGACGTACGTGCCGCTCATGTCCTTCGTGCCGCTGCTCGCGCAGGCGGCGGTGCTGCTCGTCGGCGCGCGCATGGTCGCGAGCGGGAAGCTCTCACCGGGCAGCTTCAGCGCGGTCTTCCTGTACCTCGGGATGCTCGTCGTGCCACTCCGCTCGCTCGGCATGTGGATCGGGCAGGCGCAGCGTGCGACCGCGTCGGGCGAGCGCATCTTCCAGGTCATGGACGAGCCGGAGGAGATCGCGGACCGTCCCGGCGCGACACGTCTGGGGCCAGGCCCCGGCCGTGTCCGCTTCGAGCAGGTGTCGTTCGAGTACGCACCCGGCCGTCCGGTCCTGCGGGACATCCATCTCGACATCGAGGCAGGCCGCACGGTCGCGCTCATCGGCCACACCGGCTCGGGCAAGTCCACGCTCACGTCGCTCGTGCCGCGCTTCTACGACGTCACGACGGGGCGAGTCACCGTTGACGGCGTCGACGTCCGCGACCTGACGCTCTCCTCGCTGCGCGGCGCAGTCGGCGTGATCGCGCAGGACCCTTTTCTGTTCTCCGCGACCGTGCGCGAGAACATCGCGTTCGGGCGCTCGGACATCTCCGATGAGGAGGTCGAGCGCGTCGCGCGGCTCGCGCAGGCGCACGAGTTCGTCGAGCGGCTCCCACAGGGCTACGAGACCGTCATCGGCGAGCGCGGCATCACGCTCTCCGGCGGGCAACGGCAGCGGATCGCGATCGCACGGGCGCTCGCCGTCGACCCGCGCATCCTCATCCTCGACGACGCGACGGCGTCGGTCGACGCGACCACCGAGGCGCTGATTCGCACCGGCTTGCGGACCGCGATGGAGGGACGGACGACGCTGATCATCGCGCACCGGCTCTCGACGATCGCGCTCGCGGACGAGATCGTCGTCCTCGCAGACGGGCGCATCTCCGCACGCGGCACACACGCCGAGCTCGTCGGGACGAGCACGGTGTACCGCGAGATCTACGAGCACGGCCTCCTCGAGCAGCAGTTCGCCGACGCGGTCGAGGCACGGGCGGAGGTCGCGTGAGAGTCCACCAGGCGGGCTCGCATCTCACGCAGCACCGCGGCGCGCGCGTCGACGACTGGTCGTGGCGGACGACCCGACGCCGCTTCGGGACGCTGTGGCGCCTGACGCGGCCGTACCGGGGCCGGACCGGTCTGTCCGTCATCTCGCTCCTCACGGCGACGCTGACCGCGCTCGCCCCGCCGTACCTCGCGAAGTACGCGCTCGACGATGCGATCAACGGCCGCACCGGCACGCGGCTCGAGCTCGTCGTCGGCATCTTCGTCGCCGCGGGCCTCGCCAACTGGGGCATGACCTACGTCGAGACGTACCTCACCGGCTGGGTCGGGGAGCGGATCCTCGCCGACCTGCGCAACCAGCTGTTCGAGCACCTGCAGCGGCTCTCCCTCGGCTTCTACGAGCGGAACCGCGCCGGCGTGATCATCAGCCGGCTGACGAACGACGTCGAGGCGATCGACCAGCTCGTGACGGACGGCGTCACGACGCTCGTGCAGAGCTCGCTCACCCTCGCCGGCACCGCCGTCCTGCTCTTCGTCCTCGACTGGCGGCTTGCGCTCGCGACATGCGCCGTCATCCCGCTCATGAGCGTCGCCACGGTCGTCTTCCGGAGGCACTCGGCACGCGCGTACGCGGCGGTGCGCGAACGCCTCGGCCTCGTGACCGCGACGCTGGCCGAGGACATTGCCGGGATGCGTGTCGTGCAGGCGTTCACGCGCGAGGAGCCCACATACGCGAACTTCCGCGCGGTCGCGCAGCGCTACCGCGACTCGAACATGCAGACGGTCGTCCTCAACGGCATCTACTTCCCCGCCGTCGACCTGCTGTCGACCGTCGCGCTCGCCGTCGTGCTGGGCTACGGCGGCCACCTCTACTTCGCCCACCAGATCTCACTCGGCACCCTCTTCGCGTTCATGCTCTACGTGCAGAACTTCTTCGATCCGGTGCAGCAGCTCTCGCAGCTGTACAACACCTTCCTCTCGGCTGCAGCCGCGCTGGACAAGATCATCGGCGTCCTCGACGAGCCGCCCGAGGTCGCGGACCGGCGCGACGCGCGCGATCTTCCGTCGATCGAGGGCCACGTCGAGTTTGACGGCGTCCGCTTCGCGTACGGGCGCGGCGACGAGGTGCTGCACGGGCTCGACCTCGACGTGAGGGCGGGAACGACGGTCGCGCTCGTCGGCCACACCGGCGCCGGCAAGTCGACGATCGCCAAGCTCCTCGCCCGCTTCTATGAGCCGACCGCGGGCCGCATCACGATCGACGGGCTCGACCTGAACGACGTGACGCAGCAGTCGCTTCGTCGTCAGCTCGGAGTCGTCCCGCAGGAGGGTTTCCTCTTCGCCGGGACGGTCGCCGAGAACATCGCCTTCGGCAAGCCTGACGCCGATGCGCAAGCGATCGTGCGCGCCGCGCAGCTCGTCGGAGCCCACGACTTCATCCTGCGCCTCGAGGACGGCTACGAGACGCAGCTCGGCGAGCGAGGCTTGCGCCTGTCGCTCGGGCAGCGGCAGCTCGTCGCGTTCGCGCGCGCGCTGCTCGCCGACCCGCGCATCCTCATCCTCGACGAGGCGACCTCGTCCGTCGACATCGGCACGGAGCGGCGGATCGAAGAGGCGCTGCGCATCCTCCTTGCCGACCGCACCGCCTTCGTGATCGCGCACCGCCTGTCGACGATCCGAGACGCCGATCTCATCGTCGTCCTCGAGCACGGGAAGATCGTCGAGCAGGGATCGCACGAGCAGTTGCTCGCACGCCGCGGCCTCTACACGTCGCTGTACGGCGACTGGGCCGCCGACGTGGCCTAGAGTCCGCGCGTGCGGATCTCCGAGGTGCTCGGTGAGGCGTTCGCCGTCTACCGGCGGCTGTTCCGACGCTCGGTCGTCGTCGCCGGCCTGATCTTCGCCGTCGTCTCGCTCGCGCAGGCGCTCGCCGCGAAAAGCGGCACGGCGCTCACGCTGCTCGTCTCGCTCGTGCTCAGCCTGGTCGGCGGCCTGCTCGTCCAGGGTGCGCTCGTCGAGGTCGTACGCGACCTGCACGAGGGTCGAGGCCCGGGCCCGGTCAACGAGTACTACAACCGGACGCGCGGGCGTCTCGGCACGCTTGTCGGGGCGTCGATCGCGTACGGCTTCGGCGTCGTTGTCGGCTTCATTCTCCTGATCGTCCCCGGCCTCATCGCCATCGCGCGGTGGTCGCTGGTCGTTCCGCTCGTGATGATCGAGAAGCGGGACTGGCGAGACGCCTTCCGGCGCTCCTCCGAGCTCGTCCGCGGCCAGACCGGGCGCGTGCTCGTGCTCGTCATCCTCGCGAACGTCATCACCGCGGTCGTCGCGTCGCTCTTCAGCTTCCTGCCGGGCTTCTTGGGGAACTGGATCGGCGGCACGCTCGGCGGAGCCGTCGCCGTCCCGTTCGAGGCGTACGTGCTCACGGTGCTCTACTACCGACTCACGGAACCGGGCGCGCCGATCCTCCCCGAATAGACTCCAATCCATGGCGATCGACAAGGAAACGGCGGAGCGGATCGACCAGCCCGTCCCGGTGGAGGCGGAACGCGAAGCACGGCTGACGCCCTCCGAGGCGATCGAGCGCATGCGCATCAACGTCCCGGTGCGCGGCAACCGCAAGCTGCGCGCGATCGTCGAGCGCGTCAACGCGGACAAGCAGCTGAAGGCGTGGTGGCACGTGTCGAACGTGAACGCGGTCGCACGCATGGAGATCAATGACCACTCCTGGGTGCACATCCAGATCGTTGCCAACATCGCGCTGAAGCTCCTGCGGCAGCTGACGAAGCACGGCGTCGAGTCGGCGATGGTGCGCGACTACGGGATGACGAACGACGACGCCGAGGTCGTCGTCACGCTCGCCGCCCTGATGCACTGCATCGGTATGTCGATCCACCGCCACGGCCACGAGGACTTCAGCCTCTTCCTGTCGGAGCCCAAGCTGCGCGAGCTCCTCACCGGTATCTACGACGAGCCCGAGCGCACGGTGGTCGTCTCCGAGGTGCTGCAGGCGATCATCAGCCACCGCGCCGACGGCGAGCCGCTGACCACCGACGCCGGCATCGTGCGAGTCGCCGACGCGCTGGACATGGCGAAGGGCCGCTCCCGCATCGGCTTCGAGCGCGGGCGCGTGTCGATGCACTCCCTGTCGGCAGCCGCGATCGAGGACGTCACCATCACCGACGGCGAAGAGCGGCCGATCCTCATCGAGATCAGGATGAACAACTCGTCCGGCCTCTTCCAGGTGGACGGGCTCCTCCGTGCGAAGCTGCGCGGATCCGGACTGGAGCCGTACGTCGAGGTGGTTGCGCACATCGACACGGAGACGGAGCAGCGCCTCGTCCCGGTGTACAGGCTCGAAGTCTGACCTCGCTACAATCCGCCGCGACCCGTTGCGGGATCGTCTAACGGTAGGACGCCGGTCTCTGGAACCGGAAGTTGGGGTTCGAATCCCTGTCCCGCAGCTCGACGCTAAGTCTTGTCTAAGACTTGCAAAACCTACCTATCGTATCCCGATTCTGGATGTAGGTTTTGCCGGTTCATGCGGGTTGCGATCGTCTCGACGCCCAGGTCGGGGAACATGTGGCTCCGGCGACTGCTCGTCACGCTCTATGGGCTCGAGGAGCGCTCGGCACACACGCCCGACGAGGTCGCTTGGGAGGCGCTTCCGGATGGCTGCGTCCTCCAGCTGCACTGGCACCGGACGCCCGCGTTCCGCGAGCTGCTCGAACAGTTCGGCTTCTCGGTCGCCGTGGTCGCCCGCCATCCCCTCGACGTTCTCGTGTCCATCCTCCACTTCGCTCCGCACGAGCCCCAGACCGCTCGCTGGCTCGACGGCGAGGGCGGCGACGAGGCGCAGCTGATCGGAGCCGATCCAACCGACCCCGCGTTCTTCAGGTACGCGACCGGACCACGTGCGAAGGCGCTCCTGTCGATCACGCCGGAGTGGTGGGCTCTCGCCGACGCGCACATCCGATACGAGGATCTCGTCGAGGATGCGCCGGTCGCGCTCGCACGGCTCGTCGACCAGCTCAGCCGACAGCCGCTCGTACCGGCGTCGGAGGCGGCCGAGTCCGTGAGCTTCGACGAGCTCGACGGGGAGGCGGCGAATCTCCATTTCTGGCAGGGACGTCCGCGTCTGTGGACCGAGGTCGTTCCGACCGCCGTCGCGCTGGACATCGCAGCTGCCCACCCGTGGATGCGAACGCTCGGGTACACCGTCGGCCTCGACGCCGCCACCGCGCGCGACCGCTGGTCGACCCTCCTTCGTCCGCTGGGTGAAACGCCCCGCGCCGCCTGACGAGCGCGGGCGCTCGAATCTGTCACGATGGGCCGGCATGCCCGACCCCGTCTCGTGGCTCATGATCCGACCCGGCTGGAAGGTCGTCGCCGCGGACGGGTCAGAGGTCGGTGCCGTCGACGAGGTGGCGGGCGACGACAACGCCGACATCTTCGACGGGCTGGCGATCGCGACGAGTGCGTTCGGCAAGCCGCGGTACGTCCCCTCCGAGGAGGTCGGGCAGATCTTCGAGGGTGAGATCCACCTCCTGCTGCCGCGCGAGCAGGTGGAGGCGCTCGGCGAATACCTGGAACCGGCGACCACCGCCGAGATCGAGCCCGACTCGAAGGGCGGGCTCGGGGAATCGCTCGGGGCGGACGTGCGGGAGCTGGAGGCGAAGGCGGTCGCGCCGATCGAGAAACAGCAGCATGCGATGAACGTCTACCGCCGGATCGCGTTCTTCTTCCGCCGGCTGTTCTCCTAGCTATTCGTCGAGCTTCGCCGCAAGCGTCGCGAAAGCGTGACGCTCGATCTGGCGGACGCGCTCGGGCGCGAGGTGCAGCTCGCCCGCGATCTCCTCGAGCGTGCGCGACTCGCCTTCGAGCCCGAAGTGGCTGATGACGATCTCACGCTCGCGCTCACGGAGGCGCGCCACCGCGTCGCGCACCGCCGCCGCCCGCGCCGCCGTCTCGAGCTCCTCCTCGGGATCCTTCGCCGAAGCATCGGCAACGACGTCGAGCAGCTGTCCGGGGCCGTCGAGCCCCCGCACCGATTCGTTCAGGGAGGCGTTCGCGAGCGGCGCCTGCTCCGCGAGTGAGATCGACTCGGCGTCGTACCCCGTCGCTGCAGCGAGCTCGGCCACCGTCGGCGCCCGCCCGAGCGTCGCCTCGAGGGCCGACGCCGCCCGCCGCGTCGCGAGCTGCTTCGTCACGAGCCGGCTCGGGAGCCGGATGGTCCGAGAGTCGTTCGTCAACGCGCGCCGGATCGACTGCCGGATCCACCACGCCGCATACGTCGAGAAGCGGCGGCCGCGCCGCCAGTCGAATCGGTCGACAGCCTGGATGAGGCCGACCGTGCCTTCCTGCACGAGATCCGGGAAAGACAGGCCGAGACCCTGGTAGCGGCGTGCCATCGACACGACGAGGCGGAGGTTCGCCTCGATGAGGCGGTTCCGCGCCTGCGGGTCGCCGGATGCGACGAGCTTCGCAAGCTCGCGCTCTTCCTCCGGACGCAGCAGACGCCGCTCTCGTGCCATCGAACCTCCTCCCAGGGATCGTGCGGGACACGTGTCGGAGCCACATCCGCGGCACTGCCGAGCGGGCCTGCGGCCATTTACTGACCGCCGCAGGATGCGAAACTGATGCAGTGGGACCGCGTCGCGCCGTGTCGCTCGTCGTCGCAGTCGCGGGCCTGCTCGCGGTGGCGGCCCTCGCGAGCCACGGGAGGCCGCTGACCGGGTCGGGCGGCACCGGGCCGACGCCGCAGTTCTTCGACTACGTGTTCACGACCATCGCGCTCCTGGCGCTCGCGATCGCGGTCGTCTTCCTCTGGAGCATGCTCGGCGCGAAGTGGAACCGCCCGCAGGGGCGACCGGCGTTCGGCATTCGGCAATTCCTCGTGTCGTTCGCGGCGAGCCTGTTGTTCGGCTGGCTCCTCCTCCATGCCCACCTGCACTTCACCGCGAAGCCGGCGTCGCACCCCGGCGCACGGACGACGAAGACCGCGCCGGGGCTCGTTCCCGGTGAGCCCTCTGCGACGGGCCGCCGCGGCGCGCGCCTGCGCTGGGACGAGATCGCGATCGTCGCCGCGCTGCTCGCGGCCGCCGGCGTCGCGGCGTTCGCGAGCCGGCGCGCCAGACCCATGAAGGAGTGGCAGCTCCGCTCGCACGAGGACGTCGCGCGCGCGCTGGACGAGTCGCTCGACGACCTCCGGCTCGAGCCCGACCTTCGCCGCGCGATCATCGCCGCGTACGCGCGCATGGAGCGCGCCTTCGCCGCCGCCGGAATCCCGAGGCGCCCGTCGGAGGCCCCGCTCGAGTTCCTCTCGCGAGCACTGCACTCGCTCGACGCGGGCGCGGCCGGGGTTACGCGCCTCACCGACCTGTTCGAGTGGGTGAAGTTCAGCCCCCACGAGCCGGACGAGTCGATGCGCGACGACGCGATCGCCGCGCTCGAGGCGGTGCGCGACGAGCTTCGGGCGCCGGCGGAGGTGGCGGCGTGAGGCGTCCGCGCGTGCCCATCGGGACGCTCGTCACAGTCACGATCGGCATGGCGATCGCGCTCGGCCTCCGCCCCGTGTCCGTCCGTGAGATCCTCGCTGCGTACGTGCTCGCGCTGACTGCGATCGCCCTCCTCGTGCTCACGCGGTTGGCACGCACTGAGGAGGAATGGGAGCGGACCGTGTCCGATCTCGAGCGTGCGCTCGCACCGCGGAACGCGGCGCGCGCGCGGCCGAACGAGCTCGTGCGGATGGAGCGCGACCTGACGTTGAGCGTCGCGAATGCCGGGGAGTTCCACGCACGCCTACGGCCGCTGCTTCTCGACATCGCCGCAGCGCGTGCCAGGTATCCGCGCGAGGCACTCGACCCCGATACCTGGGAGGTGTTGCGTCCCGATCGTCCACCGCCGGCCGACCGGGCAGCCCCGGGCCCACCCCTGCGCCGCATCGCCGATCTGGTCGACACCGTGGAGCGGCTCTGATGGAGCTGCCCGAGCTCCGTGACCGCGCGGAGCGCATCCTCGACGAGGTCGAGTGCGCGGTCGTCGGCAAGCGCGGCCCGCTCGAGCTGATCCTGCTCGCGGTCCTCAGCGACGGCCATGTGCTGCTCGAGGACTACCCCGGGCTCGCGAAGACGCTCATCGCGCGCTCGTTCGCGCGTGCGACGTCGCTCGGCTTCTCGCGTATCCAGTTCACGCCCGACCTGATGCCGTCCGACGTCACCGGCTCGTCCGTCTTCGACCAGCGCCGAGCGGAGTTCGAGTTCATGCCGGGCCCGATCTTCACCAATCTCCTCCTCGCCGACGAGATCAACCGGGCCCCGCCGAAGACGCAGGCCGCGCTGCTCGAGGCGATGCAGGAGCGGCAGGTGACGAGCGAAGGCGAGACGCGCCTGCTCGCGCCGCCGTTCATCGTCCTCGCGACGCAGAACCCGATCGAGTACGAGGGGACGTATCCGCTGCCCGAGGCGCAGCTCGACCGCTTCCTCATCCGCGCGAGCATCGGCTATCCCTCGCGCGACGACGAGATCGAGATGCTCGGCCGCCGCATCGAGCGCGGCGAGGACGAGGTGGAGATCTCGCCCGCCGTCGACGCGCCGACGCTCGTCGCGATGCAGCAGGCGCTCGAACGCGTGCACGTATCCGACGCGATCGAGGGCTACATCGTCGACATCGTCGCCGCGACCCGCGCGTCGCGGCAGCTCGCCGTCGGCGCGAGCCCGCGCGGCAGCCTCGCGCTGCTGAAGCTCTCGCGCGCGAAGGCGGCGCTCGGCGGCCGCGACTTCGTCGTTCCCGAGGACGTGAAAGCCGTCGCGATCCCCGCGCTCGCGCACCGCTTGACACTACGGCCGGAGCTGTGGGTGCAGCGCATCCGCGGCGAGGACATCGTCGCGGAGGCGCTCGACTCGGTGCCGACGCCGCCGGCCGAGGACGTACGCGCAGCGACGTGACCCGTCACGTCTCGCCACGGCTTCCTGCGTACGCCGCCATCGCCGCCGCCGCGCTCCTCGGGGGTCTCGTGCTCGGTCGGGTCGAGCTCGTCGCGCTCGCCGCTCCGTTCGCGCTCGCCGCGGTCGCCGCGCCGGCGCTGGCGCGAGCGCCGCAGCTCCGGGGCCGCATCGAGCTCGACCGCGAGCGCGCGCTCGAGTCGGAGACCGTCGATGCGACGGTCGAGCTCACAGCGGAAGCGTGGGAGCGTGTCGACGTCCTCTGCGACCTCCCGGAGGGGCTCGGGACGGCGGGCGACAACCCGCGCGCGGTCGCGCTCGTGCCGGGCGAGTCGCGCACGCTCGACCTCCAGTTGCGGTGCGAACGCTGGGGCGCCTACCTCGTCGGGCCGGCGCTCGTACGCGCCCGCGACCGTCTCGGGTTCTACGCCTGGGAGACCCGCCTCGGCGCGAGCGTGCCGTTACGCGTATACCCCACGGTCGAGGCGCTGCACGCATTGCTACCGCCACTCGAGACGCAGGTCTTCGTGGGCAATCAGGTGTCGCGGGCGAAAGGGGACGGCATCGAGTTCTCCGACATCCGCGCATGGGCGCCGGGTGACCGTCCACGGCGCATCAACTGGCGCGCGACCGCGCGCCGCGGTCAACTGTGGGTGAACGAGCAGCACCCTGAGCGCAACACCGACGTCGTCCTCTTCCTCGACACCTTCACCGACGCGAGGCTCGGCGGACGCGGGACGCTCGACCTCACGGTCCGCGCCGCGACGTCACTCGCGCACCGCTACCTGCAGCGCAAGGACCGAGTCGGCCTCGTCAGCTTCGGCGGCTTCCTGTCGTGGCTGCTGCCGGCGTCCGGGACGCGACAGCTGTACCGCATCGTCGACTCGCTCCTGCAGATGGACATCGTCCTCAGCTTCGCGGCGCGCGATGTCGACGTGCTCCCTCCGCGCTCGCTGCCTCCGAAAGCGCTCGTGCTCGCGCTGACGCCGCTCCTCGACCCACGCACGCCGCCGGCGCTGCTCGACCTTCGCGCGCGCGGCTTCGATCTCGTCGTCGTCGAGGTGTCCCCCGTGCCGTTCGTCGACGAGGGCGCCGGCGAGCTCGAGCGCCTGTCGTACCGACTGTGGCGACTATCGCGCGCGGCGATGCGGGCGCGTTACCAGCAGGCGGGGATCCCGGTCGTGGAGTGGATCGACGGCGTCCCGCTCAACGTCCCGCTCGAGGAGGTGGCGGCGTTCAGGCGATACGCAAGGCCCGCGCGCGCGTAGCGCTCGCGTTGCTGTCGGCCGCGCTGTACTCCGGCGTCTTCGCGTACGTGCTCGGACGCCCCGGCAAGGCGGCACCGGCGACCGGCGCGCTCGGCGCGGCCGGGGCGCTGTTCCTCCTCGTGGCGCTCGTGCGCGCGCGGGCTGAGGTCATCGCCTGGGCGGTCGCGCTGCTCGCCGTCGCGTACGGAGTCGCGCTCATCGTGCGCGGACGACAGCTCGACGATGCGGCACCGCTCGTCGCAGTCGGCCTGTTCCTGTGCGCAGAGCTCGCGTCGTGGTCGGTCGACGAGCGCCTCGCCATCCCCGCGGAACCGGCGGTCGTGCGCGCGCGGGCGCTCGCTCTCGGCGCGCTCGCCCTTGTGTCGCTCGCCGTCGCCTCGCTCGCCGTCGGGCTCAGCGCGGCGCCGGCCGGATCCGGGCTCGCGTGGACGGTGCTCGGCGCCACGAGCGCGGTCGGGATCGTCGGTGCGGCAGTTGCGCTCGCGCGGAGGAGCTAGCGCAGCGGGGGCGCCGCTACACTGACCGCCGTCTCGCGGCGCATTCGTCTAGTGGCCTAGGACACCGCCCTCTCACGGCGGCGGCACGGGTTCGAATCCCGTATGCGCCTCTTCGACTCGCGCAGCCAGGCAGAGCCGCATGGCTCCGCGGGTCGTGCATGTCAGGAGTGCCGCTGATGGACGACCCGTGCGTCACCGGTGCACGGAAAATCGCCGTGACGGGATCGCGAAAGCGACGATGGAGAGCGGATGCCTGATTCCCCCTTTCGGGCGTCTAAGCTCTGTCGCGGTGACACGGCGGCAGGTGATGCCTTCTATCGTTCGCACATCGCTTGTTTTCGCCGGCGCCTTGCTGGTATCCGCGCCGGCTGCTCTCGGGGGCCGTGATCCAAACAGTCCCGCTCTGCGGCCGGTCGCATCGGACGTTCGCGCGGCGAAGACGCTTCTGCTGACGCAAGCCATCCTCGGCAGCCGCTTTCAGGATTCGATGTCTGGCACGTCTCCGAGCAACAACTCCGGCGCCTGCGCCGGGTTCGACCCGAACCTGCGTGCTCTCACCGAGACAGCCGAGGAATACGGTGACTTGCTGACCGACCGAAGCGACGGGCTGGTCGTCACCTCCGAAGCCGAGGTCTACGTCTCCTCGGCCGAGGCGGCCAACGCGCAGGCACTCGAGACGGCCTCAGGCGCCGGCCGCTGCGTTGCCTCGGTCGCGCAGAAGACCGCCGGCGCGGGTGCGGTCATCGTGAAAAAGAAGGTCATTCCCCTCAGCCTCACCATTGGAGGGCTACGGGCCAAAGGCTGGGACGCGCAGCTACTGGTGACAACGAACGGTCGGCAAGTGCCGGTCGAGGCGACCGTGTTCGTCTACCGTCACGGGCGCGCCGTCTCTTCCCTCTTCTTCACCGGCATCGAGGGCCAGGCCGCCGGCCAATACAGCCGCATCGCCTCCGCTCAGATGGTCAGAGCGCTCCTTCGCGCCAACCTCACATAGCCCCACACGACGCGGCGGCACGGAGTCTCGCTTCTTCAGGCGGGCGCCCGATTTCACGCAGTCCAGCCATCTTCCTGGATGTCCCGAACGTTCCAAGCTCGGGGAGGGAAGGCTTCAGTGGGCGGGGTCAGGCCTCGGTCAAGCGCCACACTTTCGATCCCCTACCGGCCTTGGATGCCAGGCAATCCGGCTGGCGAGCATGAATCAGCGGCGGTTGGACTCCACGGCAAAGCGCTCGCGCCCAACGCGGATGCGATGCGTCAGCAGCCTTGCTTGCTCAGCCTGGGATCGCTCGCACTCGATCCAAACGCGACCGGTGCTTGCTCGGTGAAGCAATCGCCGAAAGGCGTCCCGGCCGGATCAGCGATCGGCACCCGCGATCCCGCACTCGAGGACGTCTCAAGCGGTTTCACAGCGCCTGCGCCTCGACGTCCCCAACGGCTTTTCCGGCACGCGCGGCCGAACATGACACGCAGATCGGCTGGCCGAATCACGCCCGCAGGCGAGTTTCCCCCCTCCGGGGGATCCCTCGCACATCGCTGGAGCGCGATGATCGAACTGCGGCTAGTTACCTCAAGTTCTCTCTGCGGCTTCAGTGACAAATCTCCAAATCGGCGAGTACGTGACGCTTCGCGACGGTTGGTTCTTCGTGCGCGGCGTCTCCCCGCAGGGTGCGGCGGTCCGCGTCCAACTCGAGGACGCCGACACCGGCGAATGGGTCGAGGCTTCCCTCGACGAGATCGCCCCCACCCCGCGTTGGCAACGGGAGAGGGACGCCGGTCACTCGGTCGGCCGGTAGCGGCTGGCCGGTCGAGGAAGGCGAGATCTGCGAACGCCGGCTCCGGGGAGGAGGCTCGGCGCGCGGGTGACAGTCGGGCGTCCGTTTTTTCGGCCGGGCGACCGTCCTAGTCGCGGCTTCGCCGAATCAGGAGTGGTCCCTGACCGTATTCATCGATCCGTGCCAGTACCGCAGTGCGTGCCTGCTCGAGTAGTTCCTCGGGCAGCTCGAGTGACTGTTCCGCGGTGGCCGTGTGGGCGGTATGCCGGCGCGGGCGGATGGCCTCGAGCAGTTGCCGAAGAGTCCGGGCGCGCAGCATCGTTCGGGACACGATAGAAGCTCGACAAGAGGCCGATCAAGATCCATCGTGCAAAGAGGAGGCAGGTTCGACCGCCTCGAATTCTGCGGCCATGACCTTTATCGCTGGAGCAAAGATCCTCGCCGAGCGGATCGCGGGAAAAGCCTCCCCACCGCGGGCGGAGGTGTCGGCCGACGCGCCCCCGCTGTTCCAGTGGTGCGGCGTGAACCCCACCGAAGACGATCTCAGAGAGCTGCCCGCTCCGGGGATCGTTTCGACGACGAACCCCGCCTAGCTGTGGGACCCGCTTCGGCGTAGTCTCGCGGCGTGCCCGACAGGGGACTTGACGCCGAGAAGCTCGAGGTCTTGCGCGGATGGGGCGGCGGACTCCAGAACGACGCGCGCGCGGAGGTTGCAGCGGCAGGCCGGGCGATCATGCTCTTGATCGAGGAGAT
>CAZXZX010000086.1:0-10018 GCA_964645445.1 uncultured Gaiellales bacterium
CGACGGTCGCCGTCTCCGAGGCCGGCTCGGTGCGGCGTCGCAAGGAGACGTTCCGCGATCTCGACATCATCGCGACTGCGACGGAGCCCGCCGAGCTGACGGCGTACTTCACGCAGCTTCCGTGGGTCGTCGAGGTCGCCGCGCACGGTGACACGAAGGCGACCATCGTCTCTCGGCAGGGATTGCGATTCGATCTCCGCGTCGTTCCGCCCGAGTCGTTCGGGAACCTGCTGCAGCACTTCACCGGCTCCAGGGACCACAACGTAGCGATGCGCGAAGCGGCGGTGAAGCGGGGGCTTTCCATCTCCGAATACGGCGTGACCAATGTCGAGACCGGCGATGTCTTCTCGACGGAGGACGAGGATGCTCTGTACGAGTTCCTCGGCTACCAGCCCATCCCGCCGGAGCTGCGCGAGAACCACGGCGAGCTCGACGCCGCCCGGCGCGGCGAGCTACCGACCCTCGTCGAGCTGTCCGACCTGCGCGGCGATCTGCACACGCACACGAGCTGGTCGGCGGACGGCAAGAACACGCTCGAGGAGATGGTCGACGCCGCTGCTGCGCGCGGCTATGAGTACTACGCGGTCACCGACCACTCGCACTACCTGCGCGAAGGTCGCCTCGCCGCGCAGCTCGAGGAGATCGAAGGGGTGCGCGCGCGCTTCCCGAAGCTGCGCATCCTCGCCGGTGTCGAGGCGAACATCCGCTCGAACGGCGACGTCGACGTCGACGAGGAAGACCTCGCGCGGCTCGACTGGGTCGTCGCGTCGGTGCATCAGGCGCCGCATACCCGCCCCACCGAGCGCGTGCTCGAGGCGATGGACAACCCGTACGTCGACTGCATCGGCCATCTCACCGGCCGCCGGATCGGCAAGCGCGGCCCGCGCGACGTCGACGTCGAGCGCGTCGTCGCCAAGGCGCTCGAGACAGGCGTCGTCCTGGAGATCAACGGTCAGCCCGACCGGCTCGATCTGAGCGACGTGCACGCACGCGCCGCGAAGGAGGCGGGCCTCAACCTCGTGGTCAGCTCCGATGCGCATCAGATTCGCGCGCAGGGCTATGTCGAGCTCGGCATCGGGCAGGCGCGGCGCGGCTGGCTGACGAAGGAGGATGTGCTCAACACGCGGACCTGGGCGGAGTTCCAGACGCTCCGCCGTCGGAAGCCGTGAGCTTCCGCGAGGACGGGTATGCCGCCGTCGACTGGGCGGCCGGCTATCTCGCACGCGTCGGCGAGCTTCCCGTGCTCGCGCGGGTCCAGCCGGGCGAGCTGTTCGCGAAGCTGCCTGCGTCGCCGCCGGAGGAAGCGGAGCCGTTCGCACACGTGCTGCGCGACCTCGACGACCTCATCGTTCCCGCACTGACGAACTGGCAGCACCCACGCTTCTTCGCGTACTTCGCCGTGACCGCGTCGGAGCCGGGGATCGTCGCCGAGCTGCTCGCCGCCGCGATGCAGCAGGTGGCGATCACCTGGCGTGCTTCTCCGGCGTCGACCGAGCTCGAGTTGCGGACGGTCGACTGGGTGCGGCAGCTCCTCGGGCTGCCCGACGGCTGGCACGGACACATCGAGGACACTGCGTCGACGGGAACCCTCGCCGCGCTCATCGCGGCGCGGCACGTCACCGGTCGCAATGTCGTCGTCTGTTCGGAGCACGCGCACTCGTCCGTCGAGAAGGCGGCGCGAATGCTCGGGATGGAGCTACGCAAGATGCCGAGCGACGACGAGCTCCGTATGCGGGTGCCCGACGAGCTCGGGGACGTCGCGGCCGTCGTCCCCACCGTCGGCACGACCTCGTTCGCCTCGGTCGATCC
This sequence comes from uncultured Gaiellales bacterium, assembly GCA_964645445.1. Classification (GTDB taxonomy): domain Bacteria; phylum Actinomycetota; class Thermoleophilia; order Gaiellales; family Gaiellaceae; genus Palsa-739. Next base: position 1,810 of record CAZXZX010000086.1, read on the forward strand.
GGTTCGGCCGATCGCCGACCGGGCGCATACGGCCGGCGCGTGGGTGCACGTGGACGCCGCATACGCGGGCTCGTCGTGGATCCTCGAGGAGGAGCGTTGGTCGCAGGACGGCGTCGAGCTCGCCGACTCGCTCGTGGTCAATCCGCACAAGTGGCTGCTCGTCCCCGTCGATTGCTCGCTGCTCTGGACGTCGCGGCCCGAGGAGTTCCGGGAGGCGTTCTCGCTCGTGCCGGAATACCTCCGTACGCCGGAGGACGCGTACGCGCTCTCGGAGTACGGGCCGGCTCTCGGCCGTCGCTTCCGCTCGTTGAAGCTCTGGGCCGTGCTGCGCTGTTACGGCGCGGAAGGCCTTCGGGCGATCCATCGCGAGCACATCCGGCTCGCCCGGCTCTTCGCCGACTGGGTCGAGGCCGACCCTGCCTGGGAGATGGCCGCTCCGCTCCGCTTCTCGCTCGTCGTCTTCCGCCGGATCGGCAGCGACGGGGAGAACGAGGAGATCCTCGAGCGCGCGAACCGCAGCGGTGAGATCTTCCTCTCGCACACGCGGCTGAACGGCCGCTATGTGCTCAGGCTCGCTATCGGCAATGCGCGCACGACCGAAGAGGACGTGCGCCACGCATGGGAGGTGTTGAACCGATGATCGTCACGACGATGAACGACATTCCCGGGTACGCCGTGGATGAGGTGTACGGCGAGGTGATGGGGCTGACGGTGCGCTCGCGCAACGTCGGATCGCAGATCGGCGCCCAGCTGAAGTCGATTCTCGGCGGCGAGCTGAAGGGCATGACGAAGGCGCTCGTCGACAGCCGCCACGAGGTGATGGAGCGGATGCAGCAGGAGGCGGAATCGAAGGGCGCGAACGCGATCATCGCGATGCGCTTCGACACGTCGGAGATGGGCCCGAACTGGACGGAGATCTGCGCCTACGGCACGGCCGTGCGCGTCCGTAAGGCCTGAAGCGCAGCATCGTGCAGCGCGACGCGGTAGCGCCAGAAAGCGCGGCCGGTCGCGAGCAGGCGTTTGCGCAGCGGACCGGCGAGCTCGTCGAGCGTCCCCCAACGGGCCTCGGCGATCTCGCCGGGATCGCGGTTGACGATCTCCTCGTCCTGCGTCTCCGCCAGAACGACGTGCGTACGCCAGTGCAGCTCACGGCCTGCGTTCGTGAACAGCGCGTGCGCGTCCACGAGGTAGCTGCGCAGCTCGACGTGGAGGCCCGTCTCCTCGAGCGCCTCACGTACCGCGCCGGCGACGAAATCCTCGCCGGGACGGATGCCGCCGCCCGGCGTCCGCCACACGTCCTGGGCGAATTGCGGCTTGCGAATGAGGGCGAGCCTTCGCGGCGGATCGAGGATGAAGAGCGTCACGTCATGCGTGCGCCCGGGATTGTGCGTCGCCACCTTCCACTCGACGTCGCTGATCTCGCCCTCCCAACGAAGCTCTCTGGGAACGCCGAAGACCTCGCGTATGGGTGCAAGCACGGACTCGTCGACGTGCATCACAGGCTCCGCAAGAGATCGAGGAGCTCCGTCGTGCCGGCGACGACGATGTCGGCCGCGCCGCGAAGCTCGGGCGGCGACTCGTCCGTCGCGACGGCGACGCGCACCGCGAGCTCGAGCCCTTCGACTGCGTGGAAGGCGTCGAGGTCGGTGGTGTCGTCACCGGCGACGAGCGCACGGTGCAGCTCCGCGTCGGCGAGCAGACGGCGCACGGCCGTGCCCTTGTTCGCTTCGAGCGGAGGAAGCACCTCCAGGACTTTGCGGCCGAAGCGCGCGACGAGGCCCTCCGAGCGCGCCCGCGCGGCTATCTCTTCGAGCGCGGCGATCGCGGCGTGCTCGTCCGGCGCGGTCCGGTAGTGGAATGAGACCGCGAGCCCTTTCTGCTCCGTGTCCGGCCACCGTGCGCCGTCGGCGAATGCCGCGATCCGGTCGCGCCAGCGGTCGGCATCCGGGTCGAGCTCGAGCCCGTGCGAGCCGACGACGGTCACGCCGCTCACGTCGACGCGGGCGCGCACGTCGTCCCCGGCTCGGCCGGAGACGACGGCGACGAGCGCGTATCGCGACGCGAGGCGCTCGAGCTCGCGGCGTGTCTCCGCAGGCGGAGCGGCGTCATCGGGCCGGTCGACGATCGGCGCCAGCACGCCGTCGAAGTCGAGGAAGAGACCGGCCAGCTGCGGCTCGGCCGCGAGCCGCTCGAGCAACGCAGCTCCATCGGCCACAGGCCTAGCATAGGCGCGTGCGCCTGATCCTGATCGGCCTCGCGGCCGGGTTCTTCAGCGCGCTCTTCGGGGTCGGCGGCGGCATCATCATCGTCCCGCTGCTGCTGCTCGTAGCCCGCTGGGAGCTGCGCTCCGCGGCCGCGACGTCACTTGCCGCCATCGGCGTCACCGCGACGGCCGGTGTCGCCGTGTACCTGGTCCACGGGGACGTCCAGGCCGACTATGCCGCGCTGCTGGGGCTCCCCGCCGCCGTCGGCGCGCTCGGCGGCGCCTCGCTGCAGCAGCGCGTCCACACGCGGACCCTCTCGTACGCGTTCGCGCTTCTCCTCGTCGGCATCGCCGTCCGGATGCTCCTGCAATGACGTATGTGCTCGCAGTGATCCTCGGGATCGCGGCGGGGATCCTGTCCGGTCTCTTCGGGGTGGGCGGGGGCATCCTCTTCGTGCCGACCCTGACCTGGCTCGGCCTCACGCAGCTGCACGCCGAGGCGACGTCGCTGCTCGCCATCATCCCGACCGTTGCCGTCGGGGTGTGGCGCCAGCAGCGGTACGGCAATGTCCGCTGGCGCAGCGCCCTCGTAATCGGGGTCTCGTCGATCGGTGCAGCTGTGGGCGGGGCAAAGCTGGCCGAGAGCCTGAACGAGGCCACGCTGCGCAAGCTGTTCGCCGGCGTCCTGCTGGCCACGGCCGCCCAGATCGCGTGGCGGGCCCGCTCGGAACGGCCATAATCCGGCCATGGTCGACCTCGACGACCTCTGGATCCCGCTCGTCGACGAGCCCATCGGCGGCATCGTCGAGCGGATCGAGCGCGAGAACGACGACATCGCGAAGCTCGTCGAGTCCCCGCACCGCCTGCTCGCCTTCCGGACGTTCGCCTACATCCGGTGCGGCATCGTCCTCGGCCGGCTCCTGTTCGACAACGACGTCCCGGCCTACGACGGTTCGAGCAGCTGGATCGAGGCGCTGCTCGAGGATCCTGAGCATCGCGCGGCGCTCACCGCCGAGGTGCGCGCGGTTGCGGAGGAGGTCGCGGCAGACCCGAAGTACGACGACGAGGGCCCGCTCGGGCCCGACGAGGAGACGCGGGCGCGTTTCCGCGCCTTTGCGCGCGAGCATCTCGGCTCGTAGTGCATCGGGCAACGGCGATCGTCGCTCTCGGGCTTCTGCTGGCCACCGGCGCGTCCGCTGCGCGCCGCAAGCCGCTGCCGCCGATCCCGACGATCGTCGTCGCGCCGGCAGGCGTCATCCCGAGCTTCCCCCCGACGATCACGCCACGGCTCGGCGAGACGGGCTATGCGTTCCCGGTCGCCGGGCGGGCGGCCTTCGGCGATACGTTCGGCGCGGCGCGCCCGCACGCCGCCGGCGGATGGCACCACGGCGACGACATCTTCTCGCCGCTCGGCACGCCGGTCCTCGCGGTCGCGCACGGCGTCGTGTTCTCGGTCGGCTGGGAGCGCGCGGACGGCCGTCGGCTATGGCTCCGCGACGACCGCGGGAACGAGTTCTACTACGCGCACCTGTCCGCGTACTCACCGCTCGCGCTGAACGGCGCGATCGTGAACGCAGGCGATGTCTTGGGCTTCGTCGGCGACACGGGCAACGCGGAGGGGATGCCGTTCCACCTGCACTTCGAGGTGCATCCGGTCGGCCTCCTCGACCGGGGCTACGACGGCGCGGTCGACCCGACCGGGTACCTCCGGTCGTGGCGGCACGTGAAATACCTGCGCTTCGATGCCGGCGCGGACTGGGTCCCCGCCGCCGTCGCCTCGAACGCGCCGCGGCCAGGCGCGGTGCTGCTCCGCGCCACGCTCGACCCGGCCCTCCGTTAGTTGTTTGACGAGCCGTTCCCGCCCTGGTACGTGAAGCCGTCCGACTCGCCGAGCACGCGTTCCGAGATCCACTTGCGGATCTGCGGGCCGGTGAACGGGTTGAACACGACCGCGAGCGCCAGGCCGATCAGCACGAGGCCGGAGTGGCTCTTCCGCTCGCGCTTGCCGCGCACGCGGTCGGCGGCGTTGCGGAGGTCCGCGATCGCCGAGCGCAGCTCGTCCTGTACGTCCTTGTCGGTCGCGACGCGCTTGGCGACGCCTGTGACGCCGCGGTTGCCGATCAGCTCGTCGTAGATCGCGCGTGCGGACTCGTAGGCGTTCCGCACGTTGTCGCGCAGCTCGGCGTCCTGCAGCGCGCGCTCGAAATACGGCTTGACCGTCGAAGCCGCCTCCGAGACCTTGTCCGTGGTCTTGGGCATCTCAGCCGTTCCTTTCGTGTGTGGGCACCGTCGATCCTACCCCGCTGTTCGAAGCGTCGAACGCGACGCTCAGGACTTCTTCGATCGAGTCGACGAGGACGAACTCCAGCTCCCGTCGTGTCTCGCTCGGCAGCTCCTCCAGGTCCGGCCTGTTCTCCCGGGGGAGGACGACGCGCTGCAAGCCGGCCCGCTGGGCCGCGAGCGCCTTCTCCCGTACGCCGCCGATCGGGAGCACGATCCCGGTCAGCGTGAGCTCGCCGGTCATGCCGAGGTCGTCGGCCACCGGCGTATCCCTGACGAGCGACGCGATCGCGGTCGCCATCGTCACGCCGGCCGACGGCCCGTCCTTCGGGACCGCGCCGGCCGGAACGTGGACGTGGACGTCGTGGTCGACGAACCAGTCGTCGATGACGCCCAGCTCGTTCGCGTGCGAGCGAACCCACGAGAGCGCCGCCTGCGCCGACTCCTGCATGACCTCGCCGAGCTGACCGGTGATCGTCAGTCGGCCCTTGCCTGGATACGCCTGCGCCTCGATGAAGAGGACGTCTCCCCCGGCGGGGGTGTACGCAAGACCGGTGGCGACTCCGGGCTCGGACGTCCGCTTTCGCACCTCGGCGCTGAAGTGGCGGGGGCCGAGCCACGAGCGCAGGCGCCGTTCGGTCACGACGATCCTCCCCTCATGCCCCTCGGCGACGAGGAGCGCGGCCTTGCGGCAGACGTCGGCGATGCGCCGCTCGAGGTTGCGGACGCCGGCCTCCCGCGTGTACTCGCGGACGATGAGCTTCAGGGTCTTGTCCGGGACCGAGATCGGCGTCGGATCGAGGCCGTGCGCCTCGACCTGCTTGGGTAGGAGGTATCGCCTGCCGATCCCGAGCTTCTCCTCCTCGGTGTACCCGGAGAGCGAGATCGTGTCCATACGGTCGAGCAGCGGCGGCGGAATCGTGTCGACCGTGTTCGCGGTGCCGATGAACAGGACCTTCGACAGGTCGAACGGAAGGTCGAGATAGTGGTCGCGGAACGTCTTGTTCTGCTCGGGGTCGAGCACCGCCAGCATTGCGCTCGCCGGATCACCGCGGGCGTCGGCGCCCAGCTTGTCGATCTCGTCGATGAGCATGACCGGGTTCATCGACTCGGCGTCGCGCAGCGCGCGAATGATCGAGCCGGGCATCGCGCCGATGTACGTGCGCCGGTGACCTCGGATCTCCGCCTCGTCCCGCACGCCGCCGACCGAGAGGCGCACGAACGTTCGCCCGAGCGTGCGCGCGATCGACTGTCCGAGCGAGGTCTTGCCGACGCCGGGCGGACCGACGAAGCAGAGGATCTGTCCGGACGCGTCGCGTCGCAGCTTCGAGACGGCGAGATGCTCGATGATTCGATCCTTCACCTTCTCGAGGTCGTAGTGGTCCTCGTCGAGCACCTCGCGCGCGTGCGCGAGATCGAGGTTGTCCGTCGTCGTCCTCCCCCACGGCAGCGTCGCGATCCAGTCGAGGTAGGTGCGGATGACGCCGTACTCCGCGGCTGCCGACGGCAGGCGCGCGAGGCGCGAGAGCTCGCGGAGCGCAGCTCTCTCGACGTCCTCGGACAGGTCGAGCGCCTCGATGCTGGAGCGCAGCTCGTTCACCTCCGCCTGCTCGGGGTCGCCTTCGCCGAGCTCCTCCTGGATCGCCTTCAGCTGCTGGCGGAGGTAGAACTCGCGCTGGCCCTGCTCGAGCTCGGACTGCATTTGCGACTGGATCCTGCTGCCGAGCTCGACCATCTCCAGCTCGCGGTTGAGGATGAGCGACACCTCACGCAGGCGGTCATCGACGTCGACGAGCTCGAGCAGCTTCTGGCGCTCCGCCGTCTTCAGCCGGATGGTCGAGGCGACGAGGTTGCACAGCGCACTCGGGTCGTCGACGTTCGTGGCCGCGATCTGCAGCTCCTCCGGGAGATACGGGACGAGGCCGACGATCCGTCCGAACAGCGTCTGGACGTTGCGCGTGAGCGCCTCGAGCTCCTTCGACTCCTCCACGTGGTCTGGCAGCTCCCGCAGCTCGGCGACGAGATACGGGTCCTCCGACACCGGCTGCTCGACTGCCACGCGCTTCAAGCCCTGCACGAGCACGCGCAGCGATCCGTCGGGGATGCGGATCATCTTGTGGACGATTGCGGCCGTGCCGATCCCGTACAGGTCGCTCCATGTCGGCGGGTCGGCCTCGTCGTCCTCGACGGTGACGAGCGCCAGCAGCCGGTCGCCCGCGATGACGTCGTCGATGAGCTCGATCGAGCGTTCCTGCCCGATCGCGAGCGGCGTCATCGACGCCGGGAAGACCACCGTCTCCTTCAGTGGCAGCACGGGGAGCGTCGACGGAAGCTCGTCGGCGAGCTCCTCGGCCAGCTTCTGGTCCTCGGCGGAAATCGCGACGATCTCGCTCATGTGTCCTCCGGAAGCGGGAGGACGATGCGCAGCAGCCCGAGCTCGTACGTCCCGCTCGCCTGCGAGACGTCGACGTCCTCCCCGAGCTCGAGGCGCCGTTCGAAGTCGCCGTACTCGATCTCCATCTGCCGGTAGCGAGCGCCGGCGGCGCGCGGGCGTTCGCGACGGCCGGTGACGACGAGCGCCCGGTCCGCGGCGGTGACGCGCACCGAGTCGGTGTCCGCGCCGGGCAGCTCGACGACCACGTGCAGCGCCGGCGGGTCGTCCGTTCGGAAGCAGTCGCACTGCGGGCGAAAGCGATGTCGCCGGCCGGAGAACCGGGGCACCTGCCACAGCTCGGCGAACAGCTCTTCGATCTCGACGCGGAGGCTCCCGTCGTCCTTCGCTCGTCCGGTCACTCCCCGCCCGATACCCGTTCACCGGCGCGGGCAAGCACCGCGGCCGCCATCCGTTTCGTCGCGACGTCCACCATCTCGCCCTCGACGAGGCTCGCCCCGTCGGCCGCGGCGAGGATGCGGCGAGCCCGCTCGAGCTCGTCCGGCGTCGGGGTGAACGCAGCGTTGACGGGCTCGATCTGATCCGGGTGGACGACCCACTTCCCGTCGTAGCCGAGCGCGAGCGCGATCTGGACGGATCGGCGGAGGCCTTCGGGATCACCCAGGCCCGCGTACGGGCCGTCGACCGCCTGGAGCCCGTGCGCGCGTGCGGCAACCGCGATGCGCGCCATCGCGTAGTCGAACACGCCCGCACCGATCGTGAGTACCGGTACTCCCATGGACGCGGCGAAGTCCCCCGGCCCGAAGACGAGCGCTTCGAGCGGCCCGCCGACGCCGGCGATCCGCTCGACCTCGACGAGGCCCCGGGCCGTCTCGATCTGCACCTCGAGGCCGACTCCCCCCGGCAGGAGTTCTGCCACCGCGCGGACGTGATCTGCGGACTCCGTCTTCGGCAGGACGACGACGTCCGGGCGGCGAGCCGCGACCGCCTCCAGGTCGGACTGCCACCACGGCGTCCCGACCCCGTTCACGCGCACGGCGAGCGTGCCACGCGCGGCCGCCTCTCCGAGTCGCCCCCGAGCCTCCTCTTTGTCCGCCGCCGCGACGCCGTCCTCGAGGTCGACGACCACTTCGTCCGCGGCCAAGACGGCGGCCTTGGCGAGCATCTTCGCGCTCGACGCCGGCACGGTCAGACACGACCGCCTGGGGCGTGTTGTCATCGCCGCAAACCTAACCGTTTCCTTGCACACCCGAAACGGACCCTTGACGGCGCATGTCTATCGTCGATGGCGTGAACGCGAGGTCCCGGACATGCGGCTGATCGTCACCCTGACG
>CAZXZX010000087.1:0-6029 GCA_964645445.1 uncultured Gaiellales bacterium
CTCGCGCCGGATCTCGCCCCGCTCGTCGAGACGCTGCTCACGACCGTCCCGGCGCCGTCGTACGACCCCGGGCATCCGCTGCAGGCGCTCGTCACGAACCTCGACGCGTCACCGTACGTCGGCCGGCTCGCGCTCTGCCGCATCCATCACGGCACGCTCCGAAAAGGCGCGCAGATCGCATGGTGCCGCGCCGACGGGACGATCGAGCCCGCGAAGGTGACGGAGCTGTACGTGAGCGAGGCGCTCGACCGCGTTACGGTCGACGAGGCCGGCCCGGGCGAGATCGTCGCGCTCGCCGGCCTGCCGGAGGTGACGATCGGCGAGACGATCGCGGATCCGGACGATCCGCGCCCGCTGCCGGTGACGACCGTCGACGAGCCGTCGCTCTCGATCACGATCGGGATCAACACGTCGCCGCTCGCCGGTAAGGAGGGGACGCGGCTGACCGCGAGCCAGGTGAAGGCGCGGCTCGACCAGGAGCTCGTCGGCAACGTCTCGCTCCGCGTCCTGCCGACCGTTCGGCCCGATGCGTGGGAGGTGCAGGGCCGCGGCGAGCTCCAGCTCGCGGTGCTCGTCGAGCTCATGCGCCGCGAGGGCTTCGAGCTCACCGTCGGCAAGCCCGAGGTGCTGACGCGCGAGATCGGCGGCAAGAAGCACGAGCCGGTCGAGCGTGTCGCGATCGACGTGCCCGAGGACTACATCGGCGTCGTCACGCAGCTGCTCGCGCTGCGCAAGGGGCGGATGGAGCAGCTCGTGAACCACGGCACCGGCTGGGCGCGCATGGACTACCTCGTCCCCGCGCGCGGCCTCATCGGCTTCCGCACCGAGTTCCTCACCGAGACGCGGGGGACGGGGATCCTCCACCACGTGTTCGAGGGCTGGGAGCCCTGGCACGGCGAGCTGCGCACGCGGCCGACGGGAAGCCTCGTCGCCGACCGCCGCGGCGCCGCGACGTCGTTCGCGATCCTCAACCTCCAGGAGCGCGGCTCGCTCTTCATCGCGCCGGGCGACGAGCTGTACGAGGGGATGATCGCCGGCGAGAACGCGCGCGCCGAAGACCTGGACGTGAACGCGTCGAAGGAGAAGAAGCTGACGAACATGCGCTCCTCGACCGCCGAGGAGCTCGTCCGCCTCATCCCGCCCCGGCCGCTGTCGCTCGAGCAGGCGCTCGAGCACATCCGCGCCGACGAGTGCGTCGAGGTGACCCCGGCGAGCATCCGCCTGCGCAAGGTCGAGCTGTCGGCGAGCAAGCGCGCTTCCGCCGCGTCGCGGCGGAAGCGCGAGCTCGTGCGCTGACTACGGGTTGGTGCTCGCCTCCCCCTTGTCGTGGACGACGCGCAGGCGGAGCACGGTGAAGGTCGCGTTCTGCCAGTTGAAGCTCGGGTCACGGAAGAACCCGTTGGCGGAGAAGACGACCGCGACCCGGTCGCCGATGCTGAGGTTCGGCAGCGTCGCGTTCCCGACGTCGAACGTGACGTCGTTGCCCTTCAACACGCCGTCGTAGGGGCCTGTCCGCTGGATCTGGACGCGGAGCTTCGAGGTCGAGATCGCGTCGAGCTTCCCGGCCGCGAAGTGGCAGTTGCAGCGGACGTGGATGCGTCGTGCCGTGAGCGACGACAGGTCGGTGCCGGTTGCGATCACGCCGACGAGGTCGCCCGAGTCGATGCTCGACTGGCCCTTGCCATAGTCGATCTGCGTGGACGAGTCGATCGCGACGCTCACGGTCGTGCCCTTGAGCTGCGTGTCGTGCTTGCCCGTCATGAGGACGTCGACGCTGACCGAGCCCGAGCCGGCCGAGGCGACCGAGCCTGCGAACCAGTGCGCGTGCGCGCGGGGCGTGCTGGTGCTGCTCGGCGGCGGATTGTCCGCCAGTGCTGCGAACGGGACGGCGAGGGCCGCCGCCGCGACGATGCCGAACGCCTTCCATCTCATTGCTGTTCCTCCATCCGGTTTGAACCGTGCCACCGGACAGTGCGCCCGTCGCGTTCGGCGGGTGTCAGGCGTCCGTCAAATGCGTGTAATTCGATATAGTTGCGCTCTCAAGTATGGAGCTCGGCGTCTACAGCTTCGCGGAGGTCGACGGACAGCACCCGTCAGAGCGGCTTCGCGACCTGCTCGAGGAGATCGAGCTGGCCGACCAGGTCGGCCTCGACGTGTACGGCGTCGGCGAGCATCACCGGCCCGACTACGCCGTCTCCGCGCCGGCGGCCGTCCTCGCCGCCGCGGCGGTCAGGACGGAGCGGATCCGGCTGACGAGCGCCGTCACCGTCCTCAGCTCCGACGACCCGATCCGGGTCTTCCAGCAGTTCGCGACGGTCGACGACCTCTCGAACGGGCGCGCCGAGATCATGGCGGGGCGAGGGTCGTTCATCGAGTCGTTCCCGCTCTTCGGGTACGACCTGAACGAGTACGACCGCCTGTTCGAGGAGAAGCTCGACCGGCTGCTGGACATCCGCTCGCGCCCGGCCCAGCTCGGCGTCTTCCCCGAGACGGTGCAGCCGCTGCTGCCGGTGTGGATCGCGGTCGGCGGGACGCCCGAGTCGGCGTACCGCGCCGGCTCGCTCGGCCTGCCGATGGCGCTCGCGATCATCGGCGGCCTGCCGGAGCGCTTCGCCCCGTTCGCGGAGATCCACCGGCAGGCTGCCACCGAGGCCGGCTTCGACCCGCCGCCGCCGCTCTCGATCAACGGACACGGGCTCGTCGCCGAGACCTCCGAGGAGGCGGCCGAGACGGCGTTCCCGGCGGTGAAGCGGGCGATGGACAGGATCGGCCGCGAGCGTGGCTGGCCGCCGCTCGAGCGCCCGACCTACGACGCCTCGCGCACGCTCCGCGGCTCGGCCTACATCGGGAGCCCGGAGGAGGTGGCGGAGAAGATCCTCTTCCAGCACGGGATCTTCGGCCATCAGCGCTTCCTCGTACAGTTCAGCGTCGGCCGGCTTCCGCACAAGACCGTGATGCGATCCATCGAGCTCTTCGGGACGGAGGTGGCGCCGGTCGTGCGCAAGGAACTCGCGGCCGCGCATATCCCCTAAACCGGATGAGCTGTTTTACCGAAGAAGGGATGACGATGTCTGCGGTTGAGACCTACATCGAGACGGAGCTGGAGCGCGTCGAGCGCTGGCGGACGGAGGAGCTGCTCCGTGTCGGCTTCGACGTCGAGGTGGCGACCCTCCTGGCCAGTGAGCTTGCGGTCGACCTGCACGCGGCGATCGACATGGTCGAGCGCGGCTGCCCGCCGGATCTCGCGGCTCGCATCCTCCTCTAGCCTCCGTTCCAGGCAGAATGGGCGCCCGTGAGCGGCGTCCTCGCCTCCATCCCCTCGCCGCCGACGGGCGTCTACCACCTCGGCCCGTTCACGATCCACATGTACGGGCTCATGCTCCTGCTCGCGATCGCGGCGGCGATCTGGCTGACCGGACGCCGCTGGGTGAGCTGGGGAGGCGACTGGGACCTCGTCTACCGCGTCGCCATCTGGGGCGTGATCTTCGGGATCATCGGCGCGCGCATCTACCACCTGATCACGAGCTGGAACCAGGACGCGGCGATCCACGCGCACTGGTGGGGGCCGTTCGCCGTCTGGGAGGGCGGGCTCGGCATCTGGGGCGCGATCCCGTTCGGCGTCGCCGCGGGCGCGTGGGTCGTGAAGCGGAGCGGGAACTCGATCCGGCTGTTCATGGACGCGGTCGCGCCCGGGCTGCTTCTCGCGCAGGGGATCGGGCGCTGGGGGAACTACTGGAACCAGGAGCTGTACGGCAGGCACACGACGCTGCCGTGGGCGCTCGAGATCCACGGCAAGGGGGCGCTCAACGAGTACCACCCGACGTTCCTGTACGAGTTCATCTGGGACCTGCTCGGCGTCCTCGTCCTCCTGTGGGTCGACAAGCGCTTCAAGCTGCGGCGGCCGGCGCTCTTCGCCCTGTACGTCGCGATCTACACGGCGTTCCGCACGTTCGAGGAGACGCTGCGCATCGACCCGTCCAACCACTTCCTCGGGCAGCGCGTGAACTTCTGGGTCTCGCTCGGGTGCTTCATCGCCTCGGTCGCGTTCTTCGTGTGGTGGCAGTTCCTGCGGACGCCGTCGGAGGAGCGCGGGCCGGCGCAAAAGGCGCGTCCCATCCCGAAGGGGCCGCGCATGGCCGTCCCCCGCGGGCGCGTCCGGTAACGCGGATAGGGTCCCGGCGTGATCGTCCGGGAGCTCGAGCTCGACCTCGACGCGTTCGAGGGGCCCTTCGACCTGCTGCTGACGCTCGTCCTCAAGGACGAGCTCGATCTCGTCGAGATCGACGTCGCGGCGATCGTGCTCGCGTTCCTCGAGCGGCTGGCCGAGCGGGAGGAGCTCGACCTCGACGCGTGCGGCGAGTTCCTCGTGCTCGTCTCGGCGCTGCTCGAGCTGAAGGCGCGCGGTCTCTTCCCCGAGGAGGCGGCCGAGCTCGCCGAGCTGGAGCCGGAGGCGGCGGCCGAGGAGCTGGCGCGGCGGCTCGCCGAGTACCGGCGGATGAAGGAGGCGGCCGCGTGGCTGCGCGAGCGGCTCGAGGCGGAGGGCGACCGGTTCTTCCGCATGGGACCGGCTCCCCTGGCGCCGAAGGTGGAGCCGCAGCTCGCGCCGCACGATCCGGAGAAGCTGGCGGCGGTGCTGCGGCTGCTGGCGACGCCGCCGCCGGAGGTGTCGCTCGCGCACATGGCGCTGCGCTTCCCGCCGGTGACGCAGTTCCTCGAGCGGTTCCGTTCGGTCCTGCGCCGGCGGAGCCGGTTCGACTTCGACCAGGAGGTCGCCGAGTTGTCGCGGGTCGAGCAGGCGGTGGCGTTCCTCGCGCTGCTCGAGCTGCGCCGCGGGGGAGAGGTTTCGATCGAGCAGGCGGCCCCGTTCGCGCCGATCAGGATTTCACGAACCGACGTCGAAAGAGAGGATTCATGGACGCTCCGCTCCGCCTGATTGCCGCAAACCCGCTCGACCAGCTCGCGAAGACGGTCGAGGCGCTGCTCGTCGTCGCGTCCGCGCCGCTGACGGCGGCGGAGCTCGCGGAGGCTGCTGCGGACGACCCGGAGCGGGTCGAGGCGGCACTGGGATTGGTGGGCGAGCGCTACCGCGAGGGCCGCAGCGGGATCGTGCTGGAGCACGTCGCCGGCGGCTGGGCGTTCCGTGCGTCGCGCGAGGCTGCGGATGCGTGCGCGCGCATGATCGAGAAGCCGGCGCAGCGGAACCTGTCCCAGGCGGCGCTCGAGACGCTCGCGATCGTCGCGTACCTCGGGCCGTGCACGCGGCCCGACGTCGCGCGCATCCGCGGCGTTGCCGCGGACTCGGCGGTCGCCTCGTTGCTCGAGCGTGGATTGATCGCGGAGGCGGGCCGTGACGATGCTGCCGGCGGAGCGATCCGCTACCGCACGACGCCCTTGTTCGAGCGCGTCTTCGGCCTCGAGTCGCTCTCGCAGCTCCCGCGTCTCGACGACCTCGGCGCAGACGTCGACTCGATCCGCGACCGCCTGCACGCCGTGGCCGAGAAGCGCACCGCGTAAGCCACGTAACCCCCATGTCCGGGGCCAGGCCCGGTTCCGAAAGTGTTACGGCTCGGTGACGTGCCGGCGCAATGCCGCTCGAGCGTGCTCGAGCGGATCGCCGAGGCAGCGAAGCACGGGACGTGGATCGATGAATGACGGCTGCTCCCGCAGCCCGATCGTCGCCGCGTAGCTGCTCCAGGCCCAATCCTCGGGCCTCTCGCACAGGAGGGCTTCGACCGGATTGCGCGCGACGTACTTGGCGGCGCCGAGCAGGTCTGCTTCGTCGATCAGGCGACGCGCGCCGTAGCGCCTCCCCTGGACGTGACCCTTCATCGCGTGCCGGGAGTTGAAATGCGACGCGTAGCGGAAGTTCAGCGAATGCATCCCTTTGGGAAGCGCACCCGCGGCGACGTCCAAAATCAGGTGGTAGTGGGTTCCCATAACGCAGTACGCGACGCATCGCCAGTCGACGCGAGCCGTTGCGCGCGCGAGCTCACGGAGAAACGCCATTCGATCCTCGTCGTCGCGGAAGA
>CAZXZX010000088.1:0-17893 GCA_964645445.1 uncultured Gaiellales bacterium
GGCGGCGAGCCGGGGAAGGAAGAGACGTTCCGCTGTCGCACCGGCTCGGTGACGCTGCACGTCGAGGGCCATGACGAGATCGTCCTGCGGCCGGGCGAGCAGTTCACCATCCCTCCCGACACATTGCATTGGTTCCAGGCCGGGGACGACGGCGCGATCGTGTCGGAGTTCTCGACGCGCAGCACCGACGAGCACGACGTCTTCACCGACCCGAGCATCACTCGGTAAACGGCCGCGCCGGCGAAGCCGGCACGGCCTCTTCTGGTCGGCATCGCAAGCGACGCCTCAGAGGACGAGTGTTGCCTTCCCGCCGACGAAGCCGAGGGCCTCGTCGAACCGGTCGAGCGGCACCCGCATGCCGATGAGCTGGTCGAGCGCGCCCGGCCAGCGGCGGCGCATGTCGTCGAGCGCCTCGATGCCGGCGAGCCAATCCTCGCGGCGCGCGTTCACGCTGCCGAAGAGAACGCGGTTCTCGAGCACGAGGTCGACGCCGATCGTGCGTCCGTCGAGCGTCACCGTCTGGTTGCGGCCGTCGATTCCGAGCACGCACGCGACGCCGCTCCGGCGCAGCAGGCCGAGGGCATCGGCCATCAGCTGCGCGTTCCCTGCGCACTCGACGACGAGGTCGAAGCGGCCGAGATCGCGCGTGCCGAGCGGGACGTACTCGGCGCCCGATTCCTCGATCAAGGGCTTCGCCTCCTCGAGCGACGTCGTGACGACCTCGACGCCGTCGAGCCGGAGCAGGAAGGTGACGAGCGTGCCCATCGGGCCGGCGCCGATGACGAGAGCGCGCTGCGGTTCCCACGGCTGGCGGCCGCCGATCGCGCGCGCGTGCCGCAGTGCGCGCACGCAGTCCGAGGTCGGCTCGGCGAGAACGCCGAGCCGTCCGAGCTCGCCTGGGATCGGGACGAGCTGCGCGGGATCCTCGCCGAAGCGCTCGCGCGCGAACCCGTGCAGGCGCGTGATGCCGCGCTCGGTGTAGTCGCCGGTGAGGCACGAGTCGGGCGAGCCTTCCGCGCATGCGACGCACCGCCCGCACGAGCGCCGCACGGTCGCGGCGACGAGGTCGCCGCGGCTGAAGCCGTGGCCGTCGCGCTCGACCACTCCGACCATCTCGTGGCCGAGCACGAGCAGCGGGTCGCCCTCGGGCGCGACGCCGAAGAGCCCGTGCACGATCTCGCGGTCGGTTCCGCACATGCCGACCTCGAGCACGCGCACCGGCACCTCGCCCGCGGCGACTTCGAGCGCGGGAATGTCCTCCACGCGCGCGCTACCCGCGACCCCCGGTTCGACGACGAGCGCCCTCACCCGAGCACCGCGCCCTCCGACGCCGGCCCGACGAGCACGCGATAGCGCGCGAACACGCCGCTCGCGTCCGAGTCGGGCGGGCGCCAGCCTTCGAACCGCGCCGCGAGCTCGTCGTCGTCGACCTCCACCGCGAGCGTGCCCGCATCGGCGTCGATCGCGACGACGTCACCGTCGCGGACCGCTGCGAGCGGGCCGCCGCGAAACGCCTCCGGCGAGACATAGCCGACCATGAGCCCTCGTGTCGCGCCGGAGAAGCGCCCGTCCGTCACGAGCGCGACCGAGTCGCCGAGCCCGGCGCCGACGATCGACGACGTCACGCTCAGCAACTCGCGCATGCCGGGGCCCCCGGCGGGGCCTTCGTACCGGACGACGAGCACGTCACCCGACACCACGCGGCCGCCACGCACCGCGTCGGTGCAGGCCTCCTCGGAATCGAACACGCGCGCCGGTCCGCGGTGCGCGCGCATCCCGCTCACCTTGACGAGGCTGCCGCCCGGCGCGAGGTTGCCGCGCAACGCACGCAGCGCGCCGCCCGCCCTGAACGGCTGCTCGACCGTCGAGAGGACGGCCCCGTCCGGACGCGGCGCACTCTCTGAACGCGCCGCCAGCGTCGACCCGTCCACGGTCGGGGCCTCTCCGTCCACGAACCCGCCTCGGATGAGCTCGCGCAAGAGCGCCGCGGTCCCGCCGACGCGATGAAAGTCCTCGGCGGCGAAGCGTCCGGACGGCACGAGGCTCGCAATCACCGGCGTGCGCTCACTGACCGCGGCGAGCTCGTCGAGCGTCAGCTCGATGCCGGCCTCGCGTGCAATCGCGAGCAGATGAAGGACGCCGTTCGTCGAACCGGCGGTCGCGGCGATCCCCGCCATCGCGTTGAGGAGCGCGCGCCGTTCGAGGAAGCGTCGCGCGGGCGGCGGCAGGCGCACTGCGAGCGCACCGGCACGTGCCGCAGCGTCCCCCTTTGCGCCCGTCTCGTCGGCGGGGATCAGTCCGTCGCCGACGATCGCGATGCCGAGGCAGTCGAGCGCGACCGCCATCGTGTTCGCGGTGAAGTTGCCCGCGCACGTGCCCGGCCCCGGGCACGCGATCCGCTCGAGCTCGTCCAGCGCCGCACGCGGGCCTGGGATCGCCTCCCACACGTCCTGGATCGTCACGCCGCCGGGTCCCGCCCGCATCGGCCCGCTGTACAGGACGACGGCCGGCTTGTCGACGCGCGCGAGCGCCATCAGCGCAGCGGGCACGGTCTTGTCGCAGCCGACGATGCAGACGAGCGCGTCGAAGTCGTGTGCGTGGCTCATCAGCTCGATCGAGTCGGCGATCACCTCGCGCGAGACGAGCGACGCGCGCATCCCCGGTGTCGCCTGCGACTGGTTGTCGGAGACGGCGATCGTGTTGAAGACGAGGCCGACACCGCCGGCGGCGGTCACGCCCTCGACGACGCGGTCGGCGAGCGCGCGCTGGTTGAGGTTGCACGGCATCGTCCCCGTCCACGTCGACGCGACGCCGATGATCGGGCCGCCGAGGCGCACAGGATCGATACCCATGGCGCGGAAGTGCGCACGCGCGGGTGCGCGCGCCGACCCGTTCACGAGGTCGTCGTGCACGTCAGGCGGTGGTGTCGATCGCCGCCTGCGCGAGCCGCTCGTCGTCGGCCCCCGGCAGCCCGCTGACACCGACCGCGCCGACGCGCACGTCACCTTCGAACACCGCGACGCCGCCGAGGAAGAACGTGAAGAACGGATCGAAGCTCGCGCGCTCCACCGCGTCCTCACGGACCTTTTCCGCAAGCTCGCGCGTCGAGCGGGCGTCGCTGCGGGCGGCGGTGTACGCCTTCCGCTGCGCGTTAAGGCGCGTGTCCGGCGCGGCGTCGTCCATCGTCGCCGCGGCGACGAGCTCTCCGTGCGCGTCGGCGACGAAGACCGAGAGCGGAGCCGGAGCCGCGGCGACGACGTGCTCGACGATGCGGCGGGCGCGATCGAGCTTCATGAGGTCATTTTCACCTATTTCCTTAGGACACTAGGATGAAGCCGGCATTGAGTGCCACCGCGCCCTCCGTTCTGATCCGGGGCACGCCGTACCCGGTTCTCCTTCCGACGCTCCGCGATCCGCGGCTCCACCTCGCGGCGACGATCACGTCGCTCCAGGTGATCGGGCAGGTCGGCTTCCACTTCGAGGTCTCGATCGCGCAGATCCTCCTCGCGATCGGCACGTGCGCAGTGCTGGAGGTGGCGATCGCGTTCCGGAGCCAGCACGTGATCATGTGGCCGGCGAGCGCCATGTTGACCGGGAACGGCGTCGCCTTCGTGCTGCGCGTGCCCGGCACCGTCCACGGCGAC
Organism: uncultured Gaiellales bacterium; assembly: GCA_964645445.1. Taxonomy (GTDB): domain Bacteria; phylum Actinomycetota; class Thermoleophilia; order Gaiellales; family Gaiellaceae; genus Palsa-739. Next base: position 3,645 of record CAZXZX010000088.1, read on the forward strand.
TGGTGGAGCCTCCGCGGCTGGTGGATCTTCGTCGGGACGGCCGCGATCTCTCTCCTGTCGAAGCACGTCATCCGCTGGCGGGGAGAGCACATCTTCAACCCGTCGAACATAGGGCTCGTCATCTGCTTCCTCGCGCTCGGACGCACCCGCGCGGCGCCGCTCGACTTCTGGTGGGGACCGATGTCGGCGTGGCTCGTGGTCGCGCTCGTCGTCATCGTCAGCGGCGGGTTCGCGATCCTGCGGCGGCTGAAGCTTCTGCGCGTTGCGCTCGGCTTCTGGGCATCGTTCGCCGTCGGCATCGGCGTGCTCGCGCTCGCGGGTCACGCGATGACCGCGCGCTGGCATCTCGGCCCCATCTCCGGCTTCCACCTCTGGTGGGTGCTGATCACGTCGCCCGAGGTGCTCGTGTTCCTGTTCTTCATGATCACCGACCCGAAGACGGCGCCGCGCTCGCCGTCGGCGCGCCTCGTGTACGCCGTCTGCCTCGGGGCGCTCGCTACGGTCATGATCGCGCCGACGACGACGGAGTTCGCTGCGAAGGTCGCGCTTCTCGGCGCGCTCGCGGTCGTCTGCCTCGCGATGTTCGTGCTCCGGCTCGCGCCGGTGGCGGTCCCCCGCCGTATCGCGCTCGCAGCCGCGCCGGTCGCCGTCGCCGCGTCGGCGGTCGCGATCGTCGTCGCGAACTCCCCCGCGCCGGCGAACGCATTTCGCCCGCTTCCACCCGGGACCTTGCCACCGATCACGATCCTCCCGTCGCGCGGCGTGCAGACCCCGCTCGACCGGCACACGGCGAAGCTGATCGCGCACGACCTGCTCGCGGCGAGGCCCGCGACCGTGAAGGACACGCTTCGCATCTGGCTCGTCCAGGGCGAGGGGCAGGGGCCGCCGACGGCGACCGCTCAGCTCGCGGCCGCGACGTATCACCTCCACCAGACCGCGAACGGCCACTGGGCGTTGCCGTCCGCGACGCGCACCGTGCGGGTCGCGCCGGCGCCGACGAGCGACGCGCTGGCCGGCATCCGGCTGAAGGATGTCGCGTCGTCGGTCGGGCTCGACTTCCGGCAGGGCTCCTTCCGCTTCGGCATGTCGCGCGAGTCCCAGGCAATGATGGGAGGCGGCGTCTGCTGGCTCGACTACAACGGCGACGGCCGGCAGGACCTCTTCGTCGTCAACTCGTACGCGAGCGCGGACACGGCGCGGTGGGAAAGCCACGGCGGCCTCCCCCGGTCGGCGCTGTTCGAGAACGTAGGCGGAAGGTTCCGCAACGTTACCGCGACGACGCATACCGGCCTGCAGGTGCAGGGCGACGGCTGCGCCGCCGCCGACCTGACCGGCAACGGCCGTCCCGATCTCGTCGTCACGACGACGCGCGGCGTCGACGTGCTCTGGAACGATGGCACCGGTCGCTTCACGACGAGCGCTCTTCCCGCGCACGGCTGGTACGCAGGCGTCGCAGTCGCCGATGTCAACGGCGACGGGAGGCCAGACATCTTCGTCGCCGGGTACGCCGACGCGAGCGAGCCGGTGCCCAACTCGCTCTCGGGCTTTCCCACGAACGTCGCCGGCGTCCGCGACCTGCTCTTCCTGAACGAGGGCCGGAGGCGCTTCCGCGAGGTCGGCGTCCAGGCAGGGCTCGAGTCGGCCGCGTACCGGCACGGCCTCGGCGCGCAGTTCGTCGACGTCAACGGCGACGGGCGCCCCGACCTGTACGTCGCGAACGACGAGGATCCCAACCAGCTGTACGTGAACGTCCCGTGGCCCGGCGGCGCGAAGGCCGATCCCGCGGGCCTCGGCTTCCGCTTCGAGGATCGCGCCACCGCCGAGCACGTCGCCGATCCGTACGCGGGCATGGGGATCGCGTCGCAGAACGGGACGCTCGTAGTGACGAACTCGCGCGGCGAGCCGACAGCCGCGTTCCGGCAGTCCGGCGCGACGTTCGCGAGCGCGCGCTCCGCGGTCGACCCCGCGCTCGGCACTCGCTTCGCCGGGTGGGGAGCGTCGTGGGTCGACCTCGCGAACTCCGGACGGCCCGACCTCGTGCTCGCGGCGGGCGCCATCCCGGTGACGTCGCTCGAGGCCGACGCCGAGCAGGTTCGCGTGCTCGCTCCCGCCGGCGCGGGGTTCGGTGTCGCTCGGGGAGCGCTCGGCGCGCTCAAACTCAACGGCCGCGGGGTAGCGGCGGCGGACGCTGACAACGACGGGCGCATGCAGATCGCCATCAACACGATCGGCGGAAAGCTCGTGCTCCTCCGCCCCACTGGGCCGGTCGGGCACTGGCTGGACGTCTCGTTGTCGCGCTTCGTGCCTGGCGCGGTCGTGAGCGTGACGCTGCCGAATGGACAGACACTCGTGCGCACAGTTCAGGCGGGAAGCAGCTACCTCTCGTCGGAGGACCCGCGCGCCCACTTCGGGCTCGGCGACGCGCAGACAGCCGTCGTACACGTGCGCTACCCGTGGGGCGCGACGACCGCGACGACGGCTCGGGCCGACCGCATCGTCCACGTGAGCGTTCCTCCGTTGCGCACGCCGCTCGCGCAGACGCCGCCGGCCGCCTGCACGCCCTCACACCACGCCGGTTCGATCGCGACGGTGTGGGACAAGACGGCGGTTTCCGTGCTTCGCGCCGGCGGCGCGTCGGAGCCCGTGCAGGCGCGCGACCTCTATGACCTCGCGACCGCGATGTCATCCGCCGGCCCATCACCGGTCTCGATCAGCTATGCCGCTTACCAACTGCTGCTGTGGCGCGCGTCGTCCAACTCGAACCTTGCCTCGACCTTCGCGATCCTGACGAAGCAGCTGCGCTCACTGTGTCTCTCTCCGGACGCCTCCGCGAACAGGATCGCCGCGGCCGCGATCGCCGCCGGCCGGCTCGATGGTTCGAACGAGGCGATGCACTACGCCGACCCGAGCTACGTGCCGCAGAACGCGCCGCTGGCCCTCGCGCAGGTGGGCTCGTCGGTTCACGACCCGACGTTCTGGCAGCCGCTGAACGCGCAGCGCTTCGTCGACGCGCAGTGGGGCAACGTCGCGACGTTCGCCGGCCGCGTGCACGCCGGCAAGCCGCCGTTCGGCCTGCCGTCCAGCGCCGCCTACAAGAACGCCGTGATCGCCGTTCTCCGCGCGACCTCGGGCACGCCGGGTCCGCGCGACGACACGTCGCCGCTCGCGTGGAATCGGCTCGCCGAGTCCGCGGCCACAGGCGACCTCGCACACGACCTCCGGCTGTACCGGACCCTGAACGGCGCGCTCAACGACGCAGCCGTCTCGGCGTGGGCGGCCAAGCGCGCGTACGAGGCGCCGCGCCCGATCTCGATGATCCGGTACCTCGCCTTCAACGGCGGGCTCCCTGTCGTTCCGGGCCTCAGCAAGCTCGTCGGAGGCAAGACCTACGTCCGCTCGGGCGGACGCTGGATCCCCGGTGCGGCGTGGAAGCCGCCCCTGCCGACACCGTCCTCGCCGGGCTGGGTGTCGGAGGGCAGCGCCTTCGCCTACGCCGCCGACACGGTGCTGACCGCGCTGACCGGCCACTCGTTTGCGGCCGAGGCGCTCCGCTTCTCCACCGCCGGGGTCGCAGAGGGCATCGAGACGCCGGCCGACGAGGCGGCGGGAAGAACGCTCGGCCTGAAGATCGGGAAGCTCGCGCTGGCGAGGCGCTAGCGGCCCGAGCGCGCCTGCAGGCGCACGGCGAACGTGTCGAGCGTGACCGCGCCCAGCAGCACGAGGCCGGTGATGATGTAGATCCAGCCGTTCGACACGTTCAACGTGTTCAGCCCGTTCTGCAGCGTCCCGATGAGGACGGCGCCGAGCAGGGCGCCGCGCACCTCGCCGCGGCCGCCGAAGAGGCTGACGCCGCCGATGACCGCCGACGCGATCGCGTTCAGCAGCAGGTTCCCGGGGGGGAACGTGAGCGCGACCGAGTTCACCTGCGCCGCGAAGATGATGCCGCCGATGCCCGCGGTCGCTCCCGAGAGCATGAAGACGAGGATGCGGATGCGCGGGACGTTGATGCCGGCACGGCGCGCCGCCTCGGCGCTGCCGCCCACCGCGTAGACGTGACGGCCGAACGTCGTCCACCGCGCGAGGAAGGTCAGCAGGATGAGGAAGACGACGACGATGACACCCGCGAGCGGGAGGCCGAGCGAGGTGGTGATCACCTTCGCGTGGTTGGCGATCGCGACGGTGCCGAACGTCGCGAGCGCGATGCCTGTCGCGCGCGCGATGAACACGTAGCTGTTCACCTGCGCGATGTGGGTGCCGCGCGCGGTGATCCTCTTGTAGAGGACGCTGATCGGATAGAGCGCCGTGATGAGCGCTGCGATCAACCAGCCGGCGAAGTGCGAGAAGAAGTAGCTGTCGGTGTAGTTGATCCAACGGTCCTGGATGATGATCGTGCCGCGTTGCTCGAGCGTGTTCAGGATCACGCCCTGCCAGATGAGGAAGCCGCCGAGGGTGACGACGAACGAGGGCACGCCGACGAGGGCGACGATCGAGCCCTGAACGCCCCCGATCGCCGCGCAGGCGACGACCGCGATGAGCATCGCGAGAATCCCGTTCATCTGCCAGCGGCTGCCGGGCAGCTGGAGCTCCGCCACGATCAGGGCGCCGATCCCGGCCAGATACCCGATCGAGAGGTCGATCTCGCCAAGCAGCAGGACGAAGACGACGCCGTAGGCGAGCATCGCCGTGCCCGCCGTCTCGGTGATGAGGTTCGCGAAGTTGACGGCGGTGAAGAAGTTCGTCGCCGTGAACCCGAAGATGATGACGGTGAGCGCCTCGCCGACGATGATCGGCGTCGGACCGAGGTTGCCCGTCCGCAGGTTCAGCCAGGCGCGCTGCCAGAGCCCGGCCATGCCGCCGGGCAGCTCTTGCTCCGGGTCGGGCGGCAGCTTCCCGCGGTCGGCGCCGACGACGTCCGCGGCGGTCATGCGTCGGAACCCGGCGCCGGGGCCCCTGCGACCTTGCTCGCGATACCGGCGGTGATCGCCTCGACGACCGCCTGTTGGGTCGTCTCACGGCGCTCGAACACGCCGACGTTGCGTCCGAGTCGCAGGACCGTGATTCGGTCGGCGGTCTCGAAGACGTCGTGGAGGTTGTGCGAGATGAGCACGACGGCGAGACCCTGCTCGCCGAGGCGGCGCACGAGCGCCAGCACCTGCTCGGTCTGCGCGACGCCGAGGGCGGCGGTCGGCTCGTCGAGGATGACGAGCTTCGAGTTCCACTGCACCGCCTTCGCCACGGCGACCGACTGCCGCTGGCCGCCGGAGAGCGTCGCGACCGGCTGGCGAACCGACCGGATCGTCGTGACGGCGAGCGTCTTGAGGGTCTCGGTGGTGTTCTGCTCCATCGCCGCCTCGTTGAGGATCTGGAAGCGGTTCAGCTCGCGCCCGAGATACATGTTCTGGACGACATCGAGGTTGTCGCAGAGCGCGAGGTCCTGGTACACGACCTCGATCCCGAGCTTCGCGGAGTCCTTCGGGCCGCTGATGTGCACCTCGTTGCCCTCGAAGAACATCTGCCCGCCGTCGGCCGTGTACGTGCCGGCGACGCACTTGACGAGCGTCGACTTCCCGGCGCCGTTGTCCCCGACGAGGGCCATGACCTCGCCGCGCTGGACCTCGAAGTCGACGCGGTCCAGCGCCTGCACCGAGCCGAACGACTTGGTGATGCTGCGAAGCTCGAGGATGGGCGGCGTGTCTGTCACCGGCTGAGCGTTCTTACCACAGAAAGACGTTGGAGGCGCCCGATCGGGGCGCCTCCATCGGTGGGATTCCTACTTGCAGTACTGCGCGTACGCCCCGATGCAGACCTGGTTCTTCTTCAGCCAGCCCTGCGTGAAGAGCTGCTTGTAGTTCGCCTTCGTGATCCACTGGACCGGAAGGGCGAGCGTCGGCTCCTTCGCCTTGCCGTTCAGGCGGAACCCGTTCGACTTCGGCGTCTGACCCTTGATGAGCGCGACCGCTGCCGCAGCGGCGGCGTTCGCCTCGTCCGGCACGTACTTGTACACCGTGCCCGACTGCCAGCCGGAGATGATGTTCTGAACGCCCTGGGCGGTCGTGTCCTGCCCGCTCAGCGGGATCGGCTTGAGATGCTTCGCCTTCAGGTCGGCGACCACGGCGCCGGCGATGTTGTCGTTCGCCGCGATGATCCCCTGGATGTTGTTGCTGGTCTTGACGAGCATCTGGTTGAAGATGTTCGCCGCGTTCGTCGCGTCCCAGTCGGGGACGAACTGCTGCGGGCCCTTCTTCAGCGCGCCGCTCTTGAAGAGCGGATTGAGGACCACGTCATTGCCGCTCTTGAACCAGAACGCGTTCTGATCGGTCTGGCCGCCCCACAGCTCGGCGACGGTCGAGCTCTTGCTGTAGGTGCCGTTCGCCTTCATCCCGGCGATGACGCCCTTGGCCTGAGCTGCACCGACGGCCTTGCCGTCGAAGGTGACGTAGACAGATGCGCTACCGCCGGTGACCTGGCGGTCGTAGTCGATCGCCTTGCCGCCCTTCGACGTGAACAGCTTCTCGATCGACGCGGCGGAGCCGTTGTCGAGCGCCGTCTCGATGACCACCGTCGCGCCGGCCGCCAGGCACGCCTGTGCCTGCGCCTTCTGCTTCAGCGGGTCGTTGAGGGCGTTGTTGATCGAGTAGGTGACGCCGGCAGCCTTGAGCGCCTTTGCGATGTCAGGAGCGTCGAACTGCACCCACCGGACGGACGACTTCGTATCCGGGAGCAGAACGCAGACCTGGTAGCTCGCCCGCGGCTTCGCAGCCGCGGCCGACACGATGACGGTCGCGATCCCTGCGACGAGCGCGAGGACCGGAATCGCCCTGAACAAAAGCTTCTTCACCCTCATTGCCTCCTTGTGCGGTCATTGCACGGGCCGTGGTCCGTCGTCGGTCACGGAGCGCGACCATACTACTCTCCTAGGGGAATAGTTCAAGGTTAAGCGACCGGGTATTGCTCCCGGCCCGAGCTGCCCTCGAAGCGGCTCCTCGTCGTCAGATAGCGCCCCACGTTCGCATGCGTGACGAAGTGCAGGCCGGTGTTCGTGTCCGCCGGAGCGACGAGGCCGCCGCTGTAGCGGTACAGGAAAAGTTGCAATATCGGCAGGAATCCCTGCAGATAGGGCTGCTGGTCGATCGTGAAGTCGAGCTCCCGGGCGTGGATCGCCTCGAGCGTCCGCGTCAGCAGGTCGTAGCCGCCGGCCCGCACGCCACGCTCGTGCAGCTTGTACTTGCGCATCACGTGCGCGACGCCGGCGGTAGAGCCCGCGTCGACGGCGAACAGGCCTCGGAGTTGGCGGTTCGCCTTGTACGTCGCCTCGATCTTCGCCAGCTCGCCCTTGACGTCGACGCCGCTCGCGACGACGTGGGCCCTGATCGGCCGCCCCGAGTCGCGGATCGCGTCGAGGGCGCCGTCGATTCGCGGCTGGATGTTCTGCTGCCGCGGTGTCGCGATGAAGAGATAGACGTCGCCGCCGTCGACGAGGGTGACGAGCCTCGCACCGAGCTCCAGGCCCGACTGGTAGTTGTCCTGACCGTAATACGCGAGCCGGGCGTTCGCCTTCCCCCCGTCCGCGTTGTACGAGACGACCGGGATGCCGCGCGAGAGCGCGAGCGCCGTCGGGCCGTTGAACGCCTGCGGATCGACGATCGACACGGCGATCCCGTCGGCCTTCGACTCGATCGCGCGCCGCATCGCCTTCACCATCTCGCCGACGTCGCTGCTCGTCGATCCCGTCCACTCGACGCTCGCGCCGAGAAGAGCCGCTGCGTCGTCGCTCCCGTACTTCGCGGGCACGAAGAAGGGGTTCGTCAGCGCATGGTTGACGAACACGAATCGCCACTGGGGGTGCGGTTGCGGGAAGTTGACGTCGAACGCCCTCCTGACGCCGTCGGGCAGGGCGCCCACCGCCGCGGCCCCGGCGGCGAGCCGCAGGAGGGCGGCGCGGTCGAGCGGAGGCGTCACGTCGGCGTCCGACGGACGAGCCAGAGCGCAAGGACGATGACGAGCGCCGCGAGCGCCGCGAAGAGGCCCGCCTCAAAGAGCTGGAACGTCCAGAAGCGGCTTGCGGGCTGATAGGTGAGCAGGCGCTTCCAACCGAGCGTGACGATGTAGGTGTGCGGGTCGATGTGTGCGAGCTGCGCGTGCAGGACGGCGAGATCCTCGCGCGCGGCGGTGATCTGGCGGCCGCCGCCGTCGACGAGCGTGTCGCTCAGCACCCAGTCGCCCGCCTGGCGGCCGGTGTCGGTCGCGATGACGACCCGGTGCAACGGTGTGAGGAAGTGCGGGCGGACGAACTCGAGGACGAGGAACCGTGTTGCGCCGAACGCGATGAGCGTGGCCGTCATCGCCGCGACGGTGCGCCGGAAGACGAGCCCGGCGAGCACCCCGAGCGCGAGCGCGAAGAGCGCGTAGGCAGGCACGACGAGTCCCTCGATGTCGAAGCTGCTCGGCCCGATCCGGCCCTCGAGCGCGTCGTACGGGCCCCGCCACCACATGACGACGCCGCTCGCGACGGCGCCGGCGAGCAGCGTCCCCGCCGCGAGCCAGGCCGTCTTCGACAGCAGCCAGCGTCGACGCGTTACGCCCTGCGTCCACGCAAAACGGTGCGTGCCGAGCTCGAGCTCGCGCGCGAGCAGCGGCGCGCCGACGAACAGGCCTGCGAGGACGGGCAGCACCGCGAGGGTGCGGAGCGCTGTGACGAGGCCGCCGAACTCGGCCTCGAAGTGCGGGACGATGATGTCGCAGCCGCTACGCGCGGCCGGCGGGAGGCACGCTGCGAGCGACTCGCGGTGGAACGCCGCCTCGATCGGCAGGCGCGTGCCGAACGCGGTGGCGGCGAGTGCGAACAGCAGTCCTGCGGCGGCGACGAGCTGCGCGCGGTGCTGCCGCCAGGTCACCCATGCCATCGGAGTGGAACCTTCTCCGTCTTGCGTGGCGTCGGCAGGCGCTCGGGTGCCATGTATGCGAGCAGCAGCTCCTCGAGGCTGACGGGCTCGACCGTCCACGAGGGATCGACGACGGGCCCGTCGACGACCGTGAGCAGCGTCAGCTGCCGGCCGCTGTGACGCTCGCGGACGATCTCGCGGACGCCTCGGACCGCCCCGAGCGGGCGGCGCGGCCCGGTGAGGAGGCGATGCGAGTCCAGCAAAGCCTCGACGTTGCCCTCGAGGCGCACTGCGCCGCCGGCGAGCAGCACGATGTGGTCGCATACGCGCTCGATGTCGGCGACGACGTGCGACGCGACGACGACCGTGGCCCCGGTCTCGGCGACGCCGTCCATCAGCAGCTGGAGGAGCTCACGGCCGGCGAGCGGATCGAGACTCGCGAACGGCTCGTCCAGGAGGACGAGCTGCGGGCGCTTCCCGAGCACCAGCGCGAGCGCGAGGCGGGCACGCTCGCCCTCCGACAGTGCGCCGACCTTCGTGCGCGCGGGGATGCGCGCGAGCAGGTCGACAGCGGCTCCGCTGTCCCAGGTCGCGTTCGTGCGCCGCGCATACTCGATCGTCTCCGCGACGTTGAACGACCGGTAGAGCGGCGCGCCCTGCGCGACGTACCCGACGTCGGCCAGGACGCCCGGGTCGCGGAGCGGATCGCGGCCGAGAACGGAGATGCTGCCCTCCGTCGGCGCCAGCAGGCCGGTTGCGAGCGCAAGCAGGGCCGACTTTCCGGCCGCGTTCGGACCTGCGAGACCGACGACTGCGCCCGGCGGGATTTCGAGCGTCAGCCCGCGCAGGGCCCACTCGCGGCGGAAGCGCTTGCCCAGGCCCTGCGCAACGAGCGGCGAAGCGTTCACGCGACGCGGCGGGCCAGAGACTCCCGGAGCGTTGCGGAGATGAGCGCGCGGACACTCTCCTCGTCGAGCCCGGCGGCGAGCGCGGATCGAATCCAGCGCTCGAGCTCCGCCCGGAGCTCGTCATGGTGCCGCAGCGATGCAGGCGCGAGCGTGCTCGCGACGAACGTGCCGCGTCCCTGCCGTGCGACGACGAGGCCTTCACGCTCGAGGTCGCGGTACGCCTTCGCGACGGTGTTCGGGTTGATAGCGAGATCGGCGACGACCTCGCGCACGGTCGGCAGCTGGTCGCCGACGTCGAGCGTGCCGAGGCGGAGCGCCTCCTTCACCTGCTGGACGATCTGCAGATACGTCGCGACGCCGGAGCGCGGGTCGAGGTGGAACTCGATCACCTCGCGCATCGTAGTACGCTCGCCCCCATGAAGACGAGCCTCGGCATCTGGGCCTTCGGCGGCATGGCCACCCGCTTCAACCCCGGCGGGTACAAGCCCGAGCTCGCCGGCATCCCGACCGCGACGAAGGTCCGAACCGCTGTGGAGGGCCTCGGCGACCTGATGGACGACTACGAGTTCCACTACCCGCAGGAGCTCTCTCCGGCGAATCTCGACGAGGTGCGCGGGGCGCTCGACGGGCACGGCATCTACTGCGTCGCGAGCGGCCTGCACCTCGATCCGCGCTTCGGCAAGGGTGCGTTCTGCTCGCCCGACGACGCGATCCGCGCGGACGCGCTGCGGTTGACGCGGGAGGCGATCGACCTCGCGGCCGACGTGGGGGCGCGCATGATCATCTGGCCGGGGATCGAGGGCTACAACTACCCGTTCCAGACGCCGTACGCGGAGTCGTGGGCGCGGTTCATCGACGGCGTCGGCGAGTCGGCGGCCTACGCGGCCGGCAAGGGCGTCACCGTGTTCCTCGAGCACAAGAACTCCGAGCCGGCGATGAAGATCCTCATGCGCAACGTCGGCATGACGCTGCACGTGATCCACACGCTGCGCCGGCGGGGGATCGACAACGTCTCGGAGAACATGGACTGGCAGCACCTGATCATGAACGGCGAGAACCTGGCCGAGTACGCCGCCCTTCTTGCCGCCGACGGTCTGCTGGGGCATCAGCACGCGAACTCCGGCTGGGGCACCTTCGACGACGACAACATGGTCGGCGCGACCGCGTTCATGGAGACGCTCGAGCTCGCGGTCGAGCTCCGACGCGCCGGCTACGGACAAGACGGGGACGAGCGGCGCCTCGGCTTCGACCTCTACCCCTACACCGAGGACGCCGTCGCCGCCGTCAAACGCTCCGTCCTGCAATGGCGCTTCATCGACGGCATCGCCGCCAAGCTCGACGGGCCCGCGTTGCGCGAAGCACAGCAGAACAAGGACGCCGTCCGCGCCTACGAGCTCGTCTACGCAGCGTTGGGTGCCTGACGCTCTCGTCGGCCTCGACGTCGGCACGACCGGCGTCAAGGGAGTCGCCATCGACGAGAACGGTGCCGTGCTCGCAACGGCCGAGGAGCACTACGCGCTCTCGACGCCTCGGCCCGGCTGGGCAGAGCAGGATCCCGAGGACTGGTGGGAGGCATCTCAACGCGTGTTGGCGCAGCTCCCGGAGGGGCCGCTGGGACTGTCCGGGCAGATGCACGGTCTCGTCGTCCTCGGCGAGCGCGACGAGGTGCTGCGGCCGGCAATCCTCTGGAACGACCAACGCACCGGCGCCGAATGCGCGGAGATCGAGCGGCGCATCGGCCTCGCCCGGCTGATCGAGCTCACCGGAAACCGCGCGCTCCCCGGGTTCACGGCGCCGAAGCTGCTCTGGCTGCAACGGCACGAGCCCGACGTCCACGCGCGGATCCGCCACATCCTGCTGCCGAAGGACTACGTCCGCTTCCGCCTGACGGGCGAGCGCACCATCGACGCCGCGGACGCATCGGGGACGCTGCTCTTCGACGTCGCGCACCGCCGCTGGTCGGCCGAAGTGTGCGCCGCGATCGAGGTTCCGCTCGACTGGCTCCCGACGGCGCACGAGTCGACGGAGGTCGCAACCGCGGGCGACCAGGCCGCCGGCGCGCTCGGTGTCGGCATCGCTGCTCCGGGCGCGCTGTCGGTGGTGCTCGGGACGTCGGGCGTCGTGTTCGCGGTACGCCCTTCGTACCGGCCGGACCCGCAGGGGCGGGTCCACGTGTTCTGCCACGCCGTGCCCGGCCGGTGGCACGCCATGGGCGTGATGCTGAGCGCAGCCGGCTCGCTCGCGTGGCTGCGCGACATCGTCGGAGGGGAATACGGCGCCCTCTACGACGAGGCGGAGCGCTGGGAGCCGGGCGTCGAGGGGCTGCTCTTCGCCCCGTACCTCGCGGGCGAGCGGACGCCGCACGTCGATCCGGACGCGCGAGCCGCGTTCACCGGCCTCTCGCTTCGCCACGACCGCGGTGCGCTCGCGCGCGCGGTGCTCGAGGGCGTCGCATTCGGCCTTCGCGACTCGCTCGAGCTGCTGCGCGAGCTCGGCGTCGACGCGACCGTCGGGCGCGTCTCGGGCGGAGGCGCACGAAGCGAGCTGTGGCTGCGGATCACCGCCTCCGTGCTCGGCCTGCCGCTCGAGCGCGTCCAGCTCGAGGAGGGCGCGGCGTACGGGGCCGCGCTGCTCGCCGGCGTGCGCGGCGGCGTCTTCGCCGACGCCGACGACGCGGTCGCACGGTGCGTGCGCGTCCGCGACCGCATCGAGCCGGAATGGGATTACGAGGAGCACTACGAACGGTTCCGTCGGCTGTACCCGACCCTGAAGGAGCTGCAATGACCCTCGAAGGCAAGACCGCTGTGATCACAGGCGCGAGCCGCGGCATCGGCGCCGCCGTCGCGCGGATGCTGCACGACCGAGGCTGCAACCTCGGGCTCGCGTCACGCAGCGGCGCCGACCTCGGGCTCGAGCGCGTCGTCGCGCAGCCGTGCGACGTCCGCGATCTCGATGCGCTGATCTCGTTGTGCGACGCGACGGCGACGCGCTTCGGCGGCATCGACATCGTCGTCCCGAACGCGGGCGTCGGGGCGTACGGCCCGTTCCTCGATCTCTCGCGCGAGCACCTCGACGAGATGCTCGACGTCAACCTCAAGGGAACGGTCTACGCGGTGCGTTCCGCGCTGCCGCACATGTTCGGCCGCGAAGGCGACGTGATCATGCTTGCTTCCGAGGCGGGCCGGCGCGGCCTTCCCTACGAAGCCGTCTACTGCGCATCGAAGTTCGGCCAAGTCGGGCTCACGCGCGCGCTCGACCACGAGCTCCGCGAACGCGGCATTCGCTGCACGAACGTCTGCCCCGGCGGCGTCGCGACGGACTTCGCGCTCGACGACGGCCGCGGCCGGACGCCCGACGCGCTCCCGGGCATGATGACCGCCGAGGACGTCGCGGAGTTCGTGATCTTCGCGCTCGAACGGCCGCGCCACGTGCGAATGCTCGAGACGGCGCTGCGCCCGATGACGGAAGCGTCCTGGGGCTGATCGGAAAGCCCCGAGCGCGCTAGTTGATGACGTTGAGGGCGATCTGGTCCTCGCCGAAGGCCCCGGCGAGGTTCGCCGCCTGCACGTCGATCCAGTACGTGCCGTTCGGCAGCGACATCGTGTCGAGCGACTGCGTCAGCCAGAAGCGATAGTCGCCCGGACGGTTCGGCTTGTTCTGATACGTCCCGGGCGCGTAGATCCGCGTGTACAGGCTGGCGGGCAGGAGCCGGAAGCGGAAGTCGGCGACCGTGTGCCACGGTGACGGCGGGTCGCCGTTCTCCGGGATGAGCCGCCAGCGCACGACGCTCGGCACGAGGCGGGCGCGGTTCCACGGCGGCGCAGGCGCGACCGACGGCAACTCGTACGCGTCGGCGATGAGCCCGATCGCGCCGGTGACGTCGGTGCCCTCGGACTGGAGGGCGTGGCCCTCGAGGTGGACGACGGAGATCGCGTCCACGACCGGCGCGTTCAGCTCCCGGTAGGGCGACAGCGCGCCGTGACGGAGGGGGTTGCGGTAGCGGCCGGCCACCGTCTCGGCGAAGTGGACGTGGCCCCAGCCCGGGAGGATGTACCCGAGGAGCTGGTGGATGTGCACGTGCATGCCCGTGCTGACGACCGGCCTGATGTGCCAATAGCCGAACTCGCGCCGGTTGGGACGGCGGAGGCTGACGGAGTCGGGTCCGCGGACGACGATCCCCGGCTCGACCGCGTAGACGGCCGTGCCGTCGGGCGCCGAGATGTCGACGCCGAAATGGAACGTTCCCTTCCAGGTCAGGTCGGGCGCGACGTGGAAGCGGGGGTCGTTGAAGGTGCCGCGGATCGGGTGCATCCGGTCGAATGGCTTCAGCGGCCAGCCGTACGCATGCGCGGCGGCAGGCGCCATGAGCGCCACGACGGCCGTCAGCAATGCTCCCCGCAGCATCGTCTCCATTGTGCCGATGCCCTCGGTTACAGCTCCGCAAACGATGAGTTGCGAC